>NZ_RHGZ01000001.1:0-415803 GCF_003789045.1 Marinobacter sp. R17 | reverse complement strand
ATACGATGCGGGTCTCCGGCCAGTACTGGCGAATAAAGCGGACGAGCAAGGCCAGAATGGCCCAGCTGTGGCGGCTGTCACTGCGGTTGCTGGTGCGCAGGTAGCTGACCAGCAGATGGCGACCACAAAACACGTACAGCGGGAAGTAGCAGTGGTGATCGTAATAGCCGTTGAAGAACTTGCCGGGCTGCTCGCCGTGCACCGGAATATCGGTACCGTCAAAGTCCAGCACGATTTCCTTCGGCGGTTTGTCATGCTGCTCGATGAAGTGATGCCAGAGCAGTTCATGGGCCTTCACCACCGCCTGCCGGTCGGCTCGCTGTTCCATCCGGCATAACGTGGATTTACCGGCCAGATCGTTGTCCTGACCAACAGCCGTCTGAAGTGCTTGATCAAAGCGCAGGGCTTCGTGATCGTTGAGATCTTCATAACCGGCAGCCACGCCAAATACACGCTGACGAACCATCGTGTCCAGCTTGTGCCGGACCCGCTCTGGCGTTCTCGGATCTTGTAGTGCCGCGGCCAAGCGATGAGTCAGTCCATGTTGCTGGTCGACTTCACGGAGCAGCAGTAATCCGGCATCGGAGGTGATGTGGCCACCGGAGAAATCAGCTTCAATCTGGCGGCGTGCGAGTGGCGTGAAGGTCAGTTTTTCAGGTACCATTTTGGAAGCGGCTGTTGGTGTTGGTTTCTTGGGTAAGGTCTTGAAACCTTAACACTTTCAGCCGCTTTCTTTTATGCCCTGTGAGAAATCCGGGCTAGCATATCAAGTGCTAGTTCTAGCTCGTTGTGGTCAAGGTATTCATCGTACTCGGCTATATACTTGCCCACACCCTGACATTCGCAAAGAACTGCGCGAGCCTCACTCAATAAGGCGATAGTAATCTTCCACTTTTTCTCTAATTCTGCTCTGAAGCTCATATGACAGTTAACGCCGAGCACAGCGGGATTTTTGGAGGAGCCGTTGTGTGGTACTCACCACACAAAAGAGCGACGCAAAAAATGTCCGCTGGTGCGACTGGTTATGCTGATGCCCATATTTCATATACTCTAAACGCCTGATGATCACACAAGTGTGACTCAAGCTCTTTCGGATATGTGTTGATCATAAATTCTATAAAGTCTCGAATAAATACTCGCTGCCTATCATTACATGATACAAAAAGGCTGTGATTTTTTCCGTCTTTTTCTAAGTGTGATAATAGTTGTGCAAAAAAGAAATCATCTTTGTCGAAACACAATCTAATTAATGCAGGCATATAGTATTTTGTGCCTTCGTCAGATGAAAAATGAAAGGGGTCATCGCCAGGGCAAACGTCGTCCAGACTTAGAGAGTCTAAGTCACGCCCCTTTAATCTTTCATTATACTCGGCACATTCACAACAATGAGTGTAGCTCCCGAAGTTCTCGGGTTTGCTTTCGCAAAAGATAATTTTTGATTCTTCTATCCAATTCATATCGACAAACAAGCATAACAGCTAATTCAACATCATTTGACGCATATCACGCAGACGTATAACTTCGCAGCGCGAGACACTCCAGTGCCCGAAAAGCGTAGCCCTTTCAGTCACGTAAGGCCAGTAACCGGTTTCTCGCTTTTGGAGTTTTCCGTCAAAACGAGGATAACTCCGTAACGTATAATACTCGGTCGCAATTGCATCTTTTCAAATAAATCCCGCAAGATCATCCATCTACATTATGTCGCAATAGCAGGCTTCGTACTTTTCCGTCACTTTGCCGCTGAACTCCGCTTTTTGAGCATGGTCAACTCGACTTCCTGATCCCCATCGTTGCCTCTTGCGTCAGAGGATCTTCCGCCAGTAAGTATGCAGTCGGGGGAAAAGGTTGAGAGCGAAGGGCGTTGGCCTTGCTTGGTGCAGGGATGCTGAATGTGCTGTTTTATGTGTATGCGGCCGGGCTTGCTCTCAGCACGTGAGGAAAACTACCGCACCAACAAATAAACCACCGCCGCAGCCAAAACCGCCGAAATCCCCTGCCAAACCACCACCGGATTCCGCTCAAGCAACGGAGGCCGTGTCTTGTTGAGATAAGCCTTGTTAGGGTGCCGCAGGTCGTAGGTGAACTCGGACAGCTCCTGGTAGCGCTTGTCCGGGTTGGGGTGCAGGGCTTTTTTCAGTGTTTCGTCCACCCAGGCGGGGATGGCGCGCTCATCGTCGAGCACGCTCTGGTATTTGAGGTTGCGCTGGGCGGCGGCGGTCCTGGCCTTGGCCACCTGTGGGCCGTAGGGAAAACGCCCGGACAGCAGGTGATAGGTGAGCACGGCCAGGGAATAGAGATCCGACCGCGCGGTGCCCACTTCCCCCATGAAATATTCCGGCGCCATATACAGCGCCGTGCCGGGCAGGGCGAGGGGATCGTCATGGGTGCGCGCTTCCTCGATGCCCGCCACCTGGGCGGCGCCCAGGTCGATCAGGCGCACGGTGCCGTGGGTGTCGATCATCACGTTATCCGGTTTCAGGTCCTGGTGCAGGATTTCCATTCGGTGCAGGGCGTACAGGCCTTTGCTGATTTGCTCGATCAGATCGCGCACCGTCTCCAGATCGGGCTGCGGGTGGTCGTTGAGCCACTGTTTGAGCGTTTGCCCCTCGATGTATTCGGTGACGGTGTAGAGGTACTGACGCTGGCGCGTTTGCGGCCCCGCTTTCATGACGTGCGCGCTGTGGACCCGACGGGCGATCCATTCCTCCATCAGCAGCCGTTCCAGGTAGTCCTCGTCCTGCTGCAGATCGATGGACGGCAGCTTCAGCACCACCCGTTCGCCACTGACCTGATCTTCCGCCAGATAGACATGGCTGCGGCTGGTGGCGTGCAGTTCGCGCAGGATTGTGTAGCCGTCGAAAGACGCGCGGGCCTCCAGCACCGGCGGCAGGGGCAGGTCGGCGATGGTGGCGTGAAAGTCGGGTGTCGTGTCCCGGGGGACCGAATCCACCCGCACGATCTGGAGGGTCAGGTTGTCGCTGCTGCCGTTGTCGAGCGCGTGGTCGATGACGCGCCGGGCGGCGTCGTCCAGATCGTCGGCAAACTCCCGGCAGCACTGGAGGATGAAGGCGGTCTCGGCGTGTTCGTAGACGCCGTCGGTGGCAACGATAAACAGGTCGCCCGGCCGGATGGCGACGGAGCGGTAATCGAGTTCAATCGACGCCTCGATGCCCAGTGCCCGGCTCAAGTAATGCTCTTCTGGAGAGACCCACAGGCGATGGTCGTGGGTCAGTTGTTCCAGCCCGGCATCGTTCAGGCGGTAGATGCGGGTGTCGCCCACATGGAACAGGTGGGCCCGGTCGGCCTTGAGCACCAGCGCGCTGAGGGTGCAGACGTAGCCGCGGTTCTTGTCGAAACGGGCATCGCTTCGCTGGGTCTGGGAATGCAGCCAGCCGTTGGTGGCGGTGAGCACTCGCTCGACGGCGTGGCGCACGGACCAGGCATCGGAGGTGCAGTAGTAGTCGTCGAGGAAGGCGCGGACGGCGGTTTCGCTGGCGATGTGGCTGACGTCGCTGCTGCTGATGCCGTCGGCCATGGCCAGGGCAATGCCTTTGATATCCCGCATCGCGCCGGTCGGTATCTGGCAGCCGTGGAAGTCCTGGTTGGTCGGTTTGCGTCCCCGGTCGGAATGCTGGCCGAGGGTGATGGTCAGTCGGTTTTCCATAGACGAGGCAGCGGCCCCCGCCGCGAGGGCAGGGGCCGACTGGGACGGTAGACCGCTCAGGCGGCCGCCCGTTCGGCGGACGGATGCGCGGCGATCTTGCGCTTGGGCGCGGTCCGGATATGGGTGGTGTACAGGGTCAGACCGGTGAAGGCGAGGCCGCCCACCAGGTTGCCCAATGCCGTGGGGATTTCGTTCCAGATGAAGTAGTCGGCGATGGAGAAGCCGCCACCCATGATCATGGCCGACGGGAACAGGAACATATTCACGACGGAGTGCTCGAAGCCCATGAAGAAGAACAGCATGATGGGCATCCACATGGCCAGGATCTTGCCGGTGACGTTGGTGGAGATCATCGCGCCGACCACGCCCATGGAGACCATCCAGTTGCACAGCATGCCGCGGATGAAGATGGTGATCCAACCCATGGTGCCGTATTCAGCGTAGCCCAGCGTCCGCGCCTCGCCGATGCCGGCGATCTTGGTGCCCACCGGTCCCGGATCGGTGCTGAAGCCGTAGGTGAAGATGAAGGCCATCATGAAGGCGACGGTCAGGGCGCCGGCGAAGTTGCCCAGGAACACCCAGCCCCAGTTGCGCAGCACCTGGGCCACTGTGACGCCCGGCCGTTTGTCCAGCAACGCCAGCGGCGTGAGCATGAAGACCCCGGTCAGCAGGTCGAAGCCCATCAGGTAGAGCATGCAGAAGCCGATGGGGAAGAGCACGGCGCCGATCAGGAAGACGCCGGTCTGGACCGCGACGGTCACGGCAAACACGGCGGCCAGGGCCAGGATGGCGCCGGCCATGTAGGCGCGGATCAGGGTGTCACGGGTGGACATGTAGATCTTGGATTCGCCGGCATCCACCATCTTGGTGACGAACTCCGACGGGACTAGATAGGACATCTTGGCTTCCTCTTGCGTGTGGTCACTTACGTTGTGTGGCCCTGCCTCAATCGGGCGGGCTTTCTTTTGGCGGGCACAAAAAAACGACGCCACACCGGGTCTGCGTTGCAGACGGATGCGGACGCCGTTGTCCGGTCGTGCTTCGGTAGTCTGGGCCGGGCGGATTCGCCCGACGTCGTTGTTGTCAGAGCAACTCCCGTGCCCAATTTTCAGGAAGTTGAAAATTGCACTCGTTATCAACGTATTAGTGAGTTTCTTGAGGCGTCTGGTCGCCGCTTTCCACAGGCTTGACGCCGAGGCATGCACAATAATGAATCACGCAGACACCATCCGGGTGCTTTGCCGGGGCCACTTTCATCGCGCTGCCAAGCCGGGGCACGCAAGGTACAATGCCCACCTTTGAAAGGATTCGGAGATTCCCGTTTTGTTGTCGGCCTACCTCAACGCGCTGTTTCCCGTCGTTTTCTGTGCCGTGTTGGGCCTGATCCTGGCCCGGCGGACCACGTTGCTCGATTCGCCGGCCCTGTCCCGACTGGTGACCCTGATCGGCCTGCCGGCCCTGATTCTCAAGGCCATGCTGGGCATGGACACGCCGATCTGGAGCGTGTCGGATACGTTGATCGCGATCCTCGCGGTGCTGGCGTTGTCGGCGGTGGTGGGGGCGATTGCCCTGAAGCTGTCCGGGCTGGAGGTGCGCGGCTACCTGTCCATGCTGGTCAATCCCAATACCGGCAACCTGGGGATTCCGCTGGTGTTCTCGCTGCTGGGCGATCAGGCCCTGGTGCATGCGGTGGTGGTGTCCACGGTGGTCCAGATCAGTCACTTCACCCTGGGCGTCTGGCTGCTGTCCGGGCGCTTCTCGTTCAAGGCGATTTTCTCGAATGCCTCGATCATCGCGCTGCTGGTGGGACTGGTCTGGGTCGCAACCGGGATCGAAGCGCCGGAAGCGGTGACCCGCACATTGGATATCCTGGCGGGCATGACCATCCCGGTGATGCTGTTGTTGCTGGGGCGCTCGCTGGCTTCGATTAACCTGCGGGAGTTGGGGCAGGTGTGGCGGATTGTCGGTCTTTCCATCGGCCGCGTGGTACTGGGGCTGGGTTCGGCGCTGGCGGTGATCTCCGTCCTGCCGCTGGAATCCATCGTCGCCCATACCATCCTGATCCAGGCCAGCATGCCGGTGGCGGTGATCAGCTATATCCTGGCCAGCCATTACAACGGACCCAAGGATGATATTGCGGCGGTGATCCTGCTCAGTATGCCGGTCTCCCTCCTGGCGGTTTTTGCGGCCCTGCATTTCGTCTGATGGGACACCCGATCGGACCCATGCCCGGGAAACTTGATCCCGGGCAACCTCTTGGCGCGTCGCCTGCTCCATATTTCACAAAAATGACATATCTGGTCTATACCGTTCTGATAACCCAATGATTCCCGGTGTGTTCCATGACTGGTCCGTGCCGGGCAATAACCGGCGTTTAAGACGAGGACATCGCATGGACAGCCAGCCCAGAACCAGCCTGACCCGCACCGGAGCGCTTGCCGCGTTCCTGACCGCAGCCGTTTTTTCCACCTCGACCCTGGCCGAGGAACTGCGCCTGATCACCTGGGGTGGCTACGCCCCGGACGACGTGGTCGCCCAGTTTGAGAAAGAAACCGGCATCGATGTGAAGATTACGCTCTCCAACAATGAAGACATGATCTCCAAGCTGCGGGCCACCGGCGGTGCCGGCTTTGACCTGGCCCAGCCGAGCCAGGACCGGATCATCGGTGTCCAGCGCCAGTTCAACATCTACCAGCCCATCGACCTGGGCAAGATCGACACGGACCAGATCCAGCCGTCCATGCTCAAGGCCACCGAGAAATCCACTTCCCTGAATGGCAAGCAGTATGGTGTGCCGGCGGTCTGGGGCACCAGCGGCCTGATCGTGAACAAGGACGTGGCGGACACCGTCACCGATTACACCGACCTGTGTGACGATGCGGTGGCGGGCAAGGTCAGCTACCGCCTCAAGCGCCCGACGCTGATCGGCTTTGCCTTCGCGCTGGGCGAGGACCCGTTCGCCGCCTACGACGACAAGGACAAGTACCAGTCCATCCTGGCCAAGGTCGAGGACAAGCTGATCGACTGCAAAGCCAACGTGAAGACTTACTGGACCGGTGGCGACCAGCTGCTGGCCCTGATGCGCACCGGTGAAGTGAAGGCGGCCATGGCGTGGGACGCCGGCGGCTGGAAACTCCACGGCGAGAACCCGGACATCAGCTTCGTGGCTCCGAAATCCGGCGCCCTGGGCTGGATCGACACCTTCGCGCTGCCGCGTCGCAGTGAAAACGTGGACGCCGCCTACAAGTGGATCAACTTCGTGATGCAGCCGGAAATCGCCGCCAAGATCACCAACCAGTCCGGCAACTTCACCGCCTCCAAGGGCGCCGATGAATTCGTGAAAGCGGACCTGCGCGATGCCTATCGCCAGAGCTTCGACGAAAAGGCCCTGAACAACATCAAGTGGTACCCGCCGGTTCCGCCGGGGCTGGAAGCCATGGAAGGGCAGGTGCTGGACCGCGTCCAGGCTGCCAACTGATCGGATCATCCATGGCTTCCGATATCTTCTGTACCGACCTGGTCCGCCGCTTCGGTGATCACACCGCGGTGGACCGGGTGTCCCTCGACGTGCCTGCGGGCACCTTCTTTTCCATCCTGGGCCCGTCCGGCTGCGGCAAGACCACCTTGCTGCGGCTGCTGGCGGGGTTCGATCGGCCCGACAGCGGCGAGATCCAGATTCGCGGCGCCCGGATGAACGACGTGCCGCCCAACAAGCGGCCGGTGAACATGGTGTTCCAGCATCTGGCGCTGTTCCCGACCATGTCGGTGGGCGACAACATCGGTTATGGCCTGCGTCGCCAGAAAGTACCGGCGGCGGAACGCACCAGGAAGATTGCCCGGGTGCTGGAGCAGGTGGGCCTGCCGGGGCTGGAAGATCGCAATCCCCAGCAGTTGAGCGGTGGCCAGCGCCAGCGGGTGGCTTTGGCGCGGTGCCTCGTGCTCGAACCCACGCTGCTGCTGCTGGACGAACCCCTCGGCGCGCTCGACCTGAAGCTGCGCGAGCAGATGAAAGTCGAGCTCAAGCACCTGCAGAAAGCCTTCGGCACCACCTTCGTGTACATCACCCACGACCAGTCCGAAGCCATGGTGATGTCGGATCAGGTGGCGGTGATGCGCCAGGGCCGATTCGATCAGGTGGCCGCGCCGGAGACCCTGTACCGCGACCCGGCGACGCCGTTCGTGGCGGGCTTCGTTGGGGACAACAACCGGTTGTCCGGCGACGTCATCTCGGTGGACGGCGATCTGGCTCGATTGCGGCTCCAGAGCGGCGAGGAAGTCACTGGCCGGATCGCGGGTGAGGGCATTGCAGCCGGTCGCCGGGCAGACCTGTTCATTCGTCCCGAATCCCTGGTGATGAACGGCGCGGTACCCGACGGCTACAGCCGCATGCAGGCGACCGTGACGACGACCCTGTTTGACGGCGCCAACAGCCGGATCGAAGCGGGCGTGGCGGACCAGACCATCTTCGCTCGGCTGCCCCAGGACGGCTCGGTCTCGAACCTGTCGCCGGACTCGGCCATCCAACTGGGCTGGGACCCGCAGCGGGCCACGGTGTTTGCCGGAGAGCGCGTGTGAGATCAAGCGCGAGCAAGCTGTCCCTGTGCCTGTTGATGACGCCGTTTGTCCTCTGGATTGTCCTGCTGGTGCTGCTGCCTCATCTGCAGATGCTGCGGGTGTCGTTCCACGTGCGGGAAAGCTGGGACACGGTGACCCTGGGGCTGGAGCAGTACCAGAACTTCTTTTCCGAATCTTATTACTGGCGGACCTTCGTGCGCACGGGCGTGATGTCCCTGTTCACCACTTTCCTGACGCTGGTGATTGCCTTTCCCATTGCCTGGTACATCGCCCGGCTGGCCCGCGGCCGGGCCAAGGGCTTCCTGTTCCTGGCGTGCCTGATTCCGTTCTGGGCCAGCGAGCTGGTGCGCACCTACGGCTGGATGATCCTGCTGCGCGAGAGCGGCCTGTTCAGCACCTGGCTGCAGGCGCTGGGGCTGGCGGACGGTCCGGTGGAAATGCTCTACAACGACGCCGCCGTGATCATCGGTCTGGTCTACAACGGCTTGCTGTTCATGGTGGTGCCGCTGGTGACCACGCTGGACGGCATGGACGAAAACCTGGTGGAAGCCGGCTACGATCTGGGCGGTAACCACTGGACGGTGCTGCGGGAAATCATCGTGCCCTGGGCCATGCCTGGCGTGGTGTCCGGCTGCATTGTGGTGTTCATGCTGACCCTGGGCAGCTACCTGACGCCGATCCTGATGGGCGGCAAGGACAGCGCCTGGTTCACCGAGCAGATCTTTACCCAGTTCATCACCCGCTTTAACTGGGAGCAGGGCGCCGCGCTGGGCGTGCTCCTGCTGGTGCTGTCGTCGGTGATCGTCTGGCTCGGGCTGCGGGTAACCGGGCAGAACCTGCGTAAGGTGATGGGCTGATGATTCGTTCCGTACCGCGCTCCGCATGGTTCGACCGGATCTATCTGGCGTATCTGGTGTTGTTCTTCATTTATCTGGCGATGCCGCTGACGGTGACGGCGGTGTTCGCCTTCAACGACGCGTCGTTTCCGTCGCTGCCCTGGAAAGGCTTTACGCTGGACTGGTTCTTTGCGGACGGCTCAAACGGGCGCACCGGGCTGTTCCATGACGACGGCCTGCTGTCCGCCCTGTGGGTCAGCGTGGTGATTGCTTTCTGGGTGACGCTGCTTTGCGTGTGCCTGGGCTGCGTGAACGCCATCCTGTTCGAGCGGCTGGAGTTTCGCGGCAAGGAATTCCTGTATCTGGTGATGCTGCTGCCGCTGGTGATTCCCGGTGTGATCCTGGGCGTGTCGATCCTGGTGTTCTACAGCGGCATGGCCAATTCGGTGTCGCAACAGTGGGGTATCGAACTGGATATGTTTCGGCCCGGCATGCCGCTGGTTGTGGCGGGGCAGGTGGCGTTCATCACGACGCTGTGTACGCTGGTGATTGCCGCCCGTTTACGCAAGTTTGACCGGCAGTTGGAAGAAGCCGCCCTCAATCTCGGCGCCACACCGGTGGTGGCCTGGTTCACGGTCACGCTGCCGTGGCTGCTGCCGTCGATTTTCGGCGCGGCGGCGATGGCGTTCCTGATGTCGTTCGAGAATTTCAACACCACCGTGATGCTGACCGGCAGTGACACACCGCTGACGGTGGCCCTGTTCAACCGGCTGCGGGAAGGCTCGACGCCCGTGCTCAACGCCGTCGCGCTGTTGTTGATGGTGGGCTCGGCGCTGCTGGCGGTGTTGGCCATGGGGCGCGGTTCCACCCGCAAAGCAGGTTAGCGCCCCAGGGTTGGCTTGTGGACCAGGTAGGCCAGGTTGTACAGCGCCAGTTCCGACCGGCTGTAATAGAACCCCTGATACTGGATAAGCGGTTCCTTGCGGGCCAGGCCGCGCAGTTTGCCCGTGTTGATCCCCCGTTGTGTGGACAGCACGCCGTTTTGGCGAAGGCGATCGAACAGCACCTGGCTGCTCAGGCCTTTGGCGCTGGCGCTGAAGCGGGCATCCGCCAGTTCCGCCAATTGATCGGACAAACTGGGAGCGGCTTCGGTGGCCGCGGTGTCGTCCTGCACCCAGGGCGCGCAGCCGGTCAGGCCAAGTCCCACGATCACCCCGGCCCCTTTCAACAGATCACGACGTCGCATCGGCGTTTCCTCCCAGTCGAGTAGCCAGGTGATCGCCGAGGCGTAGGGTCAGGGCGATGATGGTGTAGGTGGGGTTCGAGGCGCCGCCGGCGGGAAACACTGACGAACCCGCCACATAGAGATTATCCGTGGTGTGCACCCGGGCGTTGATATCGACCACGGACTGGCGTGGGTCCGTGCCCATGCGGGTGGTGCCCATCAGGTGGCCGCCGCTGTGGAGCTGGAAATCCGGGCGCAGGGTCGACGGTCGGCCCAGGCCGGTGCGCAGCAGGGCGTCCGCAAACAGTTGCCAGGTCCGGTGCGCCTGTTGCCGGAAGCGGTAATGGAAGTCGATGCGCGGCAGTGGCTGGCCCAGGGCGTTGAGTTCGTCGCTGTCACCGACCCGGTTGGCCGGATTGGGGGCGATCTCCGCCCGTAGGCTGACGGGCGTGAACAGCGCCTCCCGGCGTTCGCCCAGCAGCGGTTCCGACACCAGTTGCTGCAGGTTGAAATCGGCACTGAACGACAGGGCGTCGTGGGCCACGCAGTAAGCGTCGGCAAGCTGCAGCGCGTGGACGGCATTGGCGCGGCGATCCACCACATCCTGCAGGCGATGCCAGTCCAGGTACATGTTGGCGACGGCATACATGTGCGGGTGCTCCATCAAGCCGACGCCGACCGGCAGGTCCTGGCCAATACCGGACAGTTGCAGCAGGCGCGGATTGCCCACGCCGCCGCAGGCGAGGACGACCGTATCCGCCCGCAGTCGAACCGGGGCGCGGGCGGTGTCCAGCGAGTCCTGTAACAGCAGGCGGCGGACCTGACGGCCGGACGCTTCCAGCCGGGTACAGGTGTGTCCCAGGATTAAATCGATACGGGGATGGCTGATGACCTCGTCGCCGTATTTCTCGTTAAACCGCACCGGCGGGCTGAGGTAGAACGGTTTGTAGACGATGTCCCGGGTGCCTTCGATGGTCACGTGCGGGCGAGTGTAGGCGTTGTCCGGCAGTTCCAGCATGCCGGCTGCGGCCGGGTACCAGCGTTTGAGTTCGGAATAGGGGATCGGCCAGTCGCCGGCCATAAAGGCCCGTTCCTCCAGCACGGCGCAGTACCCGCCCCAGATGGTGGAGCTGCCGCCGAAACGGCGCTGGGTGTGCATCGGGAAATAGGCCTCGCCCAGGTCTCCCCGGAGTTGGGCGCGGGCCAGGGCCTGGATGGTCGGGTCGGCATCCAGCAGCCCGCTTTCCAGCAGCGCGATGCGAAGCGGGGTGAGCCGGGCCAGGCTCAGGGCCAGTGTAATGCCGGCAGGGCCGCTGCCAATGATCGCCACATCGTAATGGCGGTTTTCAGGATCCAGGACCAGCATCGTTGTGCGCACCATCGCCCGGCCGGACCCGGCTGGGTGGCCTGTCTGAATTATTGGCCAGAGCCGTGAATTTGGCACCTGTTTTTGTGAGGAATCCGTGGCGGGGGCATCTGAGGAAATGAATTAACTGTGCCGGTACAGCAACCGCCAACTGTCCCGTTTCGGGGCGCGTGCCCTATGATAGATTGGCTGTCTTTTTTCGGGGACCGCACACCATGCCAGCCAACACCTCTGAGACCACCAAGGGCGTTCTGTTCGGACTGTCGGCCTACACCATGTGGGGCTGCTTTCCGCTGTTCTTTGCGTTGTTCCAGGATGTGCCGGCCTACGAAGTGCTGATCCACCGGGTGATCTGGTCCAGCGTGTTCCTGGCGGTGGTGATCTGTGTGCTGCGCCGCTGGCTGCCGGTCAAGGCGGCCTTTGCCAATCCGCGAAAGCTGTGGCGGGTGCTGGGCTGCGCGATCCTGATTGCCACCAACTGGGGCATCTACATCTATGCGGTGGAATCGCGCCACGTGCTGCAGGCGAGCCTGGGTTATTTCCTGACGCCGCTGGTGAATGTGGGCCTGGGCATGCTGGTGCTGCGTGAGCGGATGGAGCGGCTGCAGGGTGTGGCCGTCGGGCTGGCGGGGGTCGGTATCCTGATCCAGCTGGTGCTGCTCGGAAGCCTGCCATGGATTACGCTGGTGCTGGCGATGACCTTCGGCACCTACGGCCTGTTACGCAAGCAGGTGGAGCTGGACGGCCTGTCCGGTCTTTTCGTGGAAACGCTCCTGCTGCTGCCGGTCGGGCTGCTGGCCCTGGGCTGGCTGGACCACCTGGGACAATCCCATTTCGCCGAGGGACTGCGACCCACCACGCTGCTGATCGCCAGTGGCGTTGTCACCGCGCTGCCGCTGCTGGCGTTTGCCGGTGCGGCCCGCCGCCTGCGTCTGGCGACGGTGGGCTTCCTGATGTACATCAACCCCAGCCTGCAGTTCCTGATCGCGCTGTTCGTCTTCAACGAGCCGCTGAGCCAGATCCAGCTGCTGAGCTTTATCGTCATCTGGGCGGCGTTGCTGCTGTATTCCTGGTCGTCCTGGACCTCGCGCCGGACCGCGACCGCCTGATCCTTGAGCTTTCAGGCCACATCCTGTGGCCGGACAAACCAGCGCAGGGCTTCGGCTTCCGGTGACAGCGTCATGGTCTCCACCGCGTCCCCGACGGATCCGGATGTCAGAATCGCTTCTCCGGCGGTCAGGTAATCCGCCAGCGGGCGCTGATTCCTGCGCGGCGTCGGTTCGTCCGGCCGGTTGAAGTCGATATCCCCCAAACTTTCCAACGGCGCCCGTCCGGAAGAGTGATGCCAGACGCCGGCCGCGCGGTCGTAGCGGTAGGCCGGCAGCAAACGCCAGCCGTTCTCTGCGATCAGGTTCACGGCGTGCACCAGGTAGTTGAAGGTGGCGTCGTCGATAAAGTAATTGAAGTTCAGACGCACCCAGCCTGGCCGGAGCAGCGATTCGCCGGCAACCACCTGGCTCTCGATGGCCTGGCTGGTGGCTTCGTTAATCCCCAGCAGTTCATGACCGTAGGGACCGGCGCAGGCACAGCCGCCCCGGGCCTGGATGCCGAACAGGTCGTTGAGCAGGGCGACCACGAAGCCGTAGTGCAGATGCTGCGCGCCGTGACGCACCCGGAATGACACGATGGACAGCCTCGGCACGTCGGTCGGCCCCAGGATGTCCAGGTTGGGATTGCTTTGCCATTCAGTCAGCGCCCGCTTTACAAAGGCCTGCTCACGGGATTCGATGGTGTCCGTGCCCACCGACTGCTGCAGGCGAAACACCAGTCCGGCGCGGATGGATTCGATGATCGCCGGCGTCCCGCCTTCCTCCCGACGCTCCGGATTGGCCACGTAACGGTGCGATGTCGACGTGACGTAGGACACCGTGCCGCCGCCAGGAACGGCCGGCACGCGGTTGTTCAGCAGCTGTTTTTTCACCACCAGCACGCCTGGCGTGCCCGGCCCGCCGATGAACTTGTGGGGTGACAGGAACAGGGCGTCTTTGGCGGCCCCGGTCTCGCCCTGCATATGGATCGCCACGTAGGGGCCAGCGGCGGCATAGTCCCAGAAGGCGAGGGCGCCATGGCGTTTCAGCCGCCGGGTGACGGCGTCCACGTCGGTGCGGATGCCGGTGACGTTGGAGGCCGCCGAGAAGCTCCCGATCACCAGTGAGCGGTCCGCGTGGCGTTCAAGTGCCTGTTCCAGTGAGGCCAGATCCAGTTGCCCCCGGTCGTCCAGGGGAATGCGAACCACGCGGGCAATCGTTTCGCGCCAGGGCAGTTCGTTCGAATGATGTTCGTAAGGCCCCACCAGCACCACGGGCCGTTCGGCCTCCGGAATCTGCTCGGCCAGGCGGTGTCGGGCATCCAGGTCCGCCGGCAGGCGCAGGTTGAGGATGTCGATCAGCTTGTGGATGGCCGCCGTGGCGCCCGACCCGCAGAAAATCACCGCATCGTCGTCCGTGGCGCCGACCGCGTCGCGGATCGATTGACGCGCCTGCTCGCGGAAGGCGGTGGTCTGGGCGCCGGTCAACGATGCTTCGGTATGGGTGTTGGCGTAGAAGGGCAGGACCCGATCCCGGATGACCGATTCGATCATCGCCAGCGAACGGCCGGAGGCGGTGTAATCGGCATAGACCAGCGGGCGCTCGCCAAACGGCGTGGGAATCAGTTGCTGCTCGCCAATCACGGCATCGCGAATTCGGGAGATCAGGTCGGTCATGGTGCTGGCCCTGTTATCGAATGTCCGTCCAGTTTACGGCGTCCAGGGCTGCACATTGTTTCTGTTTTTGCGTTAATATCGATCAACATCGAACAATCGTTCTTTGGTTGTGGTCTTATCTGAAATTATATTTCGATAGTGGGGTGAGGCATGCTCGACAGGCAGGATCGGCAGCTACTGGAGTGGCTGCAGGGGGATGCGGGATTGTCCGTGGGCGACCTGGCCGAGAAGGTCGGCATGTCCAAATCCGCCTGCTGGCGGCGCATCCAGAAGCTGGAGGAAAGCGGCGTCATTCGTCAGCGGGTGACCCTGCTGGACCCGGAAAAGCTGAACCTGCCGCTCACGGTGTACATCTCCATTCGCACCAATCAGCACAACGACCAATGGTCCGAGCAGTTCCGGGAGGTGCTGGCGGACATTCCGGAGATTCTGGAAGTGCATCGCATGAGCGGTGATCTGGACTACCTGATCAAGGCGGTGGTCACGGACATGCCGGATTACGACCGTCTGTATCGCCAGATCATCCGCGCCAACCTGTCGGATGTCAGTGCCAGTTTTGTGATGGAAACCATGAAGCACACGACGGCGCTGCCGCTGACGCATCTCCCCACCGTCTGACCGGCCCACAAAAAAGGCGCCGCGAGGAGGCCGTGTGAAAACGTCGCGAGCGCAGGCTAGACAAGGCGGAATTGGCCGAAAAAGCGCAGTTTATGTGCAATAAATGAGCATTTTGAGGTCAATTCCAACGCCGTATAGCCAAGCGCAGCAGTTTCCACACGGCCTCACGAGGGCGCCTTGGGATACTCGGACAGGTCTCCGGGTATCGTTATTCCGACTTCGGTGGCACGACCGTCGCGTCGTAGTTCACCGGGATGAAATCATAGCCGTCGCCGGCTGCCTTCAGGTGACCCATGCCCGGAAACGACAGGTGGGCCGAGCCGATGAGCGTGCCGGTATCCACCGCGTTGTCGAACGCGGATTCACGGGCGCTGACGGCCTGGTCCGGGTTGCTGTCGAACTGGATGGCGATGGACGGCTCGGAGAACTGAACCGACCCCACGTGAATCAGGTCGCCCATGAGCATCAGGGACTGGCCGTCGCTTTCCACATGGTAGATGCTGTGGCCCGGCGTGTGGCCATGGTCCGGAATGGCCTCGATGCCGTCGACCAGATCGGTCTTGCCGCTGAAGGCCTTGAAGTGGCCGCTCTCAACGTAGGGGTTGAGGGAGGCTATGGCGCCCTTGAAGAAGCCCAGTTTGCCTTCTGGTGCCGATTCCATCTCGTCTTTGCTCAACCAGTAGTCGGCGTCGGCCTGGGCCGCGCGGACCGTGGCATTGGGGAAGACGACCTTGCCGTCGGAGATCAGGCCGCCCACGTGGTCCGGATGCATGTGGGTGATGTAGATTTCGTCCACTTCATCCGGCGTGTAACCCGCGGCTTCCAGGTTGCTTTCCAGTTTGCCCAGCGTCGGGCCGAACAGGCTGCCGGCGCCGGTGTCGATCAGGACCAGCTTGTCGCCCGTGTTGATCAGGTAGCCGTTGACGGACGTTTCCAGCGGTGCGGACAGGAAGTGTGCTTTCAGCACGTCGCGCACATGCGCTTCGTTGGTATTCAGCAGCAGCTTGTCGACTGGCAGTTGGACTGTGCCGTCAGACAGTGCGGTGATTTCGAAGTCGCCAAGCATCGTGCTGTAATAACCCGGCGCCTGGGTCTTCACCATGGGCGCGTCGGCCTGGACGGCGCCGGCGGCAAAAAGCGAGGCGGCCAAGGCGATAGCGGTGTTCCGGTATCGGTTCATGCAATATCCCTCCAACATTTTTCTTTTACCAACGTTGCCGCTGGCTTCACATGAGTCCACGGCATCTACGTTGGATCGTGCAGGAATGGATCAGGGCTCGGCACCCGCCGGTTCTCTAGAGAACGGCAAAGCCGGGGTTGCGCTTGCGCAAGGCGGCAATCACAACGTCACGGGGGGTATCGCTGGCAAATGCGGTTGGCAGCACGTTACTACCAAACAGGCTGACAATCTCTTCCGTGTGCGGCCCGGTGTGCTTGGCCATCCAAAGTCCCTTGGCTGGCTTGATCTTGATCATCGATTGCGAAGTATCCAAAAGATCTCCTCTGGTTGGTTGAACGTCAATGAACCTCGTGATCGGCGGTTCGCAGATGCCCCATGGTCCAGATCGAGCTGGCAAACAGGACAACGATGCTGGTCGGTAACAACCACAGCTTGTGTTCGTAAGGCAGCGGCTGACCGAGATGCTGTGCCAGACCCGGCAGGATGTCCTGCAGGTTGAGCATGACGAGCACGGCAGCCGACAGGCAGGCCGTTGTGATGCCCGTGGCTATCGCCAGATTGTCCGGATAGACGGGGCGTGAGGGGGAGGCTGGGAAATAGTCCTCCGCATCCGCGGCTTCGAAACGTTCCATGATTTCATCCTCTTCCGTGAGTTTTTGGTGTACACAAAAAATCAGGTACAGAATGCTCTTGAAACCCATGCGGTTATGAGGCGTCGACCGCATTGTTTCTCGATATGGGGACGAACTGAGCAAATTCAACCGTTTCCCCACTCTTGAATGGTTGCGTCCTATCTGTACGCAACCCTATGGGAGCTGGATCACTGCATCGTTATCATCGACACCCGCCTCAGAACCACACGCCCTGATCCGGTTGCCGCCGTTCGGCGCAGAGACCCTGGCCTTCCAGGATGTCCACCAGAAGTCGGGTGTCATCCATATTCAGGAAAGGCGCCAGTGCGATTTCCAGCTCCTGGTGCAACAGGAACAGCCGGGGCGGCGTCCAGGGGTGCCGGGCCGCCACCAGGTGAATGCGGGTGGCACGACGAGGCAGGGTCCACTCCGTCTCCTTGTGGAAAATGCCTTTCTCCAGCCGCAACAGTTCCGGTGCGATCAACAACAGCTCCTGACGCCGACACTGGCGGGCGGTCAGGTAGAACCCGAGGGCCAGGGCCGCCAGTTCCAGTCCGGCAAACGGCAGGATAACCCAGGCGCCGGCGAGCCACATGCCGGTGTTGATGCCGGCCATAATGATCAGCAACCCCAGCCAGACATGGATATTGCCACGCCAGCTCAGGGAACGGTTGGGCGACAGCCGCAGCTGGTTGCCCTGGTCATTCACGAGGTGTTCCACCATGGCCATGGTCGGATGCGAGAGCTGTCAGGATTGAGTATAGATCATCCGTCAACGTGGCAAGTGGCTGCGGTGGTAGCGCATAGGGGATGAAAAGGAGGGCCGGTGCTGCAGCCGGGCACCGGCCCCGGACGGTGCATCAGAAGTGCAGGACGTGAGGCCGAACCAGTCGGTCGTAGTCCTGATAGCTCATATGCATGACCTCGTCATGACTGCCGGCGTTGAAGGCGATGTGATCGTCTTCCCGCAGGTGCTCGCTGACAAAGACATCCATATCGTAGAGATTCCCGAAAGGCGGCATGGCGCCCAGTTCGCAGTCCGGGAAGGCTTTGGTGATGTCGTCTTCGCTGGCCAGCTCCATGTCCAGGGTGCCCATGGCCTGTTTCAGCTGATCCAGGTGGACCTGGTCGGTGGACGGCAGAACCGTCATGAACAGGCGGCCACCGGATTTGATGACGACGGTCTTGGCGAATTCCCGGCCGCGGACATGCGCCGATTGGGCCGTACGGGACGAACCGATGGTCGGTTCGTGCAACTGGGTGCGGTAATGCACCGAATTGCTCTCAAGGTAGTTGCGGAGTTTGTCACTGATCATGGCGTTAACCTCCTTCACCGAAGTGAACGTTCCATGATGCTCCCGATCGGGAGACCCGGTGTCCGGCAGGACCGTTCCGGGTGACCGTATTTTACCACGGACGTTGATGCAGGACGTGACGAGACACAAACGGAAATTGAACCATTCGTCCTGGCGGTTTAAGTTCAACAGTATTCATTAACGATAGGTTGACCCGCTGCCGACGGCCCACGCCGTCCGCAGCCGGACCACACGCTGACCAGGGATCGCTGAACACGATGTCCAATCCAAGCCATCAAGCCCAGAAACTGTTGTTGTTCGGCCTGTCCGGCCAGAAATCGTTTGCCATCGGTACCCTGAAGATCCGGGAAATCATGCCGTTGCCGCAGCTCACCAAGCTGCCTCACAGTCATCCGTCGGTGATCGGCACCACCACGTTTCGCGGGTCCGCCGTCCCGGTCATCGACATGGGCGCGGCGGTGGGCTATCCGCCCCTGACGCGCGAGGAATTGCAGCAGAGCTCCGTGATCGTGACCGATATCCAGCGCAAGGAAATCGGCTTCGTGGTGCGCAGCGTGCGCAAGATCATCGAAGCGGACTGGAAGCAGGTGAAGACCCCGCCCTCGGCCCTGGGCAAGCGGGCGTTCGTCACGGGACTGCTGGACATCGAGGGCGAGGTCATCCAGTTGATGGATGTGGAGTTGCTGCTGTCGATGGTCTACCCCAGCGCGGTGGCCGCGGACGAGGTCGTGCTGACCGATGTCCAGCGGGAGACCCTGAAGTCCCTCAATATCCTGCTGGTGGACGATTCCCAGGTGGCGCGCAAACAGCTGTCCGACGTGCTCGACAGCAAGGACATTCCCTATTTCGTGACCACCAACGGCGACGAGGCGCTGCAGATCCTGCTCAACGCCGGTACCGAGGGGCGGCCCATCGATATCCTGGTGAGCGACATCGAGATGCCCGGTCTGGACGGCTACGAACTGGCGTTCCAGGTCCGTGACAACGGTTCCCTCAGGCAGCCCTACATTATTCTCCACACGTCGCTGAACAGCGAAATGAGTGTCAGCTACGCCAACCAGGTGGGCGCCAACGAGGCCCTGACCAAGTTTGATGCCGAAGAGCTGCTGCAAGCGATGCTGCGGGGGGCCGAGCAGAGTCAGTGAATGTGACGGCCATCACAGGCAATTCGACAACTGGGGCTGCAAATTGAACAGTAACGGTTTGTAAGCCAATCCGTGGGTGTGTACGTTTTAACCAATAACAACAAGACAACGAGACACATCAACGGAGTGGTCAATGCACTGGCGTGGCCCGCTTTTCATTCTGGCCTGTGTCGGCACCGCGGCCGGCATTGGCTTTGCCTTGTCACAGGTCCCCGATGACGGAGACCCGCGCGCCCTTGCGGCTGTAACCGCGCAGGCCAAGGCGACACCCCAGGCGCAGACCGTCCCCCGGCCGGCGCCAGCGCAGCGCTCGACGCCCAAGCCACCCGCGGGCGACAGTCCCATCCGTTTCATGCTGGCGCAGGTGGCCGACCAGTACGAGGCGGCGTCTCGCTATCCCGCTTATTCCGTACCCATCTCGCCCGATCAGGCGAAAGCCTACGCGGGCAATCAATACCAGGCGGTCACCCTGCCGCTGGCCGATGACGGGCGCTTCACCGTCAACCTGGAAAAGTACCGCTTTACCCGCGGCGAAACGATCCTGGTGGTCGCCAGCCTGGAAGGGCCGATGGTAGTCGGCCAGCGGGTCGAAGCCCGTCTCGAAGCGACGGGGGAGCAATCGGGCACGCAGACCGGCACCACGCTGACCCGAACCCCGGAAGGGATCTACCAGGGCGAGCTGGACAGCGACCGCGAGCCCGGCGAATACCGGCTGATCGTGTCCGCCCGGGTGGACGGCCAGACCGTGCGCCATGTCTCGACCCTCTCGATCGAACCCCATCTGGGCGATTTCGGTGGCGTGGGCACGACTCGCATCGAGAACAACAATCTGGTGATCCCGGTCGAGTTCGAGCCCGACGAAGCCGGCTTCTATGCCTTGAGCGCCAATCTCTACGTCAATGGCCAGCCGGTGGCGCATCTGAGCCACGAGCAGCGCCTGGATGGCTCCAAAGCTGATATTGAACTGCGGGCCCACGGCTCTGTGATGGCCGGCCGCCGTGGCACGCTCCAGCTCAAGGGGCTTCAGATCCGACGCTTGCCCGCGCGACCGGGTGACCGGACCGATTACGCCTTCGGCCCTGAGGACGGCTTTGATGTCGACGCCTCGGGGCTGGATCGCCTGGAAGACATCCCCGCGAGGGATCCCGAATCAGAGCAACGGGCCGCAATATTGAGAAAGATGGCAACCGGAGCCTGATCGACCGTCGAGTCCGCCCTGAGGTCGCACCGCCTGAAGGTGCAGTGGCGCAGTGGCCCGCCGGACGAGACCGGAGTGATACCCGGTCAACGCAACCTTCCCGTATCAGAGGCCGTTGTCTGTCGACGGTGGCACCGTCATGTCTGAAGGCGGTTCGGGAAGGCGCAGTGAGGAAAAACAACAACATCGACTCACACGGAGCACATCATGAAGAAAACAACGATAGCGGTCGCCCTGATGGCCGCAACCTGCTCGACAGGCGCGCTGGCGCAGCTGGCCGGACACAACGTCATCCTGGTTCACGGCTTCCAGCAGGAAGACCTGGCGTCGCCACCGGCGGATATGGATGCGGTCAAAGCCAACGGCGAGGATTACTGGCGCACCTTCTGGCTCTCCCGGTCCGAAGCCCGGATCGACTGGGCCAGTGATGGCCGCGTCGAAGGCAAGATCGCCCAGCAGGCCTACCAGCAAGTGAAGGCGATTGCCCAGGAAGGGCTGTGCAACGATTACTGCATCGTCGTTTCCCATTCCACCGGCGACCTGGTGACCCGTTACCTGCTGGACAACCAGGCCCGCTGGCTCGCAGCAGACGGCCTGCCGCCGCTGAAAATACTGGCTTCGCTGGACTTCTCCGGCGCCGGTGGCGGCACGGACCTGGCGGATCTGGCGGTGAGCGTGGCCTACAACGACAGCTGGTATCTGGCGCCGGTCAAGGCGGCCGTGAAGCTGTTCACCGGCATTGACCCGCAGCCCGGCAAACTGGGCGTGGTCAACGACCTGCAAACCAACGTGGCGCGCAACCTGGCCGTCAGCCCCAACCGCATTCCTCGCCTGCGATTCGTGGCGGGCGGTGCGTCCTACGGCGGCGTCACCAAACCGTTTATCGACGGCACGGACGATGGCGTGGTGCCGACCCATTCGTCCTGCGGTTCGGCGTCATCCAATGCCATCGACTCCTGCGTGTCCAACCTGAGCCTGGCCGGCAAGGTCTCCAGCCAGGACGCGCCCTCGAGTCTCTACTACAATCACTACCCGATCCTGATGAACGAGGGCGCCACCCACAGTGGCGTACTGGGTAGCGAAGTGGGGAACATTTCGGTACCGGTGGTGAACAACACCGCGCTCAACGGCCTGCTGGTGGACTTCGCCAGCCGCACCTACAACAAACGCGCGTGGTGGCAGCTGTGGGGCAGTGGGGATCGGTACATCGAGGTGCCGGGCTCCGACAATACCGATATGTCCACGCTCGTTTACACTACCCTCAACGACTGACCGCCCGGGCCCCGGCCATCCGTCGGGGCCCATTCCACACCGTCTAAAACCGTACCCGCATTTCCGTCACCGAATCGCTGGTCATGCCGACCATTTCGTCAGTTCCAGACGGCGGGATGATCTCGATCTGATGGATGTGGAAGTGGTGGAATGCGTCCCGGGCGTCACACGTGCTGGTGAAGAGCACCGGTCGTTGCTCCCGATTGACGAGAATGAAGGCGTCCTCGCCAATATAAAAGCGCGCCATGTAGTAGCGCCCTTCCATGGAAACGAGTTCGAGCAGGTCGATGTGGGTTTCCGGTCTGAGACGGGCCTCGGTCATGGTGATGTTCATTGCCGTTCTCCAGTGAGGATCACGAAAATGGATACGACCGCACGGGTATGGGGGATTCTTTTTTGTCGATCCCTGCTGCAGCATAGGCGGGATCGGTCATCAAAGGAAAGAGGTGGGTGGTAATCCGAATCTTCCGGGGCGATACGCCTGCCACTCGCCCCGGGCCGGTGTCGATGTCAGTGGCGCAGTATACCCAGGACCAGCCGACCCGCCAGCCCCACCAGGATGGCGCCGAACAGGCGCTCGAACCAGACGGTGTGGTGCTGCAACCGGGACAGCCAGCGCGGGTTGGAAAACAGCCAGGCGACGATCAGGTACCAGCCGCCGTCAATCACCATCGCCGTGGCGGCGTAACCGAGTTTGGCCACGAAGGAGGTGTCCACGCCCACCACCTGACTGAACAGGGCGATGAAGAACACCGCAATCTTGGGGTTCAGGAATACCACCAGAAAGCCATCCCGCGCCGCACTGGAGGTGGTCGGAACCTCCGGCAGATTGCCGTTCTCACGGCGTTTTGAGGTGAGGCCTTTCATCCCCAGCCAGGCCAGGTAGAGCGCGCCACCCCATTGCAGCAGCCCGAAGGCTACCGGCGACGCCTTGATCACGGCCGCCAGGCCGATGATGCTCAGCAGCGCATACAACCCCACGCCCAGACCGTGCAGCAGGGCCGCGGCCACACCGTTGCGCCGGCCACCGGCCAGGGTCTGCTTGAGCACCACCGCCAGTGACGGCCCCGGCGACATGGCGCCCAGAACACAGATGGTGACAACCGTTAGCCAGGTGGCGAGCGTCATAGTGAATTCCCGGAATCAGAAGGGTGAGCAGAGGCGCCCCAGTTTAGCGTCGGAGGTGGCCTGAGTCATCCGGTCGCCGGAACCGCCAAGGGCTTCGACTATCCTATGGGAACGGTTAACCGATTCGGGCGGAACAGGAGTGGGTGATGCAGACGGGCGTGGTCCTCACCGGTGGCGGCGCGCGGGCCGCCTATCAGGTCGGCGTGCTGAAGGCGATATCGGAGATGTATCCGGACTGGGCGCACCCTTTCCGGGTCATTACCGGCACGTCGGCCGGCGCTATCAATGCGGTGGCCATTGCCAGCGGTGGCGGCGTGTTCCGGCATAACATCGCGCGCCTGGAAGGCATCTGGTCCGAGTTGACGATCGACCAGATCTACAAGAGCCACAGTTATGACATCCTGCGAAACGTCAGCGACGTCGCACGACGGCTGATCACCGACAGCACCGGTGAAAAACCCATGTCATTGCTCAACAACAGCCCGCTGCGTGCCTTGCTGGAAAAAGAGGTGGATTTCGGTGCCCTGAAAACGGCGATCGACGAGGATCGACTCAGCGCCGTGGGCATCAACGCCTGCGGCTATACGACCGGGCAGAACGTGTGTTTTTTCCAGGCGGGCAAGGACAAGGCCAATTGGACCACAGGGCAGCGGGCCGGAGCGCGGACCAATCTGACGCTGGACCACATCATGGCGTCATCGGCGATTCCTACCGTGTTTCGCCCCGTGAAGATCAACCGCGAGTACTTCGGGGATGGCGTCACCCGGCAGATGGCCCATATCAGCCCGGCGCTGCGCCTGGGGGCGGAACGGGTGATTGTGGTGGGGGTCAGTGCCAACCACGTGTGTTTTCCCGGTCGCCCCAAGCAGCCACCGATGCCGGGGTTCAGTCAGGTGCTGGCCCACGTTTTTAATGGCATGTTCCTGGACACGTTGGACTACGACATCGACCGGCTGCGGCTGATCAACCAACTGCTGGAACTGGTGCCGAAGAAAAAGCTGGAAGAGTCCGGACTGGACCTGCGCCCGGTGCATCTGCTGGAAATTTCCCCCAGCGAGGACATTGGCGAAATCGCCACCCGTCACCTGGACAACATGCCGCTGGTGTTGCGGAAACTGGCGGGCGCGAGCAGCGAGGCGTACACGCCCGGCTCCAGTCTGGCGAGTTACCTGATGTTCGATCACCGCTTCTGCCGGGAGTTGATCAGCCTGGGCTACAAGGACGCGCAGACCCAGGCCAGACAGATCGAACAGTTCTTTCGGGAGGCATGAAGATCAGCCCAGTGCCAGCCAGGCGGCCACGCCCATCATCAGGGTGCCCGCCACGCGATTGACCGTGCGCACGCCGCCACCGCGACGTAGCGCCTGGCTCAGCTTGCGACCGCCGTGGGCGTAGATCTGAAGGCAGATGAATTCCAGACCCAGGATAATCAGGATCAGCGTCGTCAGCTGCGGTGCCATGGGCAGCTTGCTGTCGATAAATGGGGGCAGCAGGGCAATAAAGAACGCCCAGCCCTTGGGATTGGCAATCGCCGTCACGAAACCCTGCGTCGCCAGCTGCCAGGGGGAAGCCGCCGGTGCCGGCTTATCCTGATCCCCGAGCGCCAGCTTGCCGCGCGAGCGCCACATCTGGATGCCCAGCCAGGCCAGATAGACGCCCCCCGCATACTTGAACAGGGCAAACGCGGTCGGGTACTCGAGCATAAATGTCGCCACACCCACCGCGGCCGCCGTCGCCACCAGACCCACGCCCAGCAGCTCGCCCACCATCATCCACATCGCACGGCGCACGCCGATGGTAATCCCCAACGACAGGGACAACGTCATGCACATTCCCGGCGTCAGCGACACTAGGAAAAAGGTGGGAATAAAGGCGGAGAGCAGATGCATGTTCAGTGACGCCACGGTATACGTCTCACGTTAATCGTACGGAACCGTCCATCATAGAACGGTGTCTACGGGCTGAACACCCACAGGCCGATCCGTATAAACACGTAGCAAAACCGGCGGGCGCAATGGCCTAGCCGGCCTCGCGCCGCTCGCCGGATTCCTCCTCGACCGGTTCCTCGGTCGTTTCGGCCGGGTGCTCCTCGAAATCTGGATTCCGCGGATCGAGGTCCGCCATCGCGATGGCCACCTCAGGCGTGGTCATGTAGTAGTCTTCCTGCTCCTCCACACTCGGATGCTTGCGGCGTCCGGGGCCGACCACCATGAACAGCATCAGCAGGCCCAGAATGGTGGCGTTGCTGACAAACAGCCCCGCCGGGCCCATCAGTTCCATCGCTGCCGCGCTGACCACAGGCCCGATGCAGCTGCCGATCCCATAGCTGAGGAGCAGGGCGGTACTGGCGGCGGTGATCTGGTGGCTGTCCATCAGGTCGTTACTGATGGCCACGGCGATCGGGTAGAGCGTCGCGCTGATGCCCATGTACAGTCCCACGAAAAGCACCAGCACCCAGGCACTCATGCCCCCAATAAAGGCCGCTGCCAGACTGCAGCCAGCGGCGATCAGCGCCGTCACCACCATCACGCGATAGCGGTCGAACCGGTCGCACAAACGGCCCACCGGCCACGCCATGATCATCGCGGCGATGATGGCGGAGGCCATGAAGTTAGAGACCTGGCCCACATCCAATCCAATGCGGTTGGCATACACCGGCCCCATGGCATAGAAGGCGCTGATCAGCAGCCCGGCCACCAGTGAGCCCAGGGTGCCGACCGGCGACTTGCCATACAGGCGGCGCAACGACATGCGTTCGCCCTGGACGATGGTTGGCGATTCACGGCGGGTCAGCGACAGCGGCACCACCGCAAGCGCGACCAGGATGGCCGCCAGGGAGAACGGAATGTAGCCGGCCGGATCCCCCAGCCGGATCAGGACTTGGCCGCCGGCGGTCGAGAGGAAGAACACGATCTGGTAGATCGCGAACAGGCTGGCCCGGTTCTGGTTGTCCGCCTTGCTGCTGAACCAGCTCTCCATGACGATCATCAGACCGGCCATCACAAAGCCACCGACCGCGCGCAATCCACCCCACAGGCCGGCCTGCACCGCCATCGGATAGATCAGGATGGACGCCGCCAGGATGGCCGCGAACACGGCAAACGCACGGATGTGCCCAACCCGCTCGATGATGCGCCCGGCGAAGAGCGTCCCGGCCACGAAGCCGAAGGAATAGAACACCAGGATCCAGCCGATGACGCCCGGACTGACGCCCTCGATACTCAGTCGCAGGCCCAGTAGAGTCATCAGGAAGGCATTGCCGCCGATCAGCAGGATGATGCTGAAAATGAGCGAAGACAGCGTCTTTGCGGTTCGGGTCATGAGCGTCTCCCGGCCAGATTCGATGAGTGTCCTCTTTCAATGATTCCAGTATGGTAAAGACTTAACGCCCTGCCACAGCAATCCGCAATAACTGGTATATCGACACGGAGACATTAATGACGATCGCACGCACGACTTCCAAAACGCCCCGGTTGCGACACCTGATGCTGGTTGCCCTGCTGGGCGTCGTACCCGTGGCAGCAAGCGCCGATGAGGCCCAGCAGCCACCCACCATGGAAGAGCTGAAACACGACACCGAGAACCTGATCGACAAGCTGGGCAACTACTCTGCCGAGCAACGGGACGAAGCTGCCGCATCGATCAAGGAATCGCTGGACGAGCTCGATCAGCGCATCGACGTGCTGGAAAGGCGCCTGGACGAGAACTGGGACGACATGAGTGAAGCCAGCCGCGAGAAAACCCAGCAAAGCCTGGACGCCCTGCGCGCCCAGCGGGAAAAGGTCGGGGATTGGTACGAACGCCTCAAGGGCAGTTCAGCCAACGCCTGGGAGGATGTGAAAGACGGCTTCACCCGAGCCTATGACAATCTCTCCGATGCCTGGAAGGACACCGAGGAGTCGATGTCATCAGGAAATTAATCTGGCGCCTGATGACAACGCCACAACCTCAGACCGCCAATGGCCATCGATCTGCTGCGAAATCACCAGAGCTTTGGTGCTCTCGCTGGCGACGGCAAGGCAGCCGCCGTGGTCCCAGGCAGCGCTTTTGCCAATTGGCTTCCAGTTGCCCGTTGGTTGGTTATGGTTAGCCATGGTTACGAGCATCTTGTGCTCCCTGGCATAGCTGGAGAGTTTTTCGGTATCCGCCACGTAGCCATCGCCGCCGATTAAAGCGCCGGCAACATAAACTGAGGCACCTTTGTCGGCGCACGCACGGGCATGCAACGGTGAGTTGGTGTCAGCACAAATCGCTAACGCGACGCTCTGGTTTTGAATGTCCAGTAGTTTGATCTCATTTCCAGGCCTGAAATAATGCTCCTCGCCGGGATGAAGGTGCATCTTTGCATAGCTGTCTGTTTGTCCATTGGAGTAAAAGATGATGGCGCCAATTTCAGGCCGATCGTCGGATTTCAGAGGGGCGCCGATAACCACGCAGATACGGTGCTGGATGGCCATATCACGAAACGGCTGTAGTCTTGCATCACTTACCTTGATTGCCAATCTGCCGGCCAACTGGGGCTCGTAACCGGTGAGGGACAGCTCCGGGAACACGATCATGGAGACGGCGTGGGCACTGGCGCACTCAACGGCTTCGATGTGGGTTTGAATATTTTCTTCGATGCGCCCTTTAACCGACGGTATTTGGGCGACTGCGATTTTGAAGTTTTGCACGCTACTGGACCTGGAACATCAAATGGAACGCCGCCAACGACCCATCAGGGGACGCTGTCTGCTGTAGGGCTGCGTTTCGAGTATGAGTGGTTAGCTGATACGGCGCCGATAGCGAAGCGCCTTAACGCTGGTGCCGCCGATTTCAATTCCTCTACAGGAGTCTGGCTCTAATACAAATCCCGCACGCTCGTAGAACCGAATCGCCCTGGCATTGTTCGCGAGAACCCACAAACTGACTGACTCAAATCCTTCCGCCACCAAGCGCTTCAATGCCTGATGCCATAGTAGGCGACCCGTTCCCTTAGACCACGATGCGACGTAGACATAAATGGCCCAAATCTCGGCCCGGTTGTTTGGGGCGTCTTCGTCACGGGAAGGCCCGAAGGCAATGAATCCATCGATATCAGTGGTCGCACGGGCCACCAGTAACTGGCCTGGATGCCGCTGAACCAAACGATGCCACATAGCTTCCTTTTTAGACACCGATAGTGCGTCGAGATAGTGTTCCGGCAATATGTCACGGTAGGCGTGCTGCCATGCCTGAACCTGTAACTCTGCGATTGCCCGGCAATCCTGGGAGGTGGCGATCTGAATTTTCATCGGGGCTTGAGCGTATAAGTTGAGTCGTTCATTGTGGACGGCTTTGACGGGGCCGATGTTCAAACTGCAGCAAGCGCTCGTGCCGAGCCTCAGCAGGGTGATCAGAGGATTCAGGGACCTTTGTTGGAAGTCCCTGAATACTTCTGGTTAAGGCATCCCCGCGGTGTCGGAGATAGCCTACGTTTTAATGCCAGTGAGAAATGGTCGCGGGAATGTGGCGCTCACTAGTCAGGCATGACCTGTGATCTCCTCTACTTCAGAATAACCGGATGTCCGATCTCCGGTAAGCCACTGCCAATGCTCTTTAAGCACGAGATGACCGGCCTTGTCCTGGCTTGGCGTTGAGAAGCATTTGCCGGCCATCAGTTCACCGTCGACATTTTCATGGTGGTAAACAAACTCCAGGCTACCGTCGGCATGGACTTTTCCCTGGAGGTGCCCGCTGACTATGTCGCCGCCGCTGTATGTCGCCCAAACCCGGTCTTCACTTTGCCGATAATGAAACGTGGTTTGACCTCCGACTTCACCATTTTCGGAATTCGTCCTGCCTCGAAAAATGCGATGGTCGTAATTCACATCCATTCCTTGCGCCCGGGCTGTTGGAAGCATTTCTAATGCGTCGTTTACGGGAGTAACGCGAAAGCCACAATGAATTTGATGGCGACACTCGCAGCGATACCGAAAACGATGATGGCGTAAGGTTCCGAATTCACGACTGATCGAAGCCGAGATACATGCTCCCGCGTGATGGGCCCCTGGTTAGCTATTGCCAAGCATATACGCGCGAAGCTGCCGCTCCTCTCGCATGACATAGAGAATCAGAACGCGATTCCCATCCTCACGATAAAAAATGCGACAGGGTGGAACCACTAACTCCCGGTATACTGAATTAGGGAGCTCTGGAGGAATCCGTCCGGATTGGGGGAAATCTTCCAAACGCTCGGTCTTATCGAAAACGTCCTTGACCAGATGGCCTGCGGCAGCAGGCTTATCCAGGGCAATATATTCGGCGATTGAGTCCAACTCTTGAAGGGCTGGTTCCGTCCAGACTACTTCAGCCATTTACTCATTTTCTCTCTGGCTTCGCTTTGGCTGTACGTTCGTCCCTCAAGTACAGCACGCTCTCCCCGTGAGAGCCCCTCAAGCAACTCAAGTCGACGCTGCATGAACTCGTAATCCTGAACATCGACAAGGTAGGCGGATGGCTGACCATGTTCCGTGATCAGTATCGGCTCCTTGGTCAAATGCAGGTCGGCAAGAATCTTCGTTGCCTGGCGCTTTAAATTGGTAACAAGCTCAACTTTCATGGGCTCACCCTGAACCAGAATAATAGTGACACAATAGTATCACTGTTAAGCTCCAAACGAATATTGCGAGCCTGCATCGTAACCCGAGCAAGATCGTCCTTTGGACTGCTGTGATTCAGCATTTTTATAATTTAAACAGTATCTTAGTGTCGATTCGTTTGCTCCGCCATGCCATCGTTTGACTTCTTCCTTTCGTGATTTCAATATGGCTGTATATTTAAACAGTATTCACGAAGTCCCTGTCTATGCCCCGAACCTTCTACCGCCGCGGCCCGGATCATCGTTCCGGCTCTGCCGTGTCTTTCCTCGATGTGCGCCGTCGCTTCCAGTTCCGCTCGGTGGAGATCGGGCGTTGGGTGACGGAGCCGGAGAAGGCGCGTAGCGCCGGGCTGTTCTATGACGCGCTCTGCGATCTGATGACGATTCTGGGTGGGACGGAGTCGCTGATTTCCCTGCGTGGGACCCTGGGGCTGCAATATGGCATCGGCGGGCAGCGGGGCGTGTCGGCGCATTACACACCGGCGACGCGGAGTTTTTCGCTGGCCAAAAATGCGGGGCCGGGCAGTATTGCCCATGAGTGGTTCCATGCTTTCGATCACTACATCTGCGACAAGCTTTATGCCGGCAGTCCGCCCGGGGCGTTTGCGTCCAAGCGATGGCTGGGCAAGGAGAAGGGCGATGAGCATCCCCTGAACCAGCGCCTTCAGGCCTGCTTTGCGGCGGTGATGCTGGATGAGAGCGGGGAGGCGCCCAGCGATCTGTTCCGGCAGTCGGTGACGGCGGACAAGGCGGCGGGCACATTGTATTTCAGCCTGCCGGAGGAGTTGTGTGCCCGCGCGTTCGAGGCCTTCGTGCAGGACGCCGACTGCAAGAATGCGTTCCTGGTCCGCGGTACGCGGGAAACGGACGAGGCGAAAATGGGCCTGTATCCGCGAGATGAGGAGCGGGCACGTATGAACCGCGCGTTCGCGACCTACTTTGGCACATTGGGCAAGGCGTTGCAGCGGGCTGAAGCGTCGTGATCGTTACGGGCTGAAGACGGAATCCCCATTAAATCCCGGCGCTTCATGCTGGCGGCCTCTGGCAACCCCATCTACGCTTTATCCAGTTCCGCTCTGCGGCGGACCAGCCGGCGTGTTGTTTGACGTTGCGCCAGGTTATGACTCCTGCGAATAACCAGTCCATGCGAGCCAATCCGAGACCGGAGGCATCCAGCCCACACCGGGACCCGGGCTTTGGCTTGTAAGAGTCTGGTGCTTCCAGGCAAAGGCTCCATCCGCAGATTGGATCGTGGACGTCCAGAAGCCCCATCAGGCGCGGTATGCCGTCGCGTATCGCACCCCGTATTGTAAATGCCGCTATCGAGGAGTCGGTTTTGCTGAATCAAGAAACGGAAGTCAGGCGTACGAGTGTCGATATTGGGTTGGGATACGACCACGAGATCGAAGGTCTGTTTCAGTTCGGCGATGATGGCCCCTCACTGGAAGATGCGATCACCTTTGTATTCAGCCAGACCCTGCAACGCGACGGCTATTTCGGTTCCTGGGCCCAGGCGTATCGCAACGGGAATGGCCAATACCGGCTGAAGATGACCAGTCCCTGCGATGACATGACCCCCTACGAAACGCTGGTGCCTCATTACATTGCGGCAGGCCGGGAGGCGCAGGCCAGCTACTACGGGAATATTCCCTATTCGGCACGTGAAGGCTGGGAATTCCTGTTGCCGTTCGGGCTGGCGATGGCGAACGTGAAGTCGGTCCAGCTGCTGCACTTCCCGCCGCTGGAGACGTTTACTTACCGCGATTACCTGTATTCCCCAACCAACCGGCGTTGGGAATGTCTGCTGGCGCAAAACGGGTTTAACGGTGCCCATAACCACCAGGTCGAACGCATTGTGGATGTGGCGCCGGTCGCCGCTCCCGGCGGCGCAGGCGAGGAACTGGAGGATTACAACGAAGACTTTATTCCCTACGCCAAGGCGCAGTTGCGTAACTTCCTGCGCCCACTGAGCGAGACGGGCAATACCCGGACCCAACCCGTGGTCGCCTATGGCGAGCCCGTCCACAGCTGGCTCACGCAGGCGTTTCATCTCGAGCAGACGCCCGCCGTTCTGGACATCGTTGAGCTGTCGATTCTGCCGACGGAGGAGGGCCAGCCCGCGGCGAAAACCTGGGTACTGTGCGCCAATCACCCCAGCGAGTACCTCTACGATACGGACCTGCCGCTCAGTGATGCCTTTAAGCCCAATGGCGACTATCCGCCCCCGATCACCGTTATGTGCCAGGATTTGATCGCCGCTGGCTGGCAGGCCCACATGGCAGAGCACCCCGATCACGATCCGCACCGGGTGCTGGCCGGCTTCGCAGAAAAATGGGGCTGGGATGCGAGCACCGGTACGGTCAAAAAGGACAAGGCCGATGCCATCCTGGCGATCATGAAAGAGCAGAACCAGGCGTTCGGCTACGACAACAACAGCTTCACCCCGACCGAGGCGCAGTCCCGGGCCACGGCGTTCGTCCTGCAGCGCCAGGCCGATGCGGATCGTTACGCCGCCTACGCCTTCGAACCCGGCGCCGATCAACCCTTCAGTCAGATTGCTATGGCCGATCACGCCCGTTTCCCGGCCCGCGACCGGCTGACGCAGGTTGGGGGCTACCTGCTGGCCTGGACGCCGCCAACCGCGGATGATGACGCCATCCATTACCGCCTGCTGAAGTACGACCGGGACAGCGGCAACCCGCTGGCGGAAAAAACGCTGGCCTATGGCACCTGGGGCCGTGAAAAGTTCTTCGGCGACTACCGCCCGAATTTCGGCGCCTCATTCGAACAGATCGAACTGATTGGGTTGCCGGGTTACGTGCTGAGCATCATTCCCGCGGCCGGGCGGCGCACCTACCAACTGTGGCACTTTGACCCCCAGGCGGAATACGACTGCCTGTCCGCGGGTGAATTCAAGAGCGGCGGCTTCCGGGACATTGCGGCGGACCGGGAGCTCCATCCCATCGGCAACACCATGCTGGATCGCAAGGGAGCGGACTACCGGATCTGGAGCATCGATCCGCAGTCCAACCCGCCGCTGGCATTGCCCACGGTGCAGGCTGGCACCTGGACGGCGATTGACGAGCACGATGCCATGGCCGTTGTTGGGGAGCACGTGGTCACCTGGAAGCCCGGCGATCTGTCTGCCGGATGTCGCATCTGGCGCTTTGATGCCCGCCGCGAGAACCCATTAGGGAACGAGCCGGAAAATACCGCTGCCTTGCCGCCTGGCTTTGACGGCCAGTCAACCCTGTTCGGCGCGTTGCCCAGCCAGCCGGTCGATGCCTTCCGGCAGAAAACCCCCGGCACCATCGAGTTCATGCGCCGGGAGATAGAACACGTCGTTTACTACATGCTGGAGAGCCGTTCCTTCGACAACGTGCTGGGCTGGCTGTATGAACGCGGCCGCCAGGACGGTTTGAACTGGGTCGGCCCCGATGCCGAAGGCTTCCGCGGGCTGGATATGTCCATGAGCAACCCGATGCCGGACGGGACGCCGGCATTCGTCAGCCAGTACCAGAACGGCGAACTGAGTGACCGGTTTGTGCTCGGCGGTCCGGCCCAGGACCCCTGGCACGACAACAGTGACGGGCTGATGCAGATGTTCCATGGCTACGAGGGCTACGCGAAGCGCGACGCACCGACCATGAACGGCTTTGCCTGGAACCAGGACAGTGCAGCGGTGTTGTCCAGCTTCACGCCGCATCAACTCTCGGTACTCAATGGCCTGGCCAAGGCGTTTGCCGTGAGCGACGACTGGTTCAGTTCCATTCCCGGCGGTACCGACGTCAATCGGGGGTTCTCAGTCAGCGGTTCCGCCTATAACCGCCTGGGTTCCTGGGAAGGGGGCAACGCCTATGAGGATTGGCCCGACGAGGCGCACCGACAGTCGCTCTGGAAAACCCTGTGGAGCCACGGCCACCAGGACTGGAAGATCTACTACAGCATTCTCTGGGACCAGGCGGTCTTCACCTATCAACTCTACCTCAAGGGCCAGATTCCCGAGGTGGATGCCGCCTGGGCCAAAGCGGTTCTGGAGGCAAAAGGTGGAAGCAATCTGCCCAGCTCGCGCTGGATCGCACCGCTCCAACAGTTCTTTGATGACGTGAAGGACGACAACCTGCCGCGATTCAGTTATCTGGAGCCGGCGTGGGTCGGGGAGGCGTGCACCTCCTATCACCCGGGATCGTCATCGAGCGGGATTGACTCGGTGGTGCCCGCAGAGCGGGCGCTCAACCAGATCTATGAGGCCCTGCGCAGTCGTCCGGAGGTGTGGTCGAAAACCCTGCTGGTAGTGACCTTCGACAAGAACGGTGGCCTGTTCGATCACGTGGCGCCGCCCTATGCCCGTAAGCCGTGGCCCAACGACCGGGCGGACGGCTTTGAATTCGACCTGATGGGCCCGCGGGTGCCGGCGATCTTCGCGTCTCCCTGGATTCAGTCGCAGACGGTTCTGCGCAGCCCGAACGGGGAGGGCTTCGACTCGACGTCCTTCGCCGCGACCCTGCTCAACTGGTTCGGCATTACGCCGCCAACCTGGGGCCTGGGAGATCGCATCCGGAACGTACCGACCTTCGAATCGGTGTTCACCCGGAGCCAGCCCAGGGAGACAGCGCCCACACTCTCGGTGCCATTTGACAAGAATTTTCCCAGGAATGCGTGAACCGTCGTGTTCCCGGACCTATTGTGTATGGATAACAGTCAATCGTGAGGGTAATCTTTGCACTTTCAAACGATCCCGATGATGGTTTTGATCGCAACCGGATAGTCGCCCGTTTTTATGTTTCATTACTTTGGCTTCGGTTCCAATATGAGCAGGCTCTCGCTGAAAGCCAAGGGCGTGGAGCCGCTGTCATCGAGACGGGCCGAATTGTCCGGCTGGCGTTTGCGCTTCAACGTACGGCACTTTTTTCGCCACGAGGGTGGCGTCGGCAATATCGAACGAACCGGCCATCCGGGCGATCGCGTGCTTGGCGTGCTTCATGAATGTCCGGATGACGCGTTGGACCTGCTGGATGCGGCCGAGGCCTGTGGTTATGGCTACGACCGGATCGAGGTGGCCGTCAAGCCGCAGCAACGGGCAGACGACAGCAGCCATGCGGTGTCGGCGCTGACGTATGTAGGCACGCCGGCGTTTATCGACGACCGCTGCCGGCCCAGTCGCCGCTACCTGAATATCGTGCTGGACGGCGCCCGCCAGGCGGAGTTGGACGAGGGCTACATCCGGGCGCTGGCCCGTCAGCCCACTCATGTGGTGGATGACTATCCCGAATTCACGCCACCGCCGGGCTCGTATCCGACCTTTACCCGGGACACGCTGGCCGCGCAGCCGCTCTTCACGGCGCTGTATGGTGCGGTGTTCGATATGACCGAAGCCCGGCACCAGCATGAGTTTCTGAAGGGCTTTTTCGGGGGGCGGGACATGACGCTGTTCCACCTCAAACGGCTGGACAGCAGCCGGGCTGAAGAAACGATGGAAGACATTCGCAATGGCCATCTGAATGCGGTCCAGAGGCAATACCTCAATGCCTATCTGAACGAATACGCTCGAGAGTATCGCTACGTCGGTCGCTATGACTATCGACAGGACTGAACCGCTATCAACCCGATCGAACGACGATCAACTAGACCGAGGAATCTGCATGTCGTCTTTCCCGAGTGCCCTGGCTCACAGCGCCATCCAAGCGGCTTTTACCGACGTGTTTGTCGTTAGCGGTGCCATGGAAACCGTACTGATGGACCTGGACTGGCAGTTCAGCCGCAACATGACCATCGTCCGGGATGGTGAGCGCCTGATCCTGATCAACACCGTGCGACTGGATGACGCCGGTCTAGCCGAACTCGATCAGCTGGGCCAGGTCACCGATGTCATTCGCCTCGGTGCATTGCATGGGCGGGACGATGCCTTCTACGTGGATCGCTATAACGCCCGCTACTGGGTGATGCCGGGCCTGGAGTCGGATAACGACGACGCCACGCAGACCCTGAGCGAGTCCTCGCCGCTGCCGATCAGCGATGCTTCCCTGTTCCGGTTTGAAACCTCCAACGTTCCCGAGGGCATCATCCACCTGGACCGCGACGGCGGGATCCTGATTGCCTGCGATGCCCTGCAGAACTGGTTGGGGCCGGATGAGCACTTCTGCGATGCATCCCGCGAGCGTATGGAAGGCATGGGCTTTTTTGCACCGGCCAACGTCGGCCCGGTCTGGATGCAGGCCGCCGAACCGGAAGCCCGGGATTTCCAGCGCCTGCAGACGCTCAGTTTCCGACACGCCCTGTGCGGCCACGGCGAACCGCTGTGTGACACGGCCCGGGAGTCGTTCAGCGCGACGTTCGACCGTCTGTTCCCGGGTTGAGCCAGCCCCTCATCGAGAGCGAGACGTCCCCGATGCTGAGCCATCTGCAACTGCCCGGATATCGCACCCTCTCATGCCTGTGGCGCCACTCGGGGAGAGTCGCCTTTGGCGCGCAGCGTTTATCGGACGGGGTGGACGTCACCATCGAGACGCTGGACACCGACTACCCGGACCGAAAGCAGGTGGCCGCGCTTCACTATGAAGCCCGCATTGCCACCCGGTTGGCGGGGGTGGGCGGCGTGCGCAGCATCAACGAGGTGCTGCCCTATGGCAGCGGCAACCTGGCGCTCGTTTCGGATCCCTACGATCGCTCGCTGGCCTCGATACTGGCTCGGCGTGACGACCGGCGCCTGCCTGTGGGTGAGGTGCTCGACATCGCCCAGAAGCTGGCCCGTATCCTGGGCGATATCCACGGACAGGATATGGTGCACAAGGCGCTGTCTCCCAATAATGTCCTGGTCGATACGCGTCGCGACGTGCTCGCACTCATCGGCTTTGGCGTCGCCTCAGAGCTGGGGCAGGAGCCGCAGACCACCGATCTGTTCAGCCAGCTGGAGGGGCTGTTGCCCTACATGTCACCGGAGCAGACCGGGCGCATGAACCGGAGCCTGGATTACCGCTCCGATTACTATTCCCTTGGGGTCCTGCTGTTCGAGTTGCTGACTGGCGAGACGCCCTTTACCGCCGACAACACCCTGGAATGGGTGCATGGCCATATCAGCCGTCTGCCGCCATCCCCCATGGAGTTACGGTCGGACATCCCCGAGCCGCTGGCCGCCATCATCCTGAAGTTGCTATCCAAGTCACCGGAAGAGCGCTACCAGAGTAGCCATGGTCTTTTGCACGACCTCTCTCGCTGCGTCACCGCGATCCGCCAGGGCGAATCGCCCGCGACCTTTACCCTGGGGGAGCAAGACCACCGTCAGAAATTCCTGGTTCACCAGGCCCTGTATGGCCGGGATCAGGAGCTGCACGCGCTGCTGGATCTGTTCGAACAGGTGGTGAACGGTCATACCCGATTCTGTCTGGTGCATGGCTATTCGGGTGTCGGTAAGTCTGCCCTGGTGAATGAGCTCGATCGCTATCAGATTCGCGAACGGGGCTTTCTGGTACAAAGCAAGTTTGATCAGTTCCAGCACGGCGAAGCCTATTCGGCCCTGGCCGCCACCTTTCGGGCTCTGGTTCAGCAGGTGTTGCTGGAGCCGGAGGAAAAACTGGCAGAGTGGCGGGCACGGCTGGTTGAGGCGCTCGGGCCGAACGGTGCCCTGGTGATCGACCTGGTTCCCGAGCTGACGCTGATCATTGGCGAGCAACCGCCGGTGGTCGAGTTGCCACCGGCGAAAAGCCGCAACCGGTTGCAGCTGGTGTTGAGTGCGTTTCTGCGTGTATTTGCCGGGCGCGGGCATCCGGTCGTGCTGTTCCTCGACGACCTTCAGTGGAGCGATACACCCACGCTTGAGCTGCTGCGCCGGATTGTCACCGCCAAGGATCAGAGCCATCTGCTGCTGATCGGGGCCTATCGCAGCAACGAAGTGGGGCCAGGGCATCCGTTGCGGGGGCTGCTGGACGAGCTGGGCAGCCACCAGCGCATCCATCAGATCCCGGTCGGTCCGCTGGACAAGTCCTCGGTGGAGCAGTTGGTAGCGGCGACCCTGCGATGCGATGTCAGCGCCAGTCAGGACCTGAGTGATATGCTCTATCACCGGGCGCTGGGCAATCCCTTCTTCACCAATGAGTTGTTGCGTGAGCTGCATGCCCAGGGCGCGATCTGGGCGGATTTGGCCAGCGGGCAGTGGCATTGGCAACTCGACCGGGCCAGTTGGGAGGATGCCAGCCAGGATGTGGTCGAGTTCATGCTGGACAGCCTGCGGCAGCTGCCCGCCGAGACGCAGCAGGCGCTGCAACTGGCGGCCTGCATCGGCAACACCTTCACGCTCGAGACACTCGCCACCATCTACGAGCATTCGGTGGCGGACACCGCCCGGGCGCTGCTGCCCGCCTTGAGGCAGTACACGATCGTGCCCCTGCACGGCGATTACCGGCTTGCCAGCCAGGCGGATGAGGGGCTGTCGATCAACCCCAGCTACCGTTTCCAGCACGACCGGGTCCAGCAGGCCGCCTACCAACTCGTCGAGCCGGAAGATCTCCCCGGCAAGCACCTGATGATCGGCCGCCTGATGTTGCGCCACGGAGGAGGGCGGGCCGCCGACGATCAACTGATCGATATCGTCAACCACCTCAACCAGGGGCGAACGCTGATCGATGCGGACGATGAGCGCCTGCGGCTGGCGGAATTCAATCTCCGCGCGGGTCGCCGCGCCCGTGAAGCCTCGGCCTACGAATCCGCACTGGGCTATCTCAAGGTGGCGGCTGACCTGTTGTCGGACGACGCCTGGACACGCCACCCGTCACTGATGGGCCCGCTGGCCACCGAAATGCAGTTGTGTCTCTACTTGACCGGGCGTACCGACGACGCCGATCACTGGCTGGCCATCCTGCTGGATCACGCGCAATCCGATCTGGAGCGCGCCGATGTACTGGCCACGCGAACCCGACAGAACGCCACGCTGGGCCGGATGAATGCGTCGATACAGGCCGCCATTGAGGGGCTGGCGCTGCTGGGTGTTGATTTCACCGAGCATCCCGGCCAGGCGGACATCGACCGGGAGCGTCAGCTCGTGGATCACTACCTGGCCGGCCGGGCTATTGCCGACCTGGTCGACGCGCCGACTATCGATGATCCGGCCACCCTGACGGCCATGCGCCTGTTGATGGAAATTTTCGCCGCCGCGTTCCTGTCCGGCAGCACGCTGTTCAGTTACCTGGTGCTCAAGGCGGTGAACCTGGCGCTGCACCGGGGTAACTGTCCGGAATCCGCATTCGCCTACGCCGCCTACGGCATGCTGCTGTGTGGCGAACTGGACGAGCCGGCCCTTGGCTACCAGTACGGTAAAGTGGGATTGGCGATCAACGAGAAGCTGGATGATCTCAGCCTGAGGGCTCGGGTCATCTATGTGTACGCCATGTTCGTCCACCACTGGAGTAATCACTGGGCCACACTCACGCCCTGGTTTCGCAAAGGGATTGAGGCGGGCTACCAGTCCGGTGACCTGCTGTACCTCGCCTACAGTGCCCAGGACTGCGTGATCTGGGATCCGGGCATGGATCTGGAAACCGCCCGACAGCTCCATGAGGATAACCTCGAGATCGTCCGTGAGTGCGCGTATCAGGATTCCCTCGACTCCGGCACGCTGTTCCTGCAACTGCAGCGCAACTTTCTGGGTGACACCGAAGCGCCGTCCAGCCTGAGCAGTGAGGACTTCGACGAGCAGCAGTGCCTGGCGGCCATGAACGAGCGCCGGTTCCTGACGGGCATTGCCAACCACACTATCTACAGCGCCGAAATCAACCTGCTGTATGGCCATTACGAACGGGCGCTGAGCTTCATCGAAAAGCAGGACGCGCTGATCAAATCCTCGATGTCGCTGCCGCAGCTGGTGCGGTTTTACATCGTGGCCAACCTCACGCTCTCGACGCTGTATCCGGAAATGGATCGGGCCAACCAGCAGGTCACCCGGGAACGGCTCGAGCGCGATCTGGCACGCATGACCCGCTGGGCCGATAACTGCGAAGCCAATTTCCGCCATTTGCAGTGGCTGATGACCGCGGAGCTCGCCCGCCTTGACGGTGATAACGACGCCGCGCTGGCCGGTTACGACGCGGCCATTGATGCCGCCCGCAATGGCGGATTCCTGCGCGACGAGGCCACCGCTTACGAGCGGGCCGCCCGACATCTGCTGGCGCAAGGCAAGGGCCGGGCGGCGGAAGGCTACCTGCGGGGGGCCTACGGTATGTACAACCGCTGGGGCGCCCAGCGCAAGATGGCGCACCTGGAAGCGGAATTTCCGGTGCTGGGCGAACTGGGACAGACCCCCGTCAAAGCCCTGGGGAGTGACCTGTCCGACCTGGACCTGGCGTCGGTCATGCGGGCCTCCCGGGAGATTTCCGGCGAGATGGTGCTGGACCAGCTTCTCCAGAAAACCCTCGCCATCCTGCTGCAGAATGCCGGCGGTCAGTGGGGCTGTCTGATCGTGCGCACTGAAGGGCAATGGGTCGTCGAGGCGGCCATCTTGCCGGAGCAGCGTCCTTCGCACGCCAATATCCCGCCCGCGTTCCTGTTGAGCGATCCTCAAGGCGTTGATATACCCGTACCAATGAGCCTGATCAGTCAGGTGTTCCAGCGCGACGAGGCGACGGTCCTGCACAACGCGTCCATTCAGGGTTCGTTCGTGAACGACCCTTACATGCTCCAACTTCAGCCCCGTTCCGTGCTGTGTGTGCCGATCAAGCGGGAACGTTTCGAGGCGGCTGTGTATATGGAGAACAATCTTGCCGATGGCGTCTTCACCGAGGCCCGGGTGGAACTGATTCAACTGCTGGCCGCCCAGGCTTCTGTGGCGATTGAAAACGCCGGGCTGTACGCCCAGGTCCAGGATTATTCCCATCGCCTGGAGGAAAAGGTGGCGGAACGCACCGCCGAGCTGGAATTGCTCAATGAAGAGTTGCAGCGGTTGGCGGATCGCGACGGCCTGACCGGCGTCGCCAACCGGCGCTCCGGCGATGCCTATCTGCGGGATACCTGGCTGCGGCAGCGGCGCAAACCGCAGCCGATGTCTGTGATCATGCTGGATGTGGACTACTTCAAACCCTTCAATGACGCTTATGGCCATCAGCGAGGGGACGATTGCCTGATCCAGGTGGCAGCGGCGCTGACCGGGGAATTACGTCGGTCGAGCGACATGGTCGTGCGCTACGGGGGCGAGGAGTTCATGCTGATCCTGCCGGAAACGGACCGTGACGGCGCCACGCAGGTGGCTGAAAATGCCCGTCTGGCGGTTGAGGCGTTGGGTATCGAACACAGCCAGTGCCCGTCTGGCGACCGCGTGACGGTCAGCGTGGGCAGCGCGACTACGATTCCCCGGGAAAATGGTAGCGTCGAAGCGTTGGTGTACGCGGCGGACCAGGCGCTCTATAAAGCCAAACAGAACGGTCGCAACCGCATCAGTATCGCCTCCTGACCCGGCCTTGCCGGGGGCGACGCCGGTCACTAAAGCTTATTTTCGTCCAGCATCCGGCACAGCCCTTCGTTGAGATCCCCGAGGGCGCGCACCAGTGCCTGCTGTTTGTCATCCGGCCAGTCGGCCACCATGGCGTCGACTTTCTCTTCCCGCATGCGACGCATCCGGGTTGCTTCCTCATGACCCAGCGCGGTCGCACACACCATACCGCCACGCCGGTCGCCGGGGTTGGGTTGCTTGCAGACCAGCCCGCGTGTCGTCATCACCGAGACCTGCCGGGTCACCGTTGACGCGTCCAGGCGCAGGCGTTCGGCGAGGCGGCTGACGTTCTGCGGACCGTCGCTCATCAGCAGGAGCAGCATCAGGTAGTGGGCCCGTTCCAGCGGATACTGCTGGTCGCGCTTGGTGGCTTCGAGCCAGCGCACCAGGAAGGCGAGTTCCTGTTCCAGGGTGGCCGGTGTGCTGGGAATGGCCGGCGCGCCGGTGCGTTGTGGGGTGGCTGTTCGGTCAGTCTCGCGCGACATGGCCGCTGTCCTTCGGTGGCTGTAGGTCCGGTCGGTGATTATCCGGGCCTGTACCGAACAATCAAATGACAAATATCGGTGCATGATACACAAATGTGACTTAGTCATCCATTGCTTTGAAAAGAGCGGCTATAGGCAAGGAGGCTCTTTAAATAAAGGGTATCAGTTGTCCCTGGATGATCAGAGGCATCCTTCGGTTCATTTACGGTTTGGCAATAATTTGTATAATACACAATCTTTGCCATTCATTGCCGGGGGCCCATGTCACAGCTTGAACAACTTTCCGAGCGTTACGGGGCCAGCTACCGGTGGCTGGTGACCCTGACCGTCCTGTTGGGACTGGTCGCGCTGGGGATGTCGATCACCATCGTTAACGTGGCGACGCCTTACATCAAAGGCGCCTTCGGCATGAGTTCGGATCAGGTGCAGTGGCTGTCCACCGGCTTTCTGGCGGCCACTACGGTATCGCTACTGATTGCGCCCTGGACGAGCCGTGCGTTCGGGCAGCGGGCGACCTACATGGGCGTGCTGCTGATCTTTATCGGGGCGTCTTTCCTGGGCGGTATGGCCACCAGCATGGAGGCCATCATTGCCGCGCGGATCATCCAGGGAGCCATGACGGGCCTGGTGCGGCCGGTGGCGCTGGAGGCGTTGTTCTCCGTGTACCCGCCGGAGCAACGGGGCATGGCGACCGCCATGTACGGCATGAGTCTGGGCCTGCCGCTGACGCTGGCCACGGTGGTCGGCGGCTGGCTGGTGGACGTCTACAACTGGCGCTACGTGTTCTTTATCGTCTCGCCGGTCTGCGTGGCCGCGATTGTGATGGGCTACTTCTTCCTGCCCGGGCGGGAAGAGACCGGGCCGCGGCCGCCGTTTGACTGGTTTGGCGCCGGCTCCCTGTTCGTCGCGATTTTCACCCTGCTGACTGCACTGTCCAACGGCCAGCGCTGGGGCTGGCATAGCGAAGCCGTAGTGGGGCTGCTGGTGTTCTCGATGGCGCTGGGGGCGCTGTTTGTCTGGTGGGAGCGCCGCACCGACAAGCCGCTGCTGGACCTGGCGATTTTTGGCCACAAGGGTTTCGTGATGGGCGCGCTGGCCCTGTTCCTGTTCGGGGGTGTGTTCTACGCCATCATGTACCTGTTGCCGCAGTTCGTGCAGGTGATCCTGCATTACGACCCGATCAGGGTGGGCGAGCTGTACCTGCCGTCGACCCTGGTCATGGCCATCCTGGTACCGATGGTGGGCAGGCTGAGCGACCGCTGGAAGCCCCATTACCTGACCCTGCCGGGGCTGTTCTTCGCGACCTGGGCGGTGGTGCGTATGGCGCAGGCGGATTGGCACACTTCCTTCGAGTCGCTGGCGATTTCCATGGCGCTGCTGAGCGTGGGCATGGCGGCCTTCCCGCCGCCGACGCTATCCCGGGGCATCGCGTCGTTGCCGCCTCACCTGATCGGTTTCGGGTCCGGGGCCATCAACTTTGCGCTGCAACTTGGCGGCGCCTTTGGTACGGCCGCGCTGGTCACCCTGCTCGACCAACGCACGCTGTTCCATTCGGATCACCTGACGGCCGGATTGAACGCCGGCAACAGCGTCGCCCTGCAGGCCTATTCGCAGCTTCAGCACGCCTACGATCAGGTGGGGACGCCGGATGCCTACCAGTCTTCGGCCGCCGCGGGCTTTCTGGCGAAAATGGATGCGATCTGGGCCCAGATCTATGCCTACCAGGACGGGTTCCTGATGATTGTCGTGGCGCTGGTGATTGTGGCGGTACCGTCCATCCTGCTCAGCCGCTGGTCCGGCTGGTCGGGCAAGACGCAGTCGTCCTGATCGCGCTCTAACGTTTTCTTTTCACTCTATTCGGACTTTCAAGACTATGGCAGAGACAAGCACTTCAGCAGACGGCCGGAACGAGACGCCAGCGGCAAAGAGCGCCGGGCGCGGCGGTCCTGGCCGCTGGATCAAACTGGGCATTGCGTTGCTGGTCGTCATCGCCCTGGTGGTCTGGATCGGGAAATGGTTCTACCACCAGCACACCCATGTCAGCGGTGACGATGCCCGGGTGATGACCCACCAGATTACCGTCAGCAGCCGGCTGGACGGCCGGGTCACGGATTTCTCCCTGATCGTGGGTGACAAGCTGGCCCAGGACGATGTGGTGGCGCGTTTGTACGATCGTCCTGACCAACTGCTGCTGGACAAACTCGAAGCCAAGGTGCGCCAGGTGCAGGCCCAGATGGATCTGGAAGAGCAGCAGATTGACCTGTCGACCCATCAGCTTAGCGGCGGCATCAAGGAAACCGAAGGCCAGCTGGACACTGACCTGGCAGCGGCCGACGCGGCCAAGGCGTCGATGGAAAAGGCCAAGCGAACCTACGAGCGCTCCAACCGGCTCTACAAAACCGGCACCGTCTCGGTCCAGAAGAAGGACGAGGATTACTACACCTACGAGGCTGCAAAAGCCGAATACCAGCGTGCTCAGCGCCAGGTGGCCGTTGATCGCAGCTCGCTGAGCAACGCCCGCAACGGCATGATGTCCGGCACCGCCATGACGCTGCAGAATCCGGAACTGCTCAAGGCCCAGTTGAATGTCACTCGTCAGTCGCTGGCCGAAGCCAAGGCGGAGCTGGGTCACCAACAGTTGCAGGTGGACGATCTGGTGGTGGACAGTCCGATCGACGGCATCGTCGACAAGACCTTCGTGGAGCAGGGCGAATACGTGTCGGCCGGTCAGCCGCTGCTGATGATGCACGCGCCGGACAACGTCTGGGTGGAAGCCAATATCAAGGAAACCAAGGTGCGCGACCTGCACCCCGGCCAGCCGGTCGAGATCGCTGTGGACGCCTACCCGGATATGCACTTCCAGGGGCATGTGCAGGTCATCGGTCATGCGGCCACCAGTCAGTTTGCGTTGCTGCCCAACCCCAACCCGTCCGGCAACTTCACCAAGATTACCCAACGCATCCCGGTGCGTATTGCCATCGACAAGGGGCCGCTCAAGCAGCTCAGTCCGGGCATGATGGTGGTGGTTGATATCGACATCAGCGGCAACGGTTCAGCAGCGCAAACCGCAAGCCGCTAGACTGGTATCAAAGACCCGGGAAACGGGCGATCAACCACAGGCGAAGGAGTGAGGGGATGTACCAGCGTATTGTCCTGGCATTTGACGGTTCGGTGGAGGGACGTGCGGCGCTGGCCGAGGGTATGGCCCTGGCCGCGTTGTGCGATGCGAAGGTCCATTTGTTGTCGGTGCTGGAGCTGACCGGCTCCGCCGGATTCGGCGAGGGCATTCACCCGATCGACGACTTCGACGACGATCAGTTGGGCTACCTGCGCAAACTGGTGGATGAAGGCCTGGAACAGTTGCGCGCCTCGGATGTCCACGACCCGGAAGGGCACGTGGCATTCGGCGATCCGGTGGAACACATCGCCGGCCTGGCCAAGGAGATCAAGGCGGACCTGGTTGTGGTCGGCCACCGTCACCAGGGCTTGTTGGCGCGCTGGTGGCAGGGTTCACTCAGCCGGGCGCTGCTGGATGAAGTGGACTGCAGTATTCTGGTGGCGATGAACTGAAGCCCCTCGGCCCGGGCTGGCGAGGGGTGAGGAGACAGGCCGCTAGTCTGACTTCTGCAGCTCGCCCGTTTCCTGAACCCGCGGCTCGGTGAGCCAGAACAGCACGCCGGTGGCCCCCAGTGCCATACCCAATGCACAGGCGCCGGTCCAACCGGCGAATTGGAACAGATAAGCGGCGCCCGCCGAACCGGCGCCGCCGCCCAGGAAGTAACAGGTCATGTAGGCCGTCGTGATGCGGCTGCGGGCTTCCGGGCGGATCTGGTAGATGGCACTCTGGTTGAGGATCTGGTTCCCCTGGACCCCCAGGTCGAGCACGATGATGCCGATGATGATCGCCGTCAGACTCTCCGGCAGCACCGCCATCAGCACAAACGACAGCCCCATCAGCGCCTGGAACAGACCGGTGCCGATCCGGGAATAGCCTTTGTCGTGAAGACTGCCCGCCAGGTTGGCGCACAGAGCTCCCGCCACGCCCAGCAAACCGAACAGCCCGATGACCGAATCGGGAGAGTGATACGGCGCTTGTGCCAGCAGGAACGGAATCGTCGTCCAGAACGCGCTGAACGACGCAAAGCCCAGCGCGCCGTAGATAATGCGCCGGCGCAGCAGGGCTTCCTCCTGCATCAGCGTGATCACCGACAGCAGCAGCCGACCGTAGGGCATCTTCGACTGGGGCGGTTCTTCCGGCAGCAGACGACGCAGTGCCAGGGCCTGCAGCAGCATGATGCCCGCGCCGATCCAGTAAACCGTGCGCCACCCCAGCAGGTCGGCGATACCACCGGACACCACCCGGGCCAACAGGATGCCCAGCAGCAAGCCGGTCATGACCCGGCCCACGACGCGCCCGCGCTCGGCATCGCTGGCCATGTGTGCGGCGAACGGCACCAGAATCTGAGCCACCACAGCGGTGATCCCGGTGATCAGGGCCGCCAGGATGAACAGGCTGCTGGTGGGCGCCAGAGCCATGCCGATCAGCGACAACACCGTCACGCCGGTAATCACCGTAATCAGTCGACGCCGTTCCAGCAGGTCGCCCAGCGGGACCAGCAGCATCAGCCCGGCGGCGTAGCCGAGTTGGGTCATGGTGATGATGATGCCGGCGGTGCCGCGGCTGATGTCGAAATCCCGGGCCAGGGTGTCCAGCAACGGCTGCGCGTAATAGATGTTGGCCACGGCCAGGCCACAGGCCACGGCCATGACGAAGGTCAGCAGATCATTGGGACGCAGGCTCGGAACGGCCGGATTCTCGGACATGTCGGTCAGTCTTCCCTGGCAGAAGCAGTGGGTAAATTCGGAAACAGGATTGCAGCGGGCCGGCGCCGGCTGTGGGATTACCGCCACGGCAGGCGGCCGCCCAGTATACCGCAGTTACGGTCTGGGCGGGCGGACCGCTCACGTTGCCGGGATCATGGAATGAGGGGCAGGGTGAACTCAGGTAGCCGCGGAGTACTGCATGGTCAGCCCCGGCTTCTGGATAAAGTAGCCCTGGAAATAGCGGATGCCGCGCTCCCAGAAGCGGGATAGAACCCGCGCATCCTCGACACCAGTCACGATGATGGGCACCGTCGTTCCCAGGAAGCTCCGCAGCTCATCGATAAAGGCATCCAGTTCCGCCGTTTGCTCGCTGTGGCGGCCCAGTTCGGAGTTGAGTTTCACGAAGTCCACCGGCCCCACGTCACGCAGCATCTGGATGATGTTGCTGCCCGGCGTCACGTGCTCGATGATCACGCCACAGCCCATTTCCTGGAGTGTCCGGAACAGCTTGCGGGCGCGCGGTACGTCCTTGATCACGATGGGCAGGGAAAAGGCAAAGTAGATGCGGCGCTGGCCCTTGATGCGCGAGCCACGGATGACGTTGGTGATGAACGGCTGCATCCGCTCCACATCTTCCAGCGGCGAGGACAGCTTGACGATCACCGCCTGGGACGCAGACGCCTTGCCTTCGAGTTGCACGAGGCTGGAAATGGCATTCTGGATGACCCAACGGTCCAGTTCGTAGAAGTTGCTGCGGTTGCCCGAGGGTAACCAGGGCAGGAACTGGTGCGGCATGTAGACCACCTGATCGTCGTCCACCAACCGGACCAGGGCTTCGGACAGGGTTTCCTCGTTGTCCATGTTCATCACCGGCTGGAAATGCAGGGTGAAGGCCCGGGCATCGATCAGGTTACGGATCTGGTCCGTCAGCCCGTTGTGTCCGGGGGCGGCCTCCTCGCGATGCCATTCCAGGCCGCCGCTTCCCGCCTTGAGCGCGCGGGCGCAGGCGGATTCGACATGGGCCAGGACCTGATCCAGGTCCCGGGCATGATCCAGGTGCATCACGCCCATGGAAAGCGTTACCGGTTTGCCGCCCTGGCCGGGAGACCAACGCTGACGGTTCAGTTCGGTATGGAACTGCTCGAGGGCGCTGTCCGCGGACTGGCCTTCCGGTACATCGAACAGCAGCAGGAAATAGCCTCCGCCCAGGTTGCAGCCCCGGCCGTGGATCCGCGAGTGGCCGGCCACATAGGATTCCAGCCGGCCATTGAGGTTGAGCATCGCGCGCATGCCATGGCGGGCCTTGAGGTATTCCTCGTTGTCGATGGCCAACTGGATCAGGTAATACGGATGTGCCGCACCTTCGGCATCCAGCGTGGCCATGCGCTGTTCCAGCCGGTTGATGAAATAGTCCTGGTTTTGCAGGCCGCTGGGGGCGTGGCGCTGGCTGAGCAGGTCGATGCGGGCGCCAATCAGCTGGGCGCGAACGATCTGGGACTGCAGACCGTGCAGGAAGTCCTCGTCATCCAGCGGCTTCTGGAAATAGGCGTTGCCGACGATGCTGTCCTGGCCGTGCCGTGCCTGCAGATCCTCGGACGCCGAGACGAAAATCAGCGGAATGGTCATGTAGCGAGGATCCTGGCGCAGGATGCGGGCCAGTTCGAAACCGTTGCAGCCGGGCATCTGGTAGTCCAGCACGACGACGTCCGGCTCGAACTGCTCGATCCGTTCCAGCAGGCGCACCGACTGGGACAGGACATCCACTTCATAACCGCGGTTGGTGAGCAGGTCCTGGTAGTAGCCCAGCAGATCCTTGTCGTCGTCGACCCAGAGTACGCGAGGCCGGACGTGACAGGTCGCCTCGTGAATCTGGTCGATGCGCCGGGCCAGGAAGTTCATGTCCAGTGGCTTGGTCAGGAACACGTCGGCGCCGGCCTGCAGGGCGCGCATGCGGGCCACCATATCCGTGCGTGCCGACATGATGGCAACCGGCACCTTCGAGCCCACATGGCCTCGCAACCGCTCCAGCCAGGCGAGGCCTTCCAGCGGCCCCTGCGGAAAGCCGACGTCCAGCAGGATCATCTGGTAGACGCGCTCCCTGGCGTGCTCGGAGTAGGCTTCGGGATCGGCAAAGGTGTGTACGGTGTAGCCAAGATCGGTGAGGCCCCGGTCCAACTGCGCCGCCTGGTCCGCATCATCCTCGATGACCGCAATATGAAACGCTCCGCGGTCGCCCGGACGGTTGGTCGCGGTGGCGGCCGGTTCGGCCGCGTCCTCGCTGGCTACCGCCTCGTCAACGGCCTGCTCCAGACGGGCCAGGGCGTCGGTAATGTGCTGACGTTCCAGGGCGTTGGCTTCCAGGTGAAGCTGGACATCCACCAGCCGCTTTTCCAGCGCGCCGGCGGTCAGGGTGATGGCCGGGAAACGGAATGTGGTACCGCTGCCGGTCAGCTTGTGGACGGCATGCACCATGTAATTCAGCACTTTGGAATCCCAGCTGACGTGGCGCAGTCGATCCCAGGCCGTTCGAATCTGACGGATTCGTTGCGGTAACCCCTGGATGTACTGTTGTCTGAGCTGAAGAAATTTCTGGTCGGCGTTACTATCAGCCATCGAGCCTGTTTCCTGCCTTACGGTGTTCTGATCGGGTCGGAGGCGTTGAACGAACTGCGAACGCGTTCACAGTCAGACCATACTAGAAAACGTCCGTGAATGAGCGAATCTTTCACAGAGTTAATCCGGTACGGGAACGTAACGGTCCAATCATCCTTCGATGCTACGCATCAGAGAGTCCGCCGGATGCAGCGGGAGTTCCTGTCCCACGGGGCACCGGCAGTCCGTCAGGGCCGAATGACGTCGAGTGATCGGCCGGGGCTGGGCGTCGAACCGGCCATCGGCCGGTTGGGCAAACTCCTGCGGCAATGGTTGGTGTGATTGGCGTCAGCCGAGCGTCGCGTCGAGGAACATCATCACCGCGAAACCGCCCAGTAGGGAAAACGTCGCCAGCGTGCGGTAATCATTGCGGTGGGTTTCCGGGATGATCTCGTCACTGATGATGAACAGCATGGCGCCGGCGGCGAAGCCCAGCGTCCAGGGCATGATGGGTTCGGCCAGCCAGACCATGCCGGCGCCGAAAATGCCGCCGATAGGTTCCACCAGACCGGTCAGCACGGCCAGACAGAAGGCCTGTAACCGGGAATGCTGGATGGTCAGTAACGAGACTGCCACCGCGAGGCCTTCCGGGATGTTCTGCAAGCCGATGCCGATCGCCAGCACAATCCCGTTGTTGAGATTGCCACCACCGAAACCGACGCCCACCGCCATGCCTTCTGGGAAGTTGTGCAGGGTAATGGCAATGATGAACAGCCAGATGCGCTTGATCCTGGCCCCTTCCGGCCCTTCGCGGCCCAACGCGAAGTGTTCGTGGGGCAGTCGCTGGTGAATCTGGTAAAGCAGCAGGGCGCCCATCAGGATGCCGGCGATCACCAGCAGGGCAGCGATCCAGGTGTGACCGGTGAGTTTTTCGCCGTATTCCAGGCCCGGCAGGAGCAGGGAAAAGAAAGAAGCGGCCAGCATCACGCCGGCGGCGGCACTGAGCAGGCTGTCCTGCAGCCGGTCGGACAGGCGTCGCACCAGAAACACACCGGCTGCGCCCAATGCGGTGCCGTTGCCGGCCAGAAAACTGGCGATGGATCCCTGCCAGACGATGCTCAGGTCCGTAAACATGTGACTCCCAGAATTTGTGGAACGGCGTTACTGCTTGGGTACGACGGAGTATGGCATTTCGGGTCGCCTACCGGCGCCTATCGCCTCGATAGGACCCGTGAGGCAGGCGGTTGATCTTCCCTCAAGGGCTGGTCATTACCTCCTGTTACGTCCTGCAACCAAATCATCACAGATTTCATTCAAACAGCTGCCTATTTTTTGAACATGCCTCGCCCAGTCTCCCTCCGGCGAAGCTCCCCAAGGACAATAAAACAGGACCGCGCCCCCCCAGGTTCTCAGGAGGCTATGGAATGGAAACACCGGTTGATGACCTGGACCAACGGCTCCAGGATGCCAGCGACCCGCTCACGGACATTATGCCCGCCGCGATCACCCTGGCGATGATGTGCCGCCACCGAACCATGGCCAACTGGCTGCGGACGGAATTCGACGGTTATCACGTCGGGAATCAGTTGCCGCCTTACCGGATCGGGTTACCCGGTCACATCGTGGCCCGTTCCCCCCAGTACGGCTGGATCCCGGCGCCGATCGACGACGACCAGAAAGAGACCCTGGGCCAGCAGGATCTGCACGACGGTGTGAAGTCGCTGGAAAAAATCTGCCTGGCCTGCAAGAAGGGCAGTGGCCACCGCATCGCCTACGATCCCGAGGTGTTGGCCGATCTGCAAAGCCGCATCAATCTGAGCGCTGAACTGGCGATCACCGTCTCCCGAGACACGTACTCTGACCTGTTGCGAGTGATCCGTTCGACGATCTATCTCTGGACCCAGTCCCTGATGGAGGCGGGCCTTGGCGGCGCCCACAATTCCCTGTCCAAAGAGGAGCGCGAACAGGTCGCCCACCTGGACGATCCCACTCTGTATTGGCGTCGGGCGATGACCGAAGTGGACAGCCTGCCGGTACCCGGCGTGCGGAATGTGGGCTTCCTGGAACGGTTGTTTGGTGGGGCGGGATAAACGGTCGGTCTTCGTTCAAAAGTCCGGTTAAGCAGCCGAATCAATCCAGGCTTCCCGTGGGTGCGCCATGGCGATTTAAAGCGATCGTGCTAGATTAACCCCATGCGATTCCGGATCACCCACAGGCGCATTACCTTTGCTCTGCAGCTTGTGCTGGCGGCGGAGGCGGCTTTTGCCCTCTGGGAAATGCATTGGCTGACCGCCGGCTTCACGTTGCTGATCATCGGCATCACGTTTTTCCCCGCGTTGCTGGAACGACGGTTCCGGATCTTCGTGCCGCCCCAGCTCCAGCTTTTGGCCATCCTGTTCGTGTTTGCCTCGCTGTTCCTCGGGGAAGTGCGGGGCTACTACATGCGCTACTGGTGGTGGGACGTGGCGCTGCACACCAGCTCCGGCTTCCTGCTGGGCATCGTCGGTTTCCTGCTGGTGCATATACTCAATGAGATCGAACGGATCGACATGCACCTCAAGCCGGGCTTTGTGGCGTTTTTCGCGTTCATGTTTGCGGTGGGGTGTGGTGCGCTTTGGGAAATCTTCGAATTCAGCATGGATCAGTTCTTCGACACCAACATGCAGAAGGCCATGCTGGGCGATCCGTCCGGCCTGACGGACACCATGTGGGACCTGATCGTCGATACCATCGGCGCGTTGGTGATTGCCGTGCTGGGCTGGCATTTCCTCAAGCACGGCCGACAGGAGTCGTTCCTGGAGCGCTGGATCAACGCCTTTATCGAGCGTAATCCGCGCTTCTTCGGGAACTGATCGGTTTCAGACGGCTTTCGGCAACGGCGGCACCGGATCCAGTGGCGTGTCCGGGTCCTTGGGGGTGTCGCACTCGCGGAGATAGCCGAGAATGGCTTCCTGCAGGGCGGTACCCCGGTTAAGGCCCAGGTTGCCAAACAGGCGGTTGAATTCCAGCACGTAGGGGTGGTTGCCCACCATCGCAATATCGAAGCCGGCGTGGTCGACGCCCAGATCCCGTGCCAGCGAAAGCGCCAGGTCGACGGCGGCGGCCGGCACGTCGGCCGTGTCGATGCGTCCCCCGCGAGCCACGTTGTTGTAGAAACCCTGCGCCGCCTGATGTCGCCAGTAGGCCGTCACCACCTTGTCTCCCACGATGACCACGCGGATGTCCCGGTCGATGGGCAGGTATTCCTGCGCGTAGAGGACCGTCGCCACCTCACAGTAACGCTGCCAGTCGGCGCGGTTTTCGATCAGCCACACGCCTTCGCCCATGCTGGCCTTGGGTGCTTTGGCGACAAAAGGCTGGGGCATCGAATCCCAGATCAGATCCCGTTCCTGGGGGCCATTGGGCTCGATCATCGTCCACGGGGTGTGGGCCGGTGCCACGGTCTGGAAGGCGCGGGTCATCTCGACCTTGTCATGGCCGATGCGGTAACTGGCTTCACTGGGAAACACGCGACAGCCCAGCCCATACACCAGGGCGTTGAGTTGCCAGTATTCCGGGAACAGGACCCAGTCGGCTTCGCTGAGCGCGTCCTTGTGTTTCAGGAAATGCTCCGGCTTGATCACTGTCGTGTCGGGAAAGCCCAGCGTGCGGAAAACATCGAATGAGAGACAGCGCATTGCCGTAAAGCCGGAAGCCAGAGTTGGGCGCATTTTAACCAGAATGCGGCAAAAGGGAAGCGCGTTTTTATCCGTATTCTGGCTCAGGAAGGGGTGGACGTGGAGCGATGTCGCGCCTCGAAATCCTCCAGTTCCACATTGATAGCGTTGGTGGAAATGATGATCTCGTACAGCGAGTAGAGCAGCGACAGCGACAGCAGCACCAGACTGATGCCGAAGCAGACCACACCCAGCCAGTGGGCGCCCATGAACAGCGCGAACATGGAAATGGTGCATAGCAGGAAACTGAGTACCCCGCAGGTCTGCATGCGTTTGGTCAATGTGATGCGCTTGCGCAATCCACCGATCTGGCGCGCCAGGATTTCATATTCCCGCTCGGTCTCCATCTGCTTCAGTTGGCGAATCAGCTGCGCCAGCACGAGAAACCGGTTGGTGTAGGCCAGAAGCAGCAGGGAAATGGCGGGAAACAGCAGCGCAGGCGTCGTCAGTGACAAGGCGGGCTCCTTGCTTGGGTGAAAAGGGATTGCCCGCTCATAGTGTAAGAATTTCCCGGTCCCGTCGAGAGGGACTCAGGCTGCCTGCTTCAACGGGTAGTGCGCCAACACCGCCAGGGCCTGTTGGGTATCGCCTTCCGACTCCGGGTGAAACCCCGGACGCATCCAGCGCAATGTGCCCTGAACCAGGGTACTGAAGGTGGGCACCCGCCGGCTTTGACGGCCGACTTTTTCGACTTCCCAGAGCACGCGCAGGAGAGAGGCTCGCCCCAAGCGCGCATTCCGATCCTCAGCATCCTGGCGGGCGAGGCCGCGGTAGCCATCCACCAGGAAATGCACGAATAGGGGAAACACAATCGCCATCAGCGCCTGGCGGCTGACGTAGAAGCCCAGCTGACTCTCGCACAGGTGAGCGTAGAGATCGTAGGCGACGCTGCGATGTTCGACTTCCTCGGCCAGGTGCCAGCGGAAGAGTGCCGTCACATCAGGGTCGCCATTGTCCCAACCGTCCGTGTTGAGGCTCCAGTCACCCAGCAGGCCGGTAAAATGCTCGATGGCAGCGACCAACCCAACGCGCAGTATCAGCCAGCGCTTTTCCAGGGAGGGGCGCTTCAGGCGCGTCACTCCCAGCGGTGTGTCGCCAAGCAACCGGTTGAAAAGCCAGTGGACCCGCTTCAATATCAGATCCACGTCGTATCCATTGTCGGCCAGCACTGCCTGACCGGCATCGTGAGCGCGCGCGTGGGAGGCTTCCTGGCGGATAAAGCCCTGAACCTCCTCGCGCAGCCGGTCGTCGGTGACCAGGGGCAGGGCCTTGTTGAAGACCCGGCAGAACCAGAGTTCGCCGGCAGGCAGCAGGAGATGGACGCCGTTGATCATCTGTGACGAGAAAGGATCGTCCGGGAGCCAGTGGACCGGACTGTCCTGCAGATCAAAGGTAACCTGTCGAGCTTTGAGCGTGTGTGGCGCGTTCATGGTGCATCTCCTGCAGACGTCATTGACGGGGTCTAATCTACGCCGGAGTCTCGGCAGGACCGTACGCGCCGCAGGACAGACTGTTGGGAGATCGGGACGACTCCACGTCCCGATGGGAGGAATCAGGGAGGAGCTATTGTGTCGTTCGTTATAGGGCTGACGGTGGTGACGGCGATGGGCTGCGGCCTGATTGCCGGCCTGTTTTTCGCGTTTTCCGTCGCCGTGATGGATGCCCTGGGCCAATTGGCCCCATCCGACGGCGTGGCGGCGATGCAGCGGATCAACCGGGTGATCGTGAATCCGGTTTTCCTGGGGGTGTTTTTCGGGACCGGCGCCCTTTGTCTGGCGCTGATGATGATCGCCGTACCCTGGCGGGGCGATACGGTGTGGCTGGTGCTCGGGGGCGTGCTGTACCTGGTGGGCAGCCTGGGCATCACGCTGATTTGCAACGTGCCGTTGAACAACCGCCTGGCGCGGGTTCCGGCCGATTCCCTGGAAGCCGATATCGTCTGGGCCGACTATCGCGCCCGCTGGACCCGGTGGAACCACGTGCGCACCGTGTCGTCGCTGCTGGCGTCGGCGTCGCTGGTGTTGGGGGTCTAGTGTCCCGTCTGGGTAATTCGTTGACCTACTGCGTACCGCTGACGTCTCTGGCCAAGGCGCCAGCCCGCCGGTGTGGTGGTTCCACATCCAGGGTTGGCAACGCAGGTCCAGAGGCGTCAGCGGTGCGCCCTTCGGGAGCGCCTGAACGCTTTGATAGCGGTGTTGCGGCAGCTCGATTTGGAACCACCGGAGCGCCGGCCGCCAAACCTTCGCTACCGCGCCTTGCTCTCAAAGCGTTCAGGCGCTCAGTAGATCAGCGAATTACCCAGACGGGACACTCGTGTCCCATCAGTTTAAAGAATGAACTCGATGGGACGCGGCCACTTTCCGTCCTGCAGGGCAGAAAGTGGCCGGGTTTCATCAGGCGATCGAGTCCACGACGCCGCCATCCACCCGCAGGGCCGCGCCCGTGGTGGCAGACGACAAGGGCGAGGCCACATACACCACCAGGTTGGCGACTTCATCCACCTCTGCCGGGCGCTGGATGATGGAACTGGGGCGCTCGGCCTTGACGAAGTCGATGGCGGTTTCCTGAACGCTCTTGCCGGACTTCTCGGCTGCCTCCTTGAGCATGCCTTCCACGCCTTCGGACATCGTGGGCCCGGGCAGTACCGAGTTCACAGTGACACCGGTGCCCGCCATGCGCTTGGCCAGTCCGCGGGACACCGACAGGTTGGCGGTCTTGGTGAAACCGTAGTGGATCATGTCCGCCGGAATGTTCAGCGCCGATTCCGAGGACAGGAAAATCACCCGACCCCAGCCTTTCTTCTCCATACCTGGCAGGTAGGCCCGTGACAGGCGCACGCCGGACATCACGTTGACGTCGAAAAACCGCTGCCACTCGTCGTCGGGCGTGTCGAAGAAGTCCTGAGGGCCGAAGATGCCCACGTTGTTGACCAGGATATCGGCGGTCGGCTCGGCTTCCACCAGCGCCTGGCAGCCTTCGGCGGTGCCCAGGTCGGCCGCCACCCCACGGACTTCGGCGCCGGGCGCGCTTTCCTGAACCTTCGCCACGGCGGCATCCACCGCCGCCTGTTTGCGACCGTTGACCACAACCGTGGCCCCACTGCCTGCCAGGCCCTTGGCGATGGCCAGACCGATGCCCTGTGTGGAACCGGTGACGATGGCGACTTTGCCCAGAAGATCAATGTTCATAGCAGACTCCTTTCAGGTTGGTGTTCAGGTTTCAGGGTGAATCAATCACTCGGACAGGCCGAGTCGAATGAAAGTTCGGGGCTCGTCCGGCGGCTCTCCTGGCGTAGGCTGAACAGGGCCGTCGCCACCGCAGCCAGCGGGATGATCGCGGCGACCCAGGGCAGTGCCGCCAGGCCCGGTCCCTGATCGATGACGGCGGCGCCCAGCCAGGCACCCAGGGCATTACCCAGGTTGAAGGCGGCAATGTTGACACTGGAGACCATACTCTGACCGGCCCCTTCGGCTTTTGACAACACCCACATCTGCAGTGGTGCGACGGTGGCGAAAGCGGTCACGCCCATCAGGCCCACGAAGAGTACGGTCAGCCATGGACTCTGGATGGCATAGGTCATCAGGCCCAGTGTGGCGGCAAGCGCCAGCAGGCTGCCGAGTACTGTGGCGACCAGGTGGCGGTCGGCCAGACGCCCTCCCAACAGGTTACCGATGATCAGGCCGCCACCAAAGACCAGCAGGATGGGGGAGACGGTCGAGGCTGCAAACCCGGTGATCTGCGTCAGGATCGGGGCGATGTAGGTGAACACCGCGAATACACCGCCAAAGCCCAGCACCGTGGTGAGCAACCCCAGCACGACCGGCGGTCGGCTCAGGGCACGTAGGTCGGCCCGCCAATCAGGTGTTTCCGGGGCTTCCCGGTCTTTCGGGACGAAGAGGGCAATGACGGCGAGCGCGGCGACGCCCACCAGGGTGACGGCCCAGAAGGTGGCGCGCCAGTCGATGGTCTGGCCCAGCCAGGTGCCGAACGGTACGCCCAGGATGTTGGCCACCGTCAGGCCGGTAAACATGACCGCGATGGCCGACGCCTTACGTTCCGGTGCGACCAGCCCGGTGGCCACGATCGATCCGACGCCGAAGAAGGTGCCGTGGGCAAACGCCGTGATGACGCGGGCCACCATCAGGACTTCGTAGTTGGGCGCCAAGGCGCAGGCCGCGTTGCCCAGGGTGAAGACCACCATCAGGATCAACAGGGTCAGCTTGCGCGGCCAGGCGGCCGTGAGCGTGGTCATCACCGGTGCGCCGACGACCACACCCAGGGCGTAGCCGGAAATCAGCAGGCCGGCGGAAGAGATCGTGACGTCCAGGTCGGTGCTGACGTCCATCAGCAGACCCATGATGACGAATTCGGTGACGCCAATGCCGAAAGCGCCGACGGTGAGAGCCAGCAACGCAATAGGCAGGCGCGGGGATGGTGTGTAGGGGTTAGAGGTCATGGTGTGCTTATCCGTGTCCTTCGCAATGCGCAATGAATGATGAACGCTATTGTCTTGGCTGGAAGGGCGTCTGATAATTGGGGTAATCGATAAAACACTTTCAAACAGAATTTGAAAATGACCAATCTTGGAGATCTGAGACTGTTCGTGGAGGCGGCCCGGCTGGGCTCGCTCAGCGCGGCGGCCCGCAACCTGGAACGCTCGCCCGCAGCCGCCAGTGCCAGCCTCAAACGGCTGGAGGCGGAGCTGGGTGTGCGGCTGGTGGCGCGCAACACACGTAACCTGCGCCTGACGCCGGAAGGGCTGCTGTTTCGCGAACGGGTGGCGCCGGGGCTCACGTTGATCGACGAGGCGCGGCATTCGGTGAGTCATGACTGCGCCGAAATCAGCGGTGAAATCCGCTTTACGGCGCCGGTGGATTTTGCCCGGCAGTGGCTGCGTCCGCTGATGGATGAATTCCGGGGCCTGCATTCGCAGGTGCGTTTTATCCTGCAGGCGGGGGATTCCATGCGGGATCTGGTGTCCGAGCCGCTGGATCTGGCCATTCGCTACGGGGAGCTGCCGGACTCCGCCCTGGTTGCCCGTCGTCTGCTGGACAACCGCCGCATCGTGGTGGGGTCGCCGGACTACTTTGCCCGCCATGGCCGGCCCAGCCATCCGCAGGATCTGGCCCATCACAACTGCGTCACCTATTTTTTCGGCGGCAGCGCCTATCGGCGCTGGTCGTTCCGGCGCGGCAGCGACACCGTGGTGGTGGAGGTGAGCGGTGACTGCACCAGCAACGATGGTTCCATCGTGCGGGACTGGGCACTGGATGGCGTCGGCCTGGCTTACAAGAGCGAGCTGGACGTCAAGGCAGACCTGCTGGCGGGTCGCCTGGAACCGGCCTTCCGCGACTGGCGCGGCGACTCGGTTCCCCTTAACGCCGTGTATCCGGGAACCGGTCCACGGCCCGTGCGGGTACGCCAGTTTGTGGATTTCCTGCGGGAACGACTCAAGGCCCAGCAGGCGACAGGGCCCGGCACCTGACGGACTGGTGCGGCGGGAGCCTCCGTCAATCGCCCCGGTACACCCGCGGCACCCGCCGGGTGACGCCGGTGAACAGATGATAGGCAATGGTGTCGCAGCAGGCCGCCACCTCGTTGGCGCTCAGGTGTTTGCCCCAGAGCTCCACATCACTGCCGGTGCCGGTCTCTGGCAGGTCGGTCAGGTCCACGGTCAGCATGTCCATGGACACCCGACCCGCCAGTGCGGCGCGCTTTCCGTCGATCAGGATCGGCGTGCCTTCGATCGCCTGGCGCGGATAGCCGTCGGCGTAGCCCATTGCCACCGTGCCAATGCGGCAGCGTCGGGTGGCCACGAAACGCGCGCCATAACCGACCTGTTCGCCCGGTTCGACCCAACGGGTGGCAATGACCCGGCTTTTCAGCGTCATCGCGGCCTGGAGCTGGCGGCTGTGGCCGTTGTCCTGCTCCAGGGGCGATGCGCCATAGAGCATGATGCCCGGCCGCTGCCAGGTCCGCCGGGCCGGTTCGTGATCCAGCAGTCCGGCGGAGTTGGCCACGCTGGTTTCCACCCCTGGCGCTCTCAATGCCGCCGGCAATCGCTCGATCTGACTGGCCACAGAAATCCCCCGGGAGGCCATCAGATCGGCGTTGGCCAGGTGGCTCATCACCACGACGCGCCCGACCTGGGGTAGCGACTGCAGGCGCTGATAGGCGGCGACGGCCCGATCGGGTGTGAATCCCAGACGGTGCATCCCGGTATCCACCTTCAGCCAGACCGTCAGCGGCATCGAAACTGAGGCGAGCTCAATCTGGTCCAGTTGTTCCGCGCTGTGGACGGCGGTCCAGAACCCCTCACGGGCGATGACGTCCAGTTCGCCGGCTTCGAAGAAGCCTTCCAGCAGCAGGATCGGGTGTCGGATACCGGCCTGGCGGAGTGCGACGGCTTCCTCAATGGAGGCCACGGCAAACGCTTTGGTCTGATCTGCCAGGCTGTGGGCGACCCGGGTGGCGCCGTGACCATAGGCGTCGGCTTTGACGACGGCCAGCGTGTTGCTGTCCGGCGCCAGTGAGGCGGCCAGGCGGAAGTTGGCGCGGATGCTGTCCAGGTCGATCTCGGCAACGGCCGGTCTGGCCATGGGATTACCTCAATGGTTCGATGAGTGTTGGATGCGACGGCCTTAAGACAGATAACGCTGGATGGTCAGACCGTCCGTCGCGATATCCGGAGTCCGTCCGTTCACGATGTCGGCGACCAGCCGGGCCGATCCCTGCGACATGGTCCAGCCCAGGGTGCCGTGGCCGGTGTTCATGTACAGGTTGCGCAGGGGCGTCTCGCCGATGACCGGCACGCTGTCCGGCGTCATCGGGCGCAGGCCGCACCAGAAACGTGCGTTGTCCAGATCGCCGGCTCCCGGGAACAGGTCGTTCACGACGAAAGCGGTCGGCTTACGGCGTTTTTCCTGGAGGCTGAGATCGAAGTCCGCAATCTCGGCGGTACCGCCCACCCGGATGCGGTCATCGAAGCGGGTGACGGCCACCTTGAACGCTTCGTCCATCACGGTGGATTGTGGGGCACGATCGGCGTCCAGAATCGGCAGCGTCAGGGAATAGCCCTTGATGGGATAAATCGGCAGGCGGAAGCCCAGTGGGTTCAGCAACAGCGGGGAGTAGCTCCCCAGCGCCATCACAAAGGCATCGGCCTGGATCGTTCCGTGGGAGGTGCGTACGCCGCTGATGCGATCACCATCGGTTTCCAGGGCCTCGATGGTGGTGTTGAACCGGAACTCAACACCGGCCTCAGCGCAGTGCCGGGCCAGCCCCTTGGTGAATTTGTTGCAGTCGCCCGTGCCGTCCTGCGGAAAGCGCAGTCCGCCCACGAACTTGTCGGGTACGTTGGCCAGGGCGGGTTCATGGCGAATGCAGCCGGCATGATCGATCACCTCGTGTTCCACACCGCAGGCCCGCAACGACGCCAGATCGGCGCCGATGGAATCCATTTTCTGCTGATCGCGGAATAATTCGATCGTGCCGCGGTTGCGGTGATCGAAGTCCAGCGGGACCTGTTGGGTCAGCTCGGCCAGGCAGGTCCGGCTGTACTCGGAAATGCGCAGCATCCGCTGCTTGTTGATCTGGTAGGCCTGCTCGTTGCATTGCCCCAGCATGCGGAACAGCCAGCCGGCGGTACGCGGATTGAGGGAGCTTTTGCTGACCAGGATGGGCGCCATGTCCTGCATCATCCATTTCATCGCCTTGAACGGCACACCGGGCGCGGCCCAGGGGCTGGTGTAGCCGAAGGACAGCATGCCGGCATTGCCGAAGCTGGTTTCGTCCGCCACCGTCTCACGCCGCTCGACGACCGTCACCTCATGCCCGGATTGAGCCAGGTACCAGGCCGTGGATACGCCCGCTACGCCGCCTCCCAGAACCGCAATTTTCATCGCCCATGCACTCCCATCGTTGTCCTGATAGCAACCTGGTTGCCGTGTCTTTAACGGAATTCTAATGGAAGTGTTGGATGAAAAAGCTTCAAAAAAAGTTATTTTGCAGTGCTATTAACTGGAAAAAATAATTTTATTAGTTGATAGCGCTTTTGGGTTAGAGGGAAGGACAAGGCAGACGCACAGAGGGCAGGCAAGCCGCCTACCCTTGGGCAGGCGGTGGGCGCTGAAGAGGGGGCTTAGCTGTTCTCGGCAGCAACGACCGACATTTCCACCAGAATCGGCGGCCGTGCCATGTGCGCTTCGACACAGGCGCGGGCGGGTTTGGGCAGGTCGGCAAACCAGGCATCCCACACCTCATTCATGGCAGCAAAGTCGGCCATGTCGCGGATGTAGATGGTGACGGACAGCATCCGGTCGACGCCGCTGTTGGCCTCTTCGAGCAGGTCCCGGATCTTGCCCAGACAGCGTTCCGTCTGCTCGCGGATGTCCCAGGCCTCGTCTCCGGCGGTCTGGCCGCACAGGTAGACGACACCCTGGTGCTTGACGATGCGGCTCATACGCTCGGTGGAGTGGATGCGTTCGATCTCGGACATGGTGGGCTCCTCTCAATCATTGGGGATAGGGTTGGCCCTATTCTAGTACAGGTAACGGCATGAAAATGCCGGATAAACCGAACCGGTCCAGTGAAATCATCTGCTATCGGTTATGATGGCAGGCGAAACCTCCGGGTAATCGTCTTTACCCCGGGCCAATGCCTACCCTCTGGAGTCAAGCTGTGCCGACGGATAAGAAAAAACGCACCCTCGATCGTCTGGATCGTCGCATTCTCGCCGCCTTGCAGGACGATGGCCGCCTGAGCTATGTCGACCTGGCCGAGCGGGTCGGACTCAGCTCAACGCCCTGTATCGAGCGGGTTCGCCGGCTTGAGAAAGACGGCTATATCGAAGGCTATTACGCCCGCCTCAATCCGGACCTGCTGGGATTCTCGATGCTGGTGTTCGTGGAGATCTCGTTGTCCTACCAATCCCGGGACGCCTTCGAGAAATTCAACGAAGCGGTGGAAAAACTGCCGTTCATGCTGGAGTGTCACCTGGTTTCCGGGGACGCGGACTACCTGATCAAGGCCCGGATCAGCGATATGTCCGAGTACCGGGCCTTGCTGGGGGAAATGCTGCTGGTCCTGCCGGGGGTGAAGAACTCCAAGAGCTACATCGTCATGGAAGAAGTGCAGGAGTCGATGCGTTTGCCGATTGACGTCAGCTGACGAGCACGGCGCCGCGATCAGGCTGCGCCATCGGCCAGTGTTCCGGTCTCACGATCCTGATTGACCTCGGCCGGAAACGCATGCGTCTCCCCATGCTGCATAACACGGAAATCCGCCTCGGCGACGCCTTGGCCCTCCAGGGCCTGCTGCAGGCGGCGAGGCGGTTCATCCATGGGCTCATCGGTCAGCACGAACGTACCCCAGTGCATGGCGACGGACTGTTGAGCGCCGATGTCCTTGTGGATATGCACCGCCTCTTCCGGTGACACATGGACTGGCGACATGAACCAGCGTGGCTCATAGGCACCGATCGGCAGCAGCGCCAGGTCGATCGGTGCGAACAGATCGCCAATCTGGCGGAAGACACCGCCGTACCCGGTGTCGCCGCCGAAATACAGCCGGTAACCGTCTATCTCGATCAGCCAGCTGCCCCACAGCGTGGCGTTGCCATCCCGTGGCCCGCGACCGCTGAAGTGCTGGGTGGGGAGAAAGAACACCTCGTCGTCGTCCGATAGCACCCGGGACTCCCACCAGCCCAGTTCCACCAGGTTTTGGATGCCGCGTTTCTCGAACCAGGGACGCAAACCGGTCGGAATGCAGAAGCACAGGGCGTCGCCGAAGCGGCGGTGCAGCTGGCGCACCGTGTTTTCGTCCAGGTGGTCGTAATGGTTGTGGGAAATGAGTACGCGATGGATGGTGGGCAGGGCAGCCACGTCCAGCGGCGGTGGTGTGTAGCGCTTGGGGCCGACAAAGGTGAACGGACTGGCGCGCTCGGACAAAACCGGATCGGTCAGCACATTAATCCCGCCGTACTGGAACAGGAACGAAGCGTGCCCCAGCCAAGTCAGTTGGGGCGCTTCTGGCGGCTGGTTGAGGCGGTGGGCGTCCGGACGCAGCACGTTGTAACGCTTGCCCTTGGGAAAGCGGCGGCCGGGGCCCAGTTGCCAGCGCAGGAAGTCGCCCAGACCATGGCTCACCGTGGGTTCAATATTGCGGAAACGGTGACCTGTCGGGCCATGTTGGGCGGCCAGAGCGGCCAGTTTCTCACGATCAATGGGCATGGTCTGGTTCCTGAGTGCGACCGGCATGATTCTGCGAGCTTGCGTGACGTGGCCGGGCAATGCAACGGGTCAGCTCGCCCCCGGTTCAATCTGGCTGGCCCGCTCAGGCCGGTTGCCCTTGGCGGTCCAGGTGAACCGAACCCGCCCCGGCCGGAACCAGCACCGGATGATGTTGAGGCATCTCCACTGCCATTTCCGGTGCCTCGTCGTGCCAGTCGGCGGTCCAGCTGACCCGGGGCCTGCCGTCCCCCGGCTCGATCCGGATGGTGATTGCGCCAAAACGTGTGGGTGCCGGACCAAACCGGATCGGCTGCGACTGCTCAAGCCAGCGCGACGGGATGCCGGCGCACAGGATCAGCCGGTCGCCTTCTTCCCGCATGAAGCAGTTGCGGACCATCAACACCCATTCGGCCGAGGCCCAGACGTGATGGCCATCCCCCATGCAACCGCCGCCGGTGCCGGGGTGGATGGCTTCGGGCCACTGTCCGGTGGGTGAGGCCAGGTCGGCGACGGTGTCCATCAGGTCCAGGTAACGGGGATCGCCGGCCCTCAGCAGCACCTGTGCCACATGCAGGGTGAGATAGGCGTTCAGCCCGGAGTGAATCATGTCCTGGTAAAAGGCGCCGTTGACGAAGCAGCGCTCCAGCAGGAATTCCACACAATCCAGCAGGCGGGGATCATCCGGCTCGCAAAGCTGGGTCGGATAGCCCAGCGCCAGCGAGCCGATCGCTCCCGCATCCAGGCGACGATAGGGCGAAGCCGGCATGCCCAGGCGACCCAACCGGTTCTGGCAACGTACCAGGCTGCGGTCCACCGCGCGCGTGAAATCGTCAGCGCCCTGACGGAAAGAGTGGCTGTCCTCCGGGGCGCGCTCGGCGGTCAGCTCGGCCGCCGCCTGCAGCCCGGCAATGCCCCAGAAATCATCCCAGAAGTAATAGTCGTTGGGCCCCAGGTGTTCGGCACTGAAACCGGCGGGCAACAGACCGGCATGGGGCGCGTCCAGGTTGTCGTCCAGGCGTTTGCGGATGATCCATTGGGCGCCGCGGCGTATCGGGTCCAGCCAGTGGGCGTCAGGCTTCTGGCCGGTCAGGTCGAAATACTGCTTGAGGATCCACAGCACCTCGCCGTTGGCGTCCCATTCGCCTTCCTGGGAGCGGAAATAGCCCCGTGGCGTCTGGCGCTCCGGGAAGCGGGCCAGCGCCCGTTCGGCGCGCCGGGTCAGGCCCAGGTTGAGCAAGGCATTGATGATGAACGCGGCATCCCGGAACCAGAAGCGCTTGTAGGTGAAGGGGCCGGGGTAGACGTCGTCCGGTGAATGCAGGATCAGCGACGCGACGGCGGCGTCATAGAGGAACTGGTAGCGGGGTTCCGGGCACTCCAGCCGGGCGTGATCTTCCCGTTCCTCGCGCCAGGCGTGAAGGGAAGGCAGGCGGGCGGTCTGATCGGTCAGTGGGACGCTGGCCGTGACTTCGGTGGTTTCGCCCGCCTTGACCGGAAACAGGGCGGCGGCGGTCACCATGCCCACGTCGCACACGCCGCGGGTCTGGTCATCCCGGTCCTCCAGGTGGATATGCACATCCCCCTGCCGGTAATCGGACACGTGGTGCGTGTTGGCCGGCTTGCTGAACGTGACGTGACGCTTGCCGTCGACGATCCAGGCATTGCGGTCGTCTGAGAGCTGTACCTTGTGGATGAAGCTGATCCCCTCGGGATTATAAGGGCGCAGGGACAGGACCAGGCTGGTATCGCAGTCGGCATGGGCCCGCAGGCGCAACTTGCACACCGGTACGCCGTTTTCGACGGTCACCCAGGCGTGGCTGGTCAGGCGCAGGCCATTCAGGGCGCTGTCGGTGGTCACGCTGACGCCGTCGTCCAGGGATTGCCACTGTTTGCAGTCCCTCAGGCGGGACGGCAACAGGCAGCGCCCGTCTTTCGCCAGCAGCCAGCCGTCCAGGGACCAGCTGTCGAAAAAGGGCGTCAGCAGGCCGCGGGGATCGACGACTGGCAGCTCGTCGCAGTCCGGATGACCGATAGCGGTCCAGTTGCGATGCGTCAGGTTGATGTGGGTGATGGAAAAGGCGCGCGGCACGAACGAGGCATCCAGCGGGTCGAATTGACGCTCGATCCAGTAAGGCCAGACCCAATCGAGGTTGTGTTGCACGACGCGGCTGTTGATCAGCCCCCGGGCATGGAAGACCACGCCGGCCCGAAGCAGCTCGATCGGTTCGCCGACTTCGGAAGGTTGCGCGAATTTGTGCAGGCGCGCCAGCAGGCCAATCGGGTCCAGGAAACCATGCTTGCGGGCCACGTAGCGCACCACGAAGCGCCAGGGAAGCCATTTGAGCCAACTCACGGGGTGTCCTCCACGATCTCTTCCTGTTCGGTATAGCGGGCCAGGGCGCGGCGGGCCAGCCGATTGAGGTAGATGACGGCGATCACCGTGCCGACGAAGCCGGCGCCGTAGATCGACCATTCCAGCGGGGTGCGCCCGGTCTCCCGAACGCCCAGCGTCGTCAGGTCGGCGGCCAGCGAGCCGAGATACACGTTATGCAGCGAGAAGGGGATGTAGCCCAGCAGACAACCGAAGAAGAAACCGCGGAACGAGAAATGAGTCAGCCCGAAAAAGAAGTTGGACAGCTTACTGGGAAAGAATGGAATCAGCCGCGTCAGCAGGACGATCTTCCAGCCGTTGGGTGTCATTTCGTCGCTCATCACCCGCAAGTGTGCCCGGGTCATGACGAATTGACGCGCCCGTTCACCAAACAGGTAGCGGGCGATCAGGAACGCCAGGCAGGCGCCCAGCACCGTGCCGGCGACCACGTAGACCGTGCCCTTGAAGACGCCGAACACAAAACCGGCGCCGGTGGTGAACAGGACCCCGGGCAACAGCAGGACCATCACCGCGGCCATGATCAGGATGAACAGAAGCGGTGCCCAGGCGCCCTGGGCGTCGAACCATTGCAGCAGATCCACCACCCGTTCATGGATACCCAGGGCGTACAGGATCGCCAGCAGGATCGCGACAAACACGATGCTCGCCGCAATCCCCAGCAACGGGGACTTCTTCCAACCGGCCCGTCGTTCCAGTTCAGCCTGTTCCATGTGTGTGGGCACCTCCCGGCAAGCTCTGCTCTGGGCCGCTCTGCGGTTATTTGTCGCCGTTAAACTCTTCGCGGGTGACCACCCCGTCGTCGTTGCTGTCGTGTTTCTCCAGCAGCGAGGAGGGGGCATCGCCGGAAGACGTCTTCGCTCCGCCGGCCGCACTCTCGCCATAAGGCGTCAGCTCATCGCCGCTGAGCACGCCGTCGTCGTTGGTGTCCAGTTGTTCGAAGGTGGTCTGGTCCAGTGCGCCGCGATCCATGCCCAGCCCCCAGATGTGGGAGTTGCTTTCCTGCGCCGGTTCGCCGGTGGCGGCGTCACCGGCGCCCAGAGCCGGCATCGCCAGCAGGCTCGCTGTGAATGCCAGGGCAAGGGTCGTTAATGAGATCTTCATAAGCACCCCCTTCGTGAGATCGTCGAACCGAGGACGCGACAACGTCCTCTGAAAAAAGACTCTCTGACTATCACTGTGGTGCAGGATCGGGCTTGTCTCAACCCGTCTTACGGAATGGCAATGGCCCACGCGGATCTCCGCCGGCATCCGCGCAGGCCATCCCGTCCCTGTCAGAGCGGCATAGCCCGGCAGAAGTAGACCGAGAACAGGGACTGGGCATCGCTCCACTCGGATTCCACCCGGAACCCGGTGGTCCGCGCCAGCCGGTCGAACTGGTCGTGGGTGTATTTGTAGGAGTTTTCCGAATGGATGGTTTCCCCCTCGCGAAAGGTGATGGCCTCGCCGGCGCAATGGACCATCTGGTCGCACTCGCTGCGCAGATGCATCTCGATCCGTCGCGCGTCCGTGTTGTAGAACGCCCGGTGACTGAACCGGTTCGTGTCGAAGTCGGCGGGCAGGATGCGGTTCAGGTGGGTCAGGGCATTGAGGTTGAACGCCGCGGTGACGCCGGCCTGGTCGTTGTAGGCGGCATCCAGTATGCGGGTGTCCTTGTGCCGGTCCACCCCGATCAGCAGGCCGCCGTCGTCGCCCACCAGATGCCGCACCGCAGACAAAAAGCGTTGTGCCATGGCGGGACTGAAATTGCCCAGCGTCGATCCCGGGAAGAAGACAACCCGGCGACCTGAGCTGTCGGGCAAAGGCAACTTATCCAGCTGCGAAAAGTCGGCGCACACCGCCTGGATATCCAGGTCCGGAAAGGCCTGGGCGACTTCTCCGGCCGAGTTCAGCAGGAAGTCGGCGGAAATATCCATCGCCAGGTAGTGGGCCGGTTGCAGGACATCCAGTAACAGGCGGACTTTCTCGCAGCTGCCGCAGCCGGGCTCGATCAGCGTCGCATCCGGCCCCAGATGATCGGCAATTTCGCCGGCCTTGTTGCGCAGCACCATGCGCTCGCTGCGGGTGGGGTAGTACTCCGGCTGCTCCGTAATGGCCTCGAAAAGCTGCGAGCCCTGCTCGTCGTAGAAGAACTTCGGGCTCAGGGTTTTCTGGGGTTGGTTGAAGCCGCTCAGTACCTCGGCAACCAGATCGTGCCGGGGCGGGTGCATGTTGGTGTAGGTAATGCGCGGGTCGATAGCGGTGGCGGTATTGGGCACGGTTCAGCCTCCATTCCGGGCCAGACGTAAACCGCTGAACTGCCAGCGATCCGGTGGGTAGAAGAAGTTTCGATAGCTGGAGCGCACCTGGCGCCGATCGGTGACGCAGGAGCCGCCGCGAAGCACCAGCTGGTTGCACATGAACTTGCCGTTGTACTCACCGATGGCCCTGGGAGCCGGCTGGTAGCCGGGATAGGGACCGTAGGCGCTGCTGGTCCACTGCCAGATGCTCCCGAACAGGGTGTGAATGTCGGCCCGGCCCGGGTGATAGCGGCCCCGCTCGACGAAGTGGGCCGTGTCGCGGGCGGCGTCGGCTTCTTCCTGTGCCGCATACTCCCATTCGAACTCCGTGGGCAGGCGGGCCCCGAACCAGCGGGCAATCGCATCCGCCTCGTAACCGCTCAGGTGGCAGGCGATGCCGTCCGGGTCGAGCGGTTGCAGGCCATGCAGCGTGAACTCGAACCAGGCGTCGTCCTGGCGGACCCAGTAGAGCGGCTGCGTGGTGCCGGTGGTCTGGATGTGGGCCCAGCCGTCGGCCAGCCAGAGAGACGACTGGTGATAACCGCCGTCGCGCATGAAGGCCAGTACGTCGGCGTTGGTCACGGGTCGACTGGCCAGTTGGAAGGGCTCGAGGAAGACCCGGTGACGCGGCGTCTCGTTGTCGAAGCAGAAGCCATCCTGTGGTGTCGTCCCGATCTGGCGAATACCGCCGGAAAACGAATGCCAGGCGAGTTCCGCTGCCGGAGAGGCATCCTCAACGGCCGGCGCCTCGGTATACGTCGGAAACAGCGGATTACGGGCGAGGTTGTACTTGAGGTCGGTGAAAAACAGTTCCTGGTGCTGCATCTCATGTTGCAGGCCCAGTTCCGTGCGCGCCGCAACGGTGGCACGGTCCGGGAGGTCGCGGCTCAGGAGCTCGTGCATCGCGGTATCGACGGCATGCCGGTAGGCATAGACCTCCTTTACCGTGGGCCGCGACAGCAAGCCGCGCTGCGGCCGGGGAAACGGATCGCCCACGCCGTTGTAATAGGAGTTGAACAGATACTCGAAGCGCGGATGGAACGGCGTGTAGTTGGGGAGGAAGGGCTTGAGCAGGAAAGTTTCGAAGAACCAGGTGGTGTGGGCCAGGTGCCATTTGGCGGGGCTGGTTTCCGGCACGGCCTGGAGGCCGTAGTCTTCGATTTCGAGTGGCGCACAATAGCGCTCAAAGCGACTGCGGACATCATCGTATTCGGCGTGCAGCGCATTCTGGAGCCGGGTAGAGATCTCCCGATCAGCAAGCTCGCTGTGTGTCGGCATGGTGCACTCCTTTGCAGGGGCATCGTGGGGTAAATGAGGTTATGTCATTAACCGTCGCCGACATGGCATTCGCATGACAGACCAAGCCGGCGAGTCTTCCCGACTGCCGTGTTGCAGGAAAACACTTGAGGACATCTACCCAGCATAGCTGGGCTGGCGGCGTTCAGCCGTTCCGACCAGTCTACTCACGTCCCTGGTTCTTTAAAGTTACGCAGCCGTCAGGTCATGGATCTTTTTCGGGATGGAACGGTTAGAGGCGGGGAGAGCCGGGATGCCCGGAGCGGCCGGGTGTGCGTCGATGCCGGGCTCAGCGACACCATGCGGGTCTGGCTTCTGCTCGCTGCGTTTGCGGACATTGCACCGGCCCGGGGCGAGGCCCGGACCGGCTGTGATTGAATAATCCGTCAGAGTCTCAGGGCCGTGTCGCTGGCCCATTGGGTCGACAGGGACAGCACACCGGTGCCCTGCAGGATCGACCAGGCGATACCCAGTACCGAGCTGCTGTCGGTCGCGATGTACCACTTGGCTTCGCGAGCCCGGTAACGGCTCTTGTGGTAACCCAGCGCGCGGAAGGCATAAAGCCGGTTGCCGCGGTTGTAGAGGAATTGGGCGACCCGGCGGATCATGGGGCGGTCATGGCTCATTGCCTCGATGTTGTAGAGCGGGGCAATGCCCAGTGAGACTTCGTTGACGCCTTCCTCACGAAAACGCTCCATGGCCTGCAGGATGATGTAGTCGAGCAGGCCGGTCGGGGCCCGTTCCAGATCCTGGCGCAGGATGTTGGCGGTGTAGCCGGCCACACGGCCGTCGCGGAAATAGGGGTCGAAGAACACATAGCCCGCCAGTTTGCCGTCCAGGTAACCGTAGAACTTGCGGACCCCCCATTCCTCGCTCATGACTGGCGGGCGTGTCAGCAAGCTGAGTTCCCGGGTTCCCACGGCCTTGGTGCTGCGCCACTGGCTGGAAATGGTCGCAACCTGGTAGGCGTCCACTTCGTCCCAGGCCTGTTCCTGAACCGTCACCGGACTGCGTTTATGAAGGTTGGCGGCATGGCGCAACTGCTTTTTGTGCTTGCCGGCCAGTGAGAATTCGGTCAGGTCGATGCTGAATTCGGTGCCGAACTCGTTGATGCGGAACCCCAACGTGGCAAGATCCCGGCTGACCGCGGCATCGATCCCCACGAACAGATGGCGGCCGGGCACCTGTTTCAGGAAACGGCCGAGCAGCCAGGAACGCGCTTTGGGATCGCAGACCGGATTGGCGAAAACGATATTGAACCGGAACCCGGGAATGCGCACGACCCGGTAGGCAATGAATCCGATGCTGCGTGCGCCGAAGCGCGGTGTGTCCTGTTGCAGTGTGAAATAGGCGCTGGACTGGCTGCCGTAACGGGCCAGCAGGGCCTGACAATCCGCCAGGGTCAGGTTGCCGTCGCAATCTTCGTTTGGCGAAAAGGCATCATGCAGTACCGTCGAAGAAGAAGGTAGCGAGGTCATGGACTTGAACTTCCTGTTTCGTGTTGGTCGTTTTTTGATCTTTTTCTTTATTTTTTACACCGGCCTGTTTCAGGCGTATACCTCCAATCCGTTCCGATTGCCGGATTCATGACCAGCCGCACACTATTGGATCAAATCACTGAAATATTAAGATTATTGATTGTTGGACAATAGGATTTAATCGATTGGCGAGCTTTAAGGGTCCCGCTATGCTGTAACGCAATGGCAAGATCCGGGCGGATGCCCGGTCAGGGACGACAGGCAACGGTAACCATGGGGGCCGGTAAACGGAGTTGTTGGATGTACAAAGGATTAACGGCAAGTGTTGTTGTGGTGCTGCTCATCGTGGGGCTGGTTCCACCGGCCGGGGCAGACGAGATGTTACGGCAGCGGCTGGAAGCGATTCAGGCGGGCTATACGGTGGCCGCCGGTGGTGAGCCCCTGGTTGCGACCGCCGCACTGAGCGATTTCTACGAATCTCGCGGCTACACCCCTGCCCGGACCCGGCCCGAGCTGCGAGACGACTGGATGAGCGTGCTGGCCGGTATCGCCGGCGACGGTCTGATGCCCGACGACTACCACGCCAGGGCACTGGCCGAGCTGCAACAGGACAGCGAGACAGAACACTCCCAGGAGGCCCTGGCGGATCGGGATTTGTTGCTTTCCGACAGCTTCCTGTTGCTGGCGTCGCACCTGCTCGATGGTAAAGTCGATCCGGAAACGACCGACCCCGAATGGCAGGCCGAAAGGCATCAGCGCGAGCTCTACCAGATGCTGTCCCAGGCTTTGGATAGCGGCAACCTGGTGGCCACCGTCGACGCCTTGAGACCGACCCAGACGGGCTACCAGGCCTTACGCAGTGCCCACGCCGATTGGCGGCCATGGCCAACATGGAGTGGCCGCCGATTCCCGCCGGACCGTCCATTGAGGTAGGGGATCGCGATGACCGTTTGCCCGTCATCCGGCAACGCCTGCGCCTACTGGGGGATCTCAGTGACGCGGAGGCGGACGAGCCGGTTGCGGATGTCTTTGGCGACCGGCTTGAACCGGTGATCCGCGCCTTCCAACGCCGGCATGGGCTGACGGACGACGGCATCATTGGCGGCAAGACCCTGGCGATGGTCAACCTGAGCCCGGCACAGCGGCTCGACCGGGTAGACCTCAATATGGAACGGTGGCGCTGGTTGCCGGACAGACTGGGGCTGCGTTACGTCCTGGTGAACATCGCAGCGTTCGAAATGGAAGTTGTGAAGGGCAATCAGGTGGTGATGCAAAAGCCGGTGATTGTCGGGCAGCCCTATCGGCGCACGCCGGTGTTCAGTGATCAGATCCGTTACCTGGTCCTGAACCCGACCTGGACCGTGCCCACCAAGCTGATTCTTCAGGACAAGCTGCCACAGATCCTGAAGGATCCGGGCTATCTGGAGCGTCTGGGGTTTGAAGTCTACGAAGGCTGGGGTGCCGACCGGCGCCGTGTGGATGCGGCAACCGTGGACTGGAGCCGGGTGTCCGCCCGGAACCTGCCGTATCAGCTGGTACAGGCGCCGGGGACGCAGAATGCGTTGGGGCAGGTGAAGTTCATGTTTCCCAACAAGTACGACGTGTACCTGCATGACACGCCCTCGCGGGAGCTGTTCCAGAGAACGGCGCGGACCTTCAGTTCCGGTTGCATTCGGCTCAAGGATCCGCTGGAACTGGCCGATCTGTTGCTGAAAGAAAAACCCGGGTGGGACGACGCTCGCATCGCCGCCGTGCTGGCATCCCGCAAGACCACGACGGTATTGCTCGACAACCCGATGCCGATACACCTGCAGTACTGGACGGCGTGGGTCGATGGTACCGGAACGCTGCAGTTCCGGCCGGACATCTACGACCGCGATCCGGCGGTGCTGGCCGCGCTGCACGAGTCACCGTCGGCAGGCACGGCCGCCCAGGCCCGACTGACCGGAGGCTGAGACGGCGACTGACTAGTCGGGTTCCGCCACCAGCTGCGCGCCGTTCTCATGGCGCCAGGCCATCATGAAGATGCCCAGCCCCGCAACGGCCATGACCGCACCGACGTAACCGGTGGACTGCCAGCCCAGACCGGCGGTAATCGCCATGCCGCCAAGCCAGGGGCCAAGGGCGTTGGCCACGTTGAATGCGGCGTGGTGAGACGCGGCCGCGAGCGTCTGGGCTTCATCGGCCACGTCCATCAGTCGCGTTTGCAGCGCCGGCCCGAGGGCGGACATCTGGGCGACCAGGAAGCAGATCAGCAGCAGACTCCACACCGATCCCGTGGCAAGCGGGAACAGCAACAGCATGCCGATGGCCCAGATCAGAAGCAGGCCCACGCAGCGGAACTGCAGGCGGTCAAACAGCCAGCCGCCGAGGATATTGCCGACAAAACCGCCCAACCCAAACACCGCCAGGGCGATGGGGATCCAGAACGGTTCCACCTTTGTCACGTTCAACAGGGTGGGCGCCAGGTAACTGAACACGCAGAACATACCGGCAAAGCCAATCGCGCCGATGGCGAGGGCGTACCAGAGCTGGGCGCCGCGGAAGGCCCGGACTTCATGCAGCGGGCTATTGCGCGGTTCGTCCCGGTTGAGGGGCAGGAAGAAAAACACCAGCACCGCGGTCAGGGCGGCGATGCCGCCGACAAACATGTAGGCGTAGCGCCAGTTCAGGGATTGGCCCAGCACCGTGGCCAGCGGGTTGCCGATCAACAACGCCAGCGTCAGCCCCATCATCACCCGACTGACCGCTTTGGCGCGCTGGTTGACCGGCACCAGCGAGGCGGCCACCAGCGCGGCGACCCCGAAATAGGCCCCGTGGGGCAGGCCGGCAATAAAGCGGAAAACCATCAGTGAGTCATAACCTGGCGCCAGGGCGCTGGCGACGTTCCCCAGCGCGTAAAACGCCATCAGCAGGATCAGCAGATGCCGCCGGAACAGCCGCGCGCCCAGGATGGCGAGCAGCGGTGCGCCCACCACAACGCCCAGTGCATAGGCGCTGATCAGGTGGCCGACTTCCGGTTCGCTGACGCCCAGGTCACTGGACAGGTTGGGCATCAGCCCCATGATGGCGAATTCACCGGTACCGATCCCGAAACCGCCCATGGCGAGTGCCAGTTCGATCAGCAATACCTTGAATTTTGAAAATTCATGCAATGGCGCCTGGGCCGACATGGTATCCCTATTGTGTCTGGAGACCCCGCAGTGATCGCGCGAGTGGGATCGGGGGCAAACATGGAAGTGAGTAGCTTACGTATTATCCGCATTGGGTGACCAAAGCGGTATAAGCGATTCCGCGAATGTAGGATGATCCGGTGCTCGCCGGTTTTTATAGCCATTTGGTCGTTGGTGGGCTCCGGCGCTGGGCTATAGTCAAAAGACACCCGGTTTTTTGCCGTCGGGCGATCCTTTCGGATGCGACAGGGGAGGCGACGGCCATGCGCTGGCGGGGTCGACAGCAGAGCAGTCATGTGGAGGACCGGCGTGGCGAAACCGCCGGGTACTCGGCGGCCGGCGCGGGCGGCATGATGCTATTGCGTTTCCTGCCGGCCCTGTTGCGCAGCAAGGTCGGGCGTACTGTCTTGATTGTTGGCGTCATCGTGTTTGTCGGTGCCCGTTTCATGGGCATCGATCTTCTGCCCATGCTGCTTGGCACCAGTGTGCCCACCACCCAGTCGCCCCGGGAACTGAGTGCCGCCGATCAGGAACTGGTGGAGTTTGTGTCCGTCGTCCTGGCGGATACCGAGCAAACCTGGAACGAGCAATTCGCGGCTCTGGGTGGGCGCTATCCCGAACCGACCCTGGTGCTGTTCTCGGGCCGGGTCAATTCCGCCTGTGGTCTGGCCAGTGCGGCGGTCGGACCGTTCTACTGCCCTGCCGATCAGCAGGTGTATCTGGACCTCTCCTTTTTCCACGATCTGAAAACGCGCTTTGCCGCGCCGGGTGATTTTGCCCAGGCCTACGTGATTGCCCACGAAGTCGGCCATCACGTGCAGACGCTGATGGGCATCAGCGACAAGGTGCGCCAGGCGGGGCAGGGACGCAGTCAGGCGACCGTGAACGCCTTGTCGGTTCGCCAGGAATTACAGGCCGACTGCTTTGCAGGCGTGTGGGGGCATGCCGCTCATACCGAGCGGCAGATGCTGGAAGCGGGCGACCTGGACGAGGCGCTGAACGCGGCCAGCGCCATTGGTGACGACCGCCTGCAGCGCCAGGCCGGCGGGTCAGTCGTGCCGGACAGCTTCACTCACGGCACGTCCGAGCAGCGGGTGCGCTGGTTCCGGCAAGGCTTCGACAGCGGCGAGATCCGCGCCTGCAATACCTTTGACGCGAATCCCCTTTAAAAGCCAGAACTAGGAGGCTGAGGTCTATTGAGCGGCGCTGTTCATGGGCGGTACCGGCGCGGCCGTCCGAATATGGATATCCCGCTGCGGGAAGGGGATTTCCACGCCGGCTTCGCGCAAGGCGCGGGTAATCGAGGAGTGCAGCTCGTGGGACAGGGGCATGAAGTCCATCAGGTCCCGGACAAACGCCCGAATCTCGAAATCGATACTGCTGTCGCCCAGACCCACGCAGAACACCGCCGGCGCCGGATCCTCCACCACCCGCTCGTTATCGAGGGTCACGTGATAGAGCTCGTCACGGACCTTGTCGACGTCCGAACCGTAGGCCACGCGCACCCGGATGATGACCCGGGTAATCGGGTCGGACAGGGTCCAGTTGGTCAGATCCTGGGTGACGAAGGTCTTGTTGGGGATGATCTGCTCTTTGCGGTCCCAGTCCATCAGCGTCGTTGCGCGGATGCGGATACGGGTCACGGTACCGGTGATGCCGTCGATCGTGACCGTATCGCCGACCCGGATGGGGCGCTCGAACAACAGGATAATGCCGGAGACGAAGTTGGCGACGATTTCCTGAAGACCGAAACCGAGCCCCACACCCAGTGCGGCCACCAGCCATTGCAGTTTGGACCATTGCAGCCCCAGCACGGCCAGGGAAATGCTCGCCCCCAGGAAAACGATGACGTACTTGGCGAGCGTCGTGATGGCATAGCCGGAACCCGGTTCCAGGTTCAGCCGGCTGAGGATCATGACTTCCAGGGTACCGGGCAGATTCCTGGCCGCGACCACGGTGCCGGCCACAAACAACAGGGCCACCAGCAGATCCCCGAGGGTGATCGGCATCAGATCCTCTTTCCCACTGCCCGTGCTGATGTTCCAGAGCGTGACGCTGTCGAACAGCTGCAGGGCCGGGATCACGTCTTTCCACATGAACCACAGGCCGGTCACCGCAATGGCCAGTGCCAGAATTCTCAGCAGCGACGTACTCTGTTGGCTGATGTCCTTGAGGTCCATCTCCGGCATGTCCAGGGCCGGTGGAACCCCTTCGCCGGTGGACTCGGCCGCCTCGCGTGCCTCGGCCATCTTGCGCTCGTTGGCCCGCTGTTCGAGCAGGCGCTCCAGGGTCAGACGCCGTTCCCGCACCGACAGGGCACGCAGACCGAGGTAGTAAAAGAGCATGACAAAGGCCAGCCAGCAGATGGAAATAAACAGGCTGCCCTCCAACTGGACGGCCGTATAGTGATAGCCCATCAGGGAGGCCAGGGCCAGGAGCATGGGTGTGGAGACGGCCAACCAATGCAGGAGGCGCAGCGTGCGGTTGTTTAAGCGGCGGTGGCGAACGGCCATCATGGTGCGATGCGCAAACGTCGCCAGGGCCGCCGACGCCACCAGGAACAGGATGCGCCCCAGGCTGTCCCGGTAGACCGATCCGTCAGGGGTCTCCAGCGTCGGCATGACGATGGTGATGGGAATCAGCACGGCCATCAGGATGGGGATTTCCCGGCGGATGCCCTGGAGGGTCTTCGGATTCCACTTGAAGTGGCGTTCCCCGAGGCCGGCTTGACGGGCCACCTTATGCACAAGATTCAGTAGCAACATGATGAAGGCGGCCGCGCCGAACCCTTTGGAAATGGCGCCGAAGAATTCGTTGCCCTCCTTGACCAGCAGCGTGCCCAGTGACAACAGCAGCACGCCGGGAAGGCACAGCAGCAGGCTGTAGAGCAGGGCCATCAGCGTCATGGGGAAGGCATCGTGTCCCACGTTGCCGACATATTCGCCGCTGTCGATCAACGCCTTACGGATCGCCCGACGCTTGACCAGCAGAGCCGCCAGCGCCAGCAACAGCAACGCCATGCGGAACCCCCGCTCGCCGATGGAGGCGCTGATCGCTGATTTGACCGAGGACCATTTGAAGGAAGACGCGAACCAGGCCAGCCCCTGGTAAAGCTGGTTAAAGGTGTCCTTGCTGACCACTTCGGCGCTGGGCAGCCAGAACAAACGCTGTTGCAGCAGCTCCTGGTAGGCATCGACCCGATCCCGCAGCTGGGTCACCGTGCCGTAGTACTCGTTGAGCACTTCGATGTGATCGGTCACGGCCTTGTGGAGCTGGCGCAGCAGGTCGGCCCGTTTCTGCCGCATTTGCCCCTGGGCGTTGTTGTCCGGGTTCATGACGGCTTCGTATTCTTCCAGCCGCAGCTGCTCTTCCCGGGCAGCGGAAAGCTGATCGCGAATGCCTTCGGTAAGCCCTTCGGCAATGGTCTGGCGGCGCAGGCGGTCAAGCCGCTGGCGCAGCAGGCGGGCATAGTCGTCCGTCAGGTTCAGGCCCGCTTTTTCCAGTCGCAGCTCGAAGCTCTTGTATTCGTCATCCAGGCGCTTGAGCAGGCTGTCGGCATAGGCCAGTCGCTCGCGGCTGTTCTCCAGCGCCACCAGGCGTTCATCCAGGGAGTTGCGCAGGGACTGGATCTGCTGGCGGATATCCGCCGTCCGTGCAGAAGGCAACTGGCTTTGCAGCGGTTTGCCGACGTTGTCGTCGATCGCCGGCTGTACCGGGTTGGGCGACGGCTTCGGCGGTGGCTGCTTGTCTTTGTCCTGTTTCTCTCCGGCCTTGTTCTCATTGTCGCTGGCTTGGCCTGATTCCCGGGACGACTCGGACTGGTCTTTCTGTTTGTCAGCGGACTGTTCGTCGGTACCGCCGTCCTGCTGATTCTGGTTTTCTGCGGCTGCTTTTTTTTCCTGCCCGGGGTGGGGCAGCAGGTCCATCAGCGACGATTGTGCGTGGGCGTTGGTGCCCCACAGGCACGTCATCAGGAGCAGGCAAAGCAGTACCCATATGGCTGGCGAAATCTGTCGGCGAGAGAGTCGGGGGTGTCTTAACGTCATGAATTGGAAGCGTCCTGTGCCCGGTTAGCCCCCATTAGTGTAACCACAAAGGCCGTCAGATGAGAGCCAGTACCGATGAACAGGTTGTCACGGACGACGTTTTTCAGTGTGACGTTAGCCAACCGATGCAATTTCATGACGGCTCAGTTGGCGGCATTCACCGGGAGCCAGAGACGGGTCCAGCTGTATTTCACCCATGCTTTCCCGGTGCAGGGCAACCACCCGGTTGCCGACCGCCGTAAACATCCGCTTCACCTGATGGTAGCGCCCTTCGTAGATCGTCAGGCGTGCTTCACAACGGCCCAGCTGTTCGAGCTGGGCGGGCGAGGTGGTCAGGCCTTCGTAGGGGAAGTAGATGCCTTCGGCAAAACGGACCGCCGTTTCCGGCGTGATCGGCTGCAGCGTGCGCACGTGATAGACCTTGGGATGCTTTTCCCGGGGCTCTGTGAGCCGTCGTGACCAGTGGCCGTCGTTGGTCAGGATCAGCAGGCCGGACGTGGCTCGGTCGAGCCGACCGCCAATGTGGAGTTGTGGCCGCAGAACCGGATCCACCAGGTCGAGCACCGTCGGGTGCGTTGGATCGCGGGTGGCGCTGAGGTAGCCGGCGGGCTTGTGCAGCATCAGGTAATGCGCCTCACGGGACTGCAGTACTGATTCATCCAGCGTGACCGTATGGAAACGGCCGACGGTGACGGTCGGGTTGCGTTCCGTGACGCCGTCCATCTCGACGCGACCGCCGGCAATGGCCTGGCGTGCGGCTTTCTGGCTGCTGCGGGTGTGTTTGCTGATGAACCGGTCGAGTCTCATGGCGGCCATTATGCCACGGGCAGGTGTCGGGGCCGCTGTCATTGTGTGAACGATACATCTTTTCACAAAAACAAGGGCTGTATTGGACTAGTATTCAACGCGATGCGCCGGCCGGAGTCGGTGCTGTGCTGGATTTAAAAAAGAAAACAAAGCATTCGAGGGATCGTTCAATGGATTTGGTTTACAAGCATGAGAAGCCGCTGTTCGTGATGGCGGCCGTCCTGTCCGGCCTGTTCTGGCTGGCGTTGGTGGTGGGCACGCTTGGCATCGCGCTGCTTTACCTGTTGCTGGGTTACCTGGTGTTCCTGTTCGCCCATTCGGCGTTTATTTCCCATCTCAAGGGTTCGGGCGTTCGCATCAGCGAGGAACAATACCCGGACCTGCACCGCAAGTTGGTGGCCAGCTGCGAGAAAGTCGGGCTCAAGAAGGTGCCCGAGGCCTATCTGCTGCGTGCTGATTTCTTCAACGCGCTGGCAACGAAGTTCCTGGGACGGCACTTCGTGGTGCTGTTCACCGACGTGGTGGACGCGCTGGACAGTCAGCCCGGTGCCATCGACTTCTACATCGGCCACGAGCTGGGTCACATTCATCGCAAGCACCTGTCCTGGCGTTCCTTCGTCATGCCGGCGTCGATCCTGCCGGTGCTGGGGCCAGCCCTGCGGCGTGCCGAGGAATACACCTGTGATCGCTACGGCGTGGCCTGCTGCGAATCTGAGGACGACATCAAGGCGGCGATTGCGGCCATAGCCGCCGGCGATACCCGCTGGAAAACCCTGAACGTGGACGCCTACCTGAACCAGGTGCAGGCCACCAACGGCTTCTGGATGTCCTTCAACGAGCTGACTGGCGACTACCCCTGGCTGAGCAAGCGCATGGCGGCCGCCATTGCCCTGCATCGTGGTGAAACCGTGCGCCAGCCGCGCCGTCATGGGTTTGCCTGGTTCCTGTCGCTGTTCGTACCACGGGTGGGCGGCGGTGCTGGTGGCTTTGCTTCACTACTCATCACCGTGGCGATCGTCGGTGTATTGGCCGCCGTGGCCATTCCCGCCTACCAGGACTACGTGGAACGGGCGCGGTACCAGGACGCCTACAGCCAGATGCAGCAGATCCAGGGTGACGTGAATCGCTACGTCCAGGCCAACAACCAGTGGCCGGCATCGCTGCAGGCGGTGGGCTACCCCAGCGAGATGGTCACCGGCAACCACTACGAAGTCGGTATCTACGACGACGGCATTCTCGCAGCCAACATGGGCACCGACAGCTTCGGCGAGCCCCAGTACCTGGTGCTGGAACCGGCCGCCACCGACAGAGGCCTGCAATGGAGCTGCTACGGGCAGAACGCCGAGGGCAAGTTCCTGCCACCGGCCTGCCGATAAGCCGCGACCAGTCGGGGTGTCTGGACGCCCCGGCTGGCTCTTACGACGGGTACGCTTCGACCGGCAACACCGCCGTGGCTTCCACCTCGAACAACATAGCGTCCAGGGCCAGGCGAGGGACTGGAATCAGGGTTTGTACCGGGGTCGGGTCAGATCCCCAGGCCTGCCGGATTTCCTCGGCCAATACGGCAAGTTTGTCTTCGTCATGATCGACCACCAGTGTCGTCAGCTTGGCGATGTCCGACAGTTCCCCGCCGGCGGCATTGATCGCCACTTTAAGATTGGCCAGCGCCCAGCGCACCTGCAGGTGAAAATCGCCCGGGAGTTCGCCGCTGGCGTTCTCACCACCCTGGCCGGCAACCAGGACCAGCCGGTTGCCCGGAGAAATCACGGCGAGATGTGAGTACCCGTTTTCCGTTGGATCGTAGAGTCCTTCCGGGTTGGACAGTTGCATCGGTACATCATTCTGGTGACTCATGCGGGAACCTCCCGTTATCGCTTTTCGAAGCGTTCATCAACGATTCTGGTACGAGATGCGCCAGGTGATCCAGCTTATTTGGATTGCGGATCACATAAATGTTGGTAATCCGACCGTCATGCAGGGCCACAGAGGTGGCCTGAAGCATTCCATCGGCCTCCAGCGTCAGGAACCCAGGCAGGCCGTTGATGGTGACCGGGCGGGACCAGCGGGGTGGTTGGCCTTTCTTGCGTGCCAGGCCTGCAAAGAAGCGGCTGATCCGGTCCGCTCCATAAATCAGTCTCAGGGCGGCCGAGCGGATACCGCCGCCATCGGTGTGCAGCACCACATGCTCGGCTAACACCGCTAACAGGGTTTGGGTGTCACCGGAGCGGGACGCGTTGAAAAAGGCCTCTGCCAGGCGCGCCCCCTGGTCCGGGTCGGCCGCGAAACGTGGACGGGCGGCTTGAACGTGGTGGCGTGCCCGTTTGGCCAGTTGGCGGCAGGCCGATTCGCTGCGATCCAGTGTCAGGGCCACTTCCCGAAAGTCCATGTCAAAGACGTCGTGCAGCAGGAACGCCGCCCGCTCCAATGGCGAGAGGCGTTCCAGGGCCAGCATCAGGGCGAAGGACACGTCATGAGCCAGATCGCTGATCGCATCCGGTCCATTGTTGTCTTGCACAACCGGCTCCGGCAACCACGGACCGACGTAGGTCTCCCGCTGGTGCCGGGCCTCTTTCCAGCGGTCCAGGCAGAGGCGGCTGACAACCGTCGAGAGGTAGGCCCGCGGGTTGTCGATATCGTCGGTGTCCATGCCGTGCCAGCGCAGGTAGGCCTCCTGCACCACATCCTCGGCGTCCGAAACGGTGCCGAGCATGCGGTAGGCCAGGCCTCGCAGGGCCGGACGATGGGGTTCGAAGTCAGCCGCAGATCCCTGGCTCATGAGATGATCCCTTGCTTACGCCGTTGCCTGGGACCGAACCGGCCCCTTGGGTGTGCGGGCGCCGCCGGTGGCGTGGACCCGACGGAAGCCGACGGCGATCCGGTTCCAGGTATTGATGGCGCCGATCAGTACCGTCAGCTTGACCAGCTCCGCTTCGCTGAACTGGGCGTTGGCCTGCTCAAAGTCTGCGTCCGGGGCGCCGGTGTCGGCGATTCGGGTCAGCGATTCCGTCCAGGCCAGGGCCGCCCGCTCGCGATCGCTGAACAGGGGCGATTCACGCCAGGCGGTCAGCAGGTGGAGGCGTTCTTCGGTTTCGCCGGCGTCCCGCGCATCCCGGGTATGCATGTGTAGGCAATAGCCGCAGCCATTGATCTGGGAGGCGCGAATCCGCACCAGTTCCACCAGAGAGTACTCCAGTCCGCAATCGTGGAGGTAGCTTTCCAGGTGAACCATCGCCTGTATGGCTTCCGGTGAAGCGGTAAAGGGGTTGAGTCGGGATTGCATAAGTGTGGCTCCTGTATGGTTGGATTCACCCATAAGACGAAACAGCCGGACTGAATGTGACATCGATAGACAAAAAACTTGATCGGGATGCCTTTTCTCCGGATGGCGGGCGCGTTAGCGTTAAGGCTGCTGTTCAATTTCTGCCAACCGGGAGAGGCCCATGAAACTCGATGGATCCTGTCATTGTGTTGCCGTTCGCTTTGCCGTGGAATCCGCGCATCCGTACCCGTTCAATCTCTGTTACTGCACAATTTGTCGCAAGACCGGCGGGGGCGGTGGCTATGCCATCAACCTGGGGGCCGACTACAACACACTGCGGGTCTGGGGCGAGGACAACATTACGGTTTACCACGCCCGGATGGCGGACGCCGAGACGGGCACCATCAAGGAAAGCTCCGGCCAGCGCCATTTCTGTAAAGTCTGTGGCAGTGCCCTGTGGCTATACGATCCGACCTGGCCGGACCTGGTGCACCCCCTGGCATCCGCGATCGATACCGAGTTGCCGGAGGCGCCGGAGCGCACCCATCTGATGGTGGCTTTCAAGCCCGAGTGGGTGCCGCTTAACCCCGGTCCGCGGGACAAGGTCTATGATGAATATCCGGAGGAATCCCTGGCCGAGTGGCACCAGCGACTCGGGCTGGAGGATCGCTGAACACCGGCAGCGCCGGCGTGAGGATGACGGGAGCATTACCGCTGTGTTGGATCTCTTGTCCCGCCGGTTGAAATGGGAAACGATCTACGGAGCCTCGGAAGCGAATCACAGGCTTTCCGAAGACCCATGGACACAAGGAGGGTTTCACCATGTCGAGTAGCGCTGAGCTGCAAAAAACCATTGAAGACATGATCGACGCCGAGCGCGGTATTCTCGCCGCCGATGAAAGCACCGGCACCATGAGCAAGCGGCTGGCCGCGGTCGGTGTTGAATCCACCGAAGAGAACCGGCGCTGGTACCGCACCATGTTGCTGTCCACGCCCGATGTCGGAAAGTACATCAGCGGCGTCATTTTCTATGAGGAAACCCTGGGCCAGAAGGACGACAACGGCACGCCGCTGGCGGAGCTGGCCGCCTCCCAGGGTATCGTGCCGGGTATCAAGGTCGATCAGGGCAAGGGCGATCTGCCCGGCGCCCCCGGTGACATGATCACCTACGGCCTGGACGGTCTTGCCGAGCGCCTGGACGGCTATAAGGCCCAGGGCGCGCGCTTCGCCAAGTGGCGCGAGGTGTATCCCATCACCGATCACAATCCCACGGCACTGGGGCTGACTGCCAACGCGGAAATGCTGGCGCGCTACGCCGCGGTCTGCCAGGCCGCCGGCATTGTGCCGATCGTCGAGCCGGAGGTGCTGATCGACGGCAATCACAGCATGGCGCGGGCTGCCGAGGTGAACGAGCAGGTCTGGCACGCGGTGTTCCATGCGCTGCACCAGCATGGTGTGGTCCTGGAACACATGATTCTCAAGCCCAGTATGGTGACGCCGGGCAAGGAACAGGGGCCGGCTGCGCCGGAAGACGTAGCGGAGATGACGCTGCGTATCCTGCGGCGCACCGTGCCGGCGGCGGTGCCCAGCATCAACTTCCTGTCCGGTGGGCAGACCTCGGAACAGGCCACCGCCAACCTGAATGCGCTCAATCAGTTGCGCGACCAGGCGCCCTGGCAGTTGAGCATGTCTTACGGCCGGGCGTTACAGGAGCATGCGATGAAGGCGTGGGGCGGCGATCCGGCCAACCGCGAGAAAGCGCAGCAGGCGTTCTTCAAGCGAGCCCGCCTGAACAGTCTGGCGCGTCAGGGGCAGTATCAGGCCCAGCAGGAACAGGCGGCCTGAGCCTACCGGTCAGACCGGTTTGGTCAGCAAAAACACCTTGCCCGTGTAGGGATAGCACGGGTGAGGCACCACGTCCCGCGACTCCACAATCTGGTAGCCCAGACGCTGATACAGGCGCAGGGCGCCAGGGTTCTGTTCGAACACTTCCACGCTGGCCAGTTCACAGCCGGCATCACGGGCCCATTCCGGCACCCGGTCCATCAGCGCCGTGCCAATGCCCTGACCCCGAAACGCGGGATAGGTGGCCAGCATGTTGATGTAGTAGGACGCCGGCACCTGCTGCTCCAGCGCCACCAGAGGGCGGATGAAATCCGGCAGGGTATCCAGGTCGTCGGCCTCTTCGGCTTCGGGGAGGCGATAGCCCAGCAGCATGCCGGTTACACGGTCCTGGTCGACAGCCAGATGGGCGTTTTTGAACGAGAAGTTCTGGTCTGCACTGGCCGCCCTCTCAGCCCCATACTCAAGGCTGCTCTGGTCAGGGCGCCGCGCCATCTCCCAGAAATAATCGGGAATGCCTTCACCGGCCATCAGGGCCAGTTCGGCAATGGCGAAACCGTGGTCGGGGGTTGCGTTGATAATGTCCATATCGGCCGATCCTGCGCCGTGCACTTTCTTCTGTTATAGCTCGGCCCACGCCAGCAGGCCAATCGAACGTGCTGGTGCTCGTGCCGGTATCAGCGAACGTTGTCCAGTGCGGCGTTTGGGGAGGTCTCGGGCGCATTTCGCCACAACGGATAGGGCAGACCGGCCAGCCGGTTGAGGGTAAAGGCTTGCAGCAGGAGCATGGTGACGCCCGCCATTAGCACCGGCAGCTGATCCAGGCCCGGCATCAGCCCTAGCGACACAATCAGGGCCGTGGCACCGGCCGGCGGATGCGGCACCCGCAGCCACACCATGGCAGAACCGGTTGCGCCCAGCGACACCGCGGCCGCGCCCACGCGCGCCGGATCCACGCCGGTCGCCATGGCCGATGGCGCGTCGGCGATTCCGAACAGGTGCAAGCTGGCGTAGCCCATCAGCGCGCCGATCAGGTGACCGCACAGGGTGTTGCGGGGGGAGGCCGGGGCGGCCATTGGCACGTGGAAGAGAATAAAGGCGGTGGCTCCGAGCGATGGGAAAATGAACGCCTGTTGGGTCAGTAGCGCGACAAACGCGATCAGGGCGATGCTGACGGTGCCGTTCAGAAAACTGAACGCCGTCATCACCGAGCGGTGACTGTAGCGCGCGGTCAGGCGCTCCAGGTGCAGGGCGCGGAGCACGCCTGACACCAGTTGCCAGCGCAGTCGTTCGTTTTTGATCCCCATTGATCAAGACCGGTTGGAAAAAGGTCGGCAACCATATGGCCTGATTTGGTGCAAAATCAAGAGGGCATTCGTGTGTCAGATGACAGACGTCATGTTAGAGCCCCTGATTGACTCCCGAGCACGCAGAGACGATTCAGGCGTTAATCAGAGGGGGCTTGGGCGTCGGGCCGATCCGGGATCAGGGCCAGCGGACCTGCTCCGTCAGGGGCGGCTCGTCTGCTGCTTCCGGGTGGGTATGGGGGAAGAGCAGTTCCCGGAAGCGGCAGGGCCGGTGCAGACCAAAACCCTGCAGGAAGTCGACACCCACGTCTTTCAGCAGGTCAGCGGCTGCGCCGTCCTCGACGCACTCGGCCACTGTCACCTTGTCCAGAGTACGGCTGATGTCGTGGATCGCCTGGACCATGGCCAGGTCGTTTCGATCCCGCGTGATGTTGCGGACAAAGGAACCGTCGATCTTGAGGCAGTCCACGGGCAGTTGGCGCAGATAGCCGAAGGAAGACAGGCCGGTTCCGAAATCGTCCAGCGCAAAGGTGCAGCCCAGTTTCTGCAGGCGTGTCATAAAGGATTTCACGTCCAACAGGTTATGCACCGCCGCGGTTTCCGTGATTTCGAAACAGAGCTTGCTGCCCGGAATGTTATGGGCGTTGAGTTCGCCGACAATGAAGTCCGCCAGATCCGGCTGGTCGAACGATCGCCCCGACAGGTTGATGTGGCAGGCATCGAGGGTTTCCAGGTGCTGGCGGGCCCGGGCCAGTTGACTGACCACCTCGCTGATGACCCAGCGATCGATTTTGTGGACGATGCCAAACCGTTCGGCGGCCGGCAGGAATTCGGCGGGTGACACCCGCTCGCCCTGTTCGTTGGTCAGGCGGACCAGGACTTCGTAGCGCAGGCCTTTCTTGTCATCCCGGGCCGGCAGGATGCGCTGGGCGTCCAGGTAGAAGCGGTTTTCCGTGAGCGCGGCCTGAATCCGGTTGAGCCAAGCCATCTCGCCGCGTTGCAGGTGCAGCTGGCGGTCGTCCGGGGTCGACACGTAAACCCGGTTGCGTCCGCCGTCCTTGGCCATGTAGCAGGCGATATCCACCGACCGCAGCAGGTCGCTGATATCCGGAGCCTCAGCGTATATCGGCACGACGCCGATACTGGCGCCGATGCTGTGGGATTGTTCCTCCCAGGTGAAGACTATGGATTCCAGCGCCTGCCGGAGCTTTTCTGTCACGTTGGCCGCCGTATCCAGGTTGCAGTTCTGCAGGATCAGGCCGAATTCGTCCCCGCCCAGCCGGGCCAGCACATCGCCTTCGCGCAGACGCGATTCCGCCAGCCGCGCGATTTCCCGCAACAGCTGGTCGCCGGCGGCATGGCCGGACGTGTCGTTGACGATCTTGAACTGGTCCAGATCGATAAAGCACAGGGCGTGTTCGGAGTGCTCGGATCGGGCCCGACCCAGCATCATCGCCAGGCGATGTTCAAACTCGCGTCGGTTGAGCAGACCGGTGAGGGCATCGTGAGTGGCCTGGTAACTCAGCTCTGAAGCCAATCGACGGGACTCGGAGATGTCTTCGAGCATGACGACGAAATAGGCGGCCTGCCCGGAGCGCCGATTGACCATGGAGACGGTCAGTCGGGCCCACAGGTGGTCTCCGCTGCCTTTTTGCAGGCGCTGTTCCAGCGTATAGCTGTCCATTCGGCCCCTCAGAAGGGCTTTATGAGGGCCGCTGCCCAGAGGCAGATCGTCCGGATGGATGCGCTCCATGACCGGCGAGTTGAGCAGTTGATCGTCCGGGGTGTCGAGGATCTGGCAAGCAGCCTGGTTGGCATCGATCACAATGCCCCGAGTGTCCACCTGGATAATGCCCACGGCACTCTGCTCGAAAATGGAGCGGAATTTCTGTTCACTGCTGCGCTGGATCTGCACCAGTCGGTTACCCAGCCGCCAGGCCACCAGGGCCAGCAGGATCAAAAACACCGCACTCACTACGGACAGGGCCGTCGAGGTCCAGCGCGCGGCTTCGCCCATGGCGGTGCGGAATCGCCGAGCATACACCTGCAACTGCTGATTGACCGCGTCCAGTCGCGCCCGGACCGCCTCGATCTGGGCCGGGTCTGGTCGGGATGTGGGCCAGGCTTCGGTAAGTGACTGGGTGATGCGGTTCAGTTCAAGCAGGTAGGGATCGGTGTCCCGCCAGGCCTCTACGGCTTTGCGGAACACGCCCACGTTGGAAAAGTAACGGTACAGCCAGATCATCCCGGCCAGGTCGTCGGGATGGTTGTCACCTCGCAGCATCCCCTGGCGAGCGGCCTCGTAGTCCATAGGACGTTGTTCCATCGCCAGCCGGGCGTCCATATCGCCGAGGGGGATGTCCAGCCACTGGCGGGCCAGGCGCAGATCCTCTGGATGCCCCTGGGCAGCGTAGTCGTCCAGGTGGGAAACAGCCGTCAGTTGCGCACGCGACCAGATGCCATTACCGCCGACGTAGCCTGTGATGGCCGACTGGATCTGGACCACGGATACGGTAAACGCCACCGCTGCAATTAACAGAATTATCAGGCTAATCACCAGTCCCGCGGTTTTCAGCCGATGGGGCCGTCTGCCGGGGACAGTCGTCGATGCCATTCAGGCCTCCTTGCATCAAGCGAGTGCTGCCACGTGTTGACCTGTCCAGCCAGCGCAGCACACCTATCAGTAAAACTGTAGTCGCTGATGGCAAGGTTTGCGGCGTTGTTGACACAAATTGACAGTTGGCCGAATGCGTTATGATAAAACGTCAGTCAGTTAACCGGGAGGTATATCATGGCCGGAGGATGGAGTCGGGATGGTGCCGTTCAGGACCAGATCGACAGCACGGTGGAAGATGCGCTGGAGCGGGCGCGCAGCCGGCTGCCCGCGGGTGAGAGCCTGACCCACTGCGAAGAGTGTGACGCGGAGATACCGAAGGCGCGACGAGAGGCACTGCCGGGTGTGCGGCTTTGCGTGAAGTGTCAGGAAGAACGGGACCGTGAAGAAGGCCCCGTTGCCGGCTACAACCGGCGTGGGAGCAAGGACAGTCAGCTGCGCTAACAGGCCTGGGGCAGCGGCTTCTCAAGGCCGGCCGCCGCCAGGTAGTCGCTGCCGGTTTGCATGCCCTGGCGATAGCCCTTATCCAGTTTGTCCGCGTCCGTAGTCAGCCGTCCGACCGGGAAATCCTCGGGCGGTGCTATCACCCGGACCCGACAGTCCTCGGGCGGATTATCGATAAAATCCAACGTGTCGTTGTACCGGTCGGGCCGGGTCCTGACGGCCTCGTAAAGCGCGGGATGCTTGCCGATCAAGGGGCGGATCAGTCCGGGAAAACGGCCGGGCTTCTTGCGGAAACCCTGGGGCTTGGACAGAACCACCGTGATATCCCGGGCTCCCTGTTCATAGGCCCAGCGGACGGGGATGGAGTCGGCAATACCTCCGTCGGTCATTGGCTCGCCTTCGATCTGAGGAAAGTCGCGGAAGGCGATCGGGATCGAACAGGACGCGGTAAACACATCGTGCAGGTTATTCCGGTCGATCTGGTAGTAGCGGGGCTCGCCGCTGTTGATGGCGGTGGTCGCGACCCACAACGGGATCGCCTGCTGGTGAAAACGCTCGAGATTGAGCCAGACGTCGGCGAAGGACTGCTGCCACAGCCAGCGCACATCACAGAGATGGCCACCGCGGAGGAACCGTCGCCAGTTGATGAATTCCGGCCGGCAGGCGTGATCGGTGATGACCCGGTAATTGCGACCAAAGTCCCCGGCCAGATAGCCAATCAGGTTGGTTGAGCCCGCCGAAACGCCGACAGTGAAATCCCAGGGCAGGTAATCGTTGGCCAGGAAGGCATCGAGCACGCCCGCCGCAAAAATGCCGCGCATGGCACCCCCTTCGACCACCAACGCCTGTTTCGACGTCGTTTCTCCAGATACCGCGTTGTCAGCCATGAGCATCTCCTTGCCTGGGTCTCGATAGCTATCATGCTAACGATTCGAGGCGGCCCGTGAAAATCGGCATTCGCTATGGCTGTGATGGATTTTTCCCCCGACAGATGACCGAGATCAACGGTCCCGGTCGTCAGAGAATGTCACTCGGGCGGGCGTCGATTCAGCAGAAGACGGCGGTGATTGGGCGGCGCTTTCAATTGATAAAACCTCGGGAGAGGCGCAATCTTTAATGGTGAAGACCGTCAGGCGAAAGCGCCCGGTCAGTGACGAACCTCCGAGGAGGTGAGCATCATGAACCGATCCAAACAACCCACCATAAAGACGACCAAGTCGACGACACGACAGGTGCCGGAATTTTACATGCCGGCCATGCCACCGGTGGCTTTGACCGAAGGTATGGATCACTGGTATCGCCTGTGGCGTAAGCGGCGCCAGTTACGGCACCTGCTGGTGCTGGACGATGCGGCTCTGGAAGCACTGGGACTCAAGCGGGATGACCTTGAGTGGGCGACGCACCGCCCCTGGCGGGAAGATGCATTTGCGGCTCTGCGTGAGCGCCGGGAGCACGCCTGACAGCGCGCCCCGGCATGAAGCGACCGGCCTCAGGGGCCGGGAAAGACCGCTGACGACTTACTCGAAGTGACCGTGAACGGCGTTCACGATGTCCGAGAAGGACCGTGCCCGGGCGCTGCTATCAAGGGCGATATGCAGCCGGCGGGCGACCAGGCTGGCGGAGATCAGGCCGCACAGGCAGGTGTTGCCAGGGTTTTCGGCGTCGTCCTCGAACACCAGGAAGTGGTCGGATTTGGTCCGGTTGAAGGTCTCCACCACATCGCCGATCCGCATGTCGTGCAGGTTGCGGATATGGATGCTCGGGAATTCGTTGGCCGGATGCATGATGTCACGCACCTGGACTTCTTCCACACCGACACCCATGCCGTGGGCCTTGGACATCGCCTTCTTGCCCAGGATGTCTTTCAGGGAAATGATCCCGATAAACTCGCCCACACGATTAACAACCAGCTTCAGGGGGACATCCGCCGTTTTCATCAGCACACGCGCTTCAGGAATATGAAGATCGGCGCTGATGGTGGCTGGACGCTTCTTGCGGAAATCCCGCATCACGGACGTGGCCGGGTCATCCGGCGTCAGTTCCGGGGACAGGTTGGGCTCTACAATACGCTGGCTGCCAATGACTTCACTGGTGGGTAATGCACGGTAATTCATCATAAAAACAATCACTCTCAATTCGATGTCGTTGGAGTCCGGCAGACGCCATCGGGACGTCACAGAACCGGAACGGGCATTCACGGAATCAGAATTGAGAGGGTGGGCCCTGGGGCTGGACCGGGTAATAGACTTCTTTGGAGCGTTTGGCGGGCTGTGGCGTACTGCCTGCCAGTTGCTGCAAGCCGACCAGTGCGATGACACCGGTGGTCAGGAAGAAAATGAAAAAATCGCCCGGAGACGGGCCATCGTCAGCAAGATCACCGCTCATGTCCATGCTGTACCCGCTCACGACAGCCTGATCCACCGCCAGATTGGACGGATGGGACAGCGTACTGCCGACGACGAAAAGCGAAATCGCCAGTACGATCAGTATGCGGCTGAGCGCGGTGTTCTGCATGGCGTCTCCCTGGATGGGTTGACTGCAACGGTGACCTGAGAAAAGGAAAACTTTCTTCAGGGTCTACTTCAAGTATAGGGGCGAACCCCCGGTTTTAAACAACGTAGATTCACTTATCTTTTGATAGCTCATGCCTATGAAAGCAATCCAACGACCCCTGCGGGTGCAGGATTGCCAAAATGGCACTATGGATGTGCGTCCGGATGGGCCATTCTTGCGATTTTCCGTTTTTATTGTGCAGGTTGCACAATAAATGCCGGTTCCGTAAAGCGGGATACCGACAACAGGGTGGGTCTGGCACAGCCATTGCCGACGACAGACATGACGGGACTCTCCATTGAGCGTCGAACGCTTGGCGATCCTAAAAATTAAGGAGACATAACATGGCCCCACAAACAACGGCCATCACCAACGCCCGGTTGCAAGGGCAGACCGGTCTGTTCCGATTGCCGATCCGCGATGGCCGGTTTGCTTCGCCGCAGGCACTGGAGGATCTCGCCCCGGTGGCCGACGGGGAGCTGGATGCCGGTGGTAATCTGGTAACGCCGCCGTTTGTCGAGCCCCACATCCACCTGGACGCCGCCCTCACGGCCGGGGAGCCCCGCTGGAATCGCAGCGGCACGTTGTTCGAAGGCATCGAGTGCTGGGCCGAGCGCAAGCCGATGCTGTCGCGGGATGACGTGATCCAGCGTGCCGAAGACACCCTGCGCCTGTTCGCTGCCCACGGCATCCAGTATGTGCGCACCCATGTGGATGTCACCGATCCGTCACTGGTCGCGCTGGAGGCCATGGTGGAGGTGCGCGAGCGGGTCAGCGACTTCGTCGACCTGCAGATTGTGGCGTTTCCCCAGGAGGGCATCCTGTCGTTTCCCGGTGGGCGCGACCTGATGGGCAAAGCCCTGGAGATCGGTGCGGACGTGGTGGGCGGTATTCCGCACTTTGAGCATACCCGGGACTATGGCGCCGAGTCGGTGCGTTTCCTGATGGACCTGGCGGAGCGCCACGACCGATTGGTGGACGTCCACTGCGACGAAATTGACGATCCGGCCTCGCGCTTCCTGGAGGTCCTTGCCGCTGAGGCCCTGGCCCGGGATTACGGACGTCGGGTGAGTGCCAGCCACACCTGCGCCATGCACTCCTATGACGATGCTTATTGCAGCCGTCTGTTCCGCCTGCTGACCAAGGCTGACCTCCGCTTTGTCGCCCTGCCGACCGAAAACCTCCACCTGCAGGGACGTTTTGACGGCTATCCCAAGCGCCGAGGCATTACCCGCGTGCCGGAACTGCTGGATGCCGGACTCAAGGTGGCGATGGGGCAGGACTCGATCCGCGACCCCTGGTACCCGATGGGCAATGGCAACCTGCTGCGCACGCTGGATGTCGGGCTGCACGCTTGCCACATGTTGGGCATGGAACGTATTGAAACCGCGCTGGAGCTGATCACCGACAACGGCGCTGCCGTTCTCAACCTGTCGGAATACGGCATCGGGACCGGCCTCCCGGCGCGTTGTGTCGTGCTGAACGGCGCCACCCCCTACGATGTCCTGCGCAACCAGTCGCCAGTGCTGGCTTCGGTCCGGGATGGTCGCGTCCTGGTGGAGCGAGTCCCGACACCGCTGGCGGTCAACGGCTGGACTGCCTGACCCCCTTTGCAAAGTGACCCGGTCGGGTTGTCATATCCGGCCATTGTGAACAAAGCGTGACCGGTTGGCAGAAAACCACCGCGTCACGCTTCCTATACTCCGCTCATCTCCTCGCGGTCTGTGCCGGTCGAAAGAAGGCCTGTGCAGTGGAGATGTACTTCTGGGCGACACGGACATCGCCGGCAGTCAGAGGCTCAATAACAACAATCCTCTACATTACTGACTCATGGATGACACGCGATGCAATCGTCCAACCGCATGGCTTACAACGTGCCTATCGTTTCGGTGCGCTATGCGCGCCGTTTCGTTCGCTTTATGGAAGGCAAGGGCATCGGGCGCCGGGCGCTCCTGAAGGAATCCGGTGTCGATGTGGATCAGTTGGCCAACCCCGAGGCTTTCCTGTCGATGAATCAGGTCATCGGCATCATCCACCAGGCCGAGTGGCTGATGCAGGACGAGCGAACGCCCTTCGAATTCGGTCAGCAACTGGATTTTCCGGCCCACGGACTGCTCGGATACGCACTGCTGGGTCAGCAGGAGCAGGATCGGCGCAAGCTGGTCAGCATGATCGTCCAGTATCTGCGGGTGTGTCTGCCGGTCATGGACATGGAATTGAGTTCGACCGGCTCCAGCGTCAGCATCCGCTTGCGGGACAACTGGGATCTGGGCGAGCTGCGCGCCTTCATGGCCAAAATCTACATGGGGAGCATTCACGCGCTGGCGTCGCAGGTCTGCAGTCATTTTCGCTTCGAGTTCGACTTCCAGAGCAGCGTGGACCCCCGGCACTGGGAGAAGTTGGCCCGGGGTTCGGAAATGCACTTTGGCTGTCCTTTCAATCAGGTCACCATGCCGCTGACCGGCGGGCCGACGAAGGATTCCGAGCAGGATCTGGCCTATTCCCTGGCGCGCGCCCGCTCTCGGGAGGAAATGGAGCCGGAATCCGTCCGCGAGATCGTTACCCGGGTGCGTGAACGTTTGATGAATCACCCGGGGCGGGGCGGGGACCTGGACACCGTCGCCGCCGGCCTGGACATGAGCCCCCGCTCGCTGCGTCATCACCTGGCGCAAGCGGACACCTCGTTCCGCGACATCCGCAACGACATTCGGCGCACCTTCGCCACGCGCTACCTGACCGAGACGGACCTGCCGCTGGATGTGATTGCCGACAGGATGGGATTCAGTGACCAGGCCAGCTTCACCCGGGCTTTCCGCAGCTGGACCGGTCAAACACCGGGTGAAGTGCGTCGTCAGGGCCGCTGATCCTTGATGGCTGATCGGGCCAGACTGCGAGACATTCCAGAAATTTGACCCGTTTCACGATTCCCGTGAATAGCCGCTCCGCTTTCCGTTTTTGTCAAAACCCTTGCCGTTTCTGGCAATGACCGTCTTGCCTCCCAACCCGCTTAATAACAGTGACGCACTGTGCCCGAGTCGGCCGGTGCGAGCGGCCCTGCCTGCTTTCAGAGGGCCCTGGCAGTTATCTGTCATGACGAATGCAGATGACAAGGAGACGCCGCAAGATCGGACCTCATCGATGCAGTCTGCGAGCCCTACAAAAACAGTAAATACGCTCACTTAGAGGACGAATCATGAATTCGACGACTGTACGCAGGAAAACGCGCCTGTTGCCGTCCGCCATTGGCGCCGCGGCCCTGATGGCGGCCAGTGGCGCTGCGACCGCCGAACCTGTATCCCTGACCCTTCAATACACCTGTCCGTTCCCGCTGATCGGGGAACAGCCCATCGTGGCCGAGATCTCATCGGACATCCCGTCCGAGGCGACGGTGGGTGAAGCCGTTGGTCCGTTCCAGATCGAAGCAATCACCACCGTCAACGAGACCTCGCGCACCGGCCTGAAGCTGGTGGGCTCGGCGACGATCGAGGGCACCGCCACATCCACCAACATCATCAGTACGGTCACCGGTGACCAGGAAATCGTGGTACCGCTGACGATTCCGCAATCGGACATCCCCGATACCAGCGGGTCGTTCACCATTCCGGCCTCCGGCGAAGCGGCCGCCCAGACCTTTACCGCCGACCAGGTGGGCGAGGGCACCATCAACGTGGGCGGCCTGGTGCTGGAAATGACTGCGCGCACCGCCGACGGCAGCATCGCGCCGGATCCCATCGGTCAGTTCACCGCGGACTGTACCCAGCTCGCGGATCAGGACACGGTCCTGCAGACCTTCCAGATCGTGAGCGGCGAGCCGGACCCCGAGCCGTCCATCGCCGTGGCGCCTGAGGAAGTGGACTTCGGTGATGTGCAGTCCGGCTTGACCGGCGAACAGTCGGTCACGGTCTCCAACGAAGGCGGTGCGGCCCTGGGCGTCAACGGCATTACCCTGGGTGGTGCCAACGCCGATGCCTTCATGCAGACCAACAACTGTACGACGGTGGCGCCGGGTGAAAGCTGCAGCGTCGACCTGACCTACTACGCCACCGGCGAGGGCGACCAGACCGCCACGCTGACCATCCAGTCCGGCGATCCGGAGAACCCGACCGTTGAGATACCGCTGACCGGCACCAGCTACATGCAGGCGTTGCCGGAAATCAGTGTCGACCCGGCCAGTGTCGACTTCGGCACCATCCAGGTGGGCACCAGCAGCGAGAAGACGGTGACCGTCAACAACACCGGTTCGGCGGCCCTGAACGTCACGGCGATCTCCCTGAGTGGCGCTAATGCCGGAGACTTCATGCAGACCAGCGACTGCGCCACCGTGGCGGCGGACGAAAGCTGCACGGTCACCGTGACCTACACCGCCAACACGGCGGCTGCGAGTGCCGCCACCCTGACCATCGAGTCGGACGACGCCGAGAACCCGGCGGTGGATGTGACCCTGACTGGCGAAGGCGACGATGGCAGTTCCGGCACCGTCGACTTCCTGCTGGACCTGGAAGGCAATACCCACATCAAGGCCTCCGATTCCAGCCTGCCACTCAACGGGACCATCGATGCCGTATTGAACCTGGCGACTGGCATGTACACCGCTGACCTCAACATCGAACCGACCAGCGGCTCTTTCCAGGTGCTGAAGCTGTTCAAGCGCCTGAAAGCCACCGCGAACGTCGAGTTTGAACCGGTTGATGAAACCACCGGCACCCTGATCGACGGCACCCTGACGGCCAAGTCCGTGCTGTATGTGAACGTGCCCAAGGTCACGGTCAACCTGTTCGGCTTCAAGTTGCCGATCGGTGGCGGTGACGAGTGCCGCACCGTCGAGCCGGTCACCATCAACATGCAGACGCCGGACGGCGAAACCTTCGCACCGCTGGAAGGTGGCAACCTGACTGGCACCTATGCGCTGCCGCCTCTGGAACATTGTGGGGGGCTGACCGACATCCTGAACCTGTTCCTGGCCGGTGACGGCAACACCATTGATCTGGCACTGACGCCCAACCTGTAAGGCATGGCCGGGCGCCCCCTGGGGGCGTCCGGATGCTCGCAGTAGGGGGCCAAGGCGGCCCCGATAACAACAAGCAACAAAGGGAACATCACTATGAAAAGCCTGAGACTCACAGCCCTGGCGCTGGCTGTATCCGGACTGCCCCTGGCGGCGCAGGCCGAACTGAAGGCGCTCGACGACTCCGCAATGGGCGGCATTACCGGCCAGGCCGGTGTCACCATTGAACTGGAAACCCAGGTCAACATCGGCGAGGTCCGTTACACCGACGAGGGCACGCTGGCGGTCAGCGACGTCTTTATCGGCGGTGCCAACCGGGACGACATGTTCTCGGAGCTGGGCTTTGCCATCCCCAATGAGGCCACCGATCTGATCGATAACATCAAGATCAACATCGACGTGTTGGAGGACGGCGATGCGGCGATTGACGTCTTCCCGCTCTACGGCTCGCCGATCGACTTCGCGGTGCGCACCGGCGCCTGGGAACTGCGTGGCGATACCGACAGCACGGTGATTATGGACAACCTGTCGATCGAAGGCCTCGCCACCGAGCTGAAAATCCGCGTGGACACGGCCACCGACAAGCTGAACCTGAAAACCCGCTTCGCCATCGACGACATGGATGTGGACGTGCCCTTCATGGCCGTGGGCATTCGCGACCTGGAGCTGACCGGTGCCGGCTACGACGACTCGCCGAACATCGTGACCCTGGGTGCGATTGCCGATATCGACGTTTACAAGGCACCCAACGGCGCGGGGAACGACAGCCTGGCGGTGGACCTCAACACGTTCGATGCGGATATGAACATCGGCGGCGTCCTGGTGGGGGGCACCTCCATCGGGTCGGTGGCGTTTGACGATCTGTCCATACAGAACACGCAGATGCGCATCTACGGCCACTGAGCCGCTGCAGGCCTTATACCCCCGACGCCTGTCGTCGGGGGTGCTTTTCTCCTGGTCGGACATCACCGGCTTTGCCGACGGCCACCGTCGATCTTGCCCCTTACGTGAACTTCCAACAGCGCAACCCCGGCGATGTGATTGGGCACGCACGCATGAGCAAATGTCGCTGGCATATTACTGCCGGGTTCGAAATAATGAACTATCGTTAATATAAAGGCGGATGCAGGGACGTCTTAACTATTTTCGGCAAGTGGTTCGACGGGAGGTCCGGCCGCTGTCCCAGGCAAGAGCACACGGGTTTGACGGCGATTCCATTTCGCATTCTGCTGTGGGTGTTGTTATTGCAGTCCGGTTGGTGCTGGTCAGACGAGGCCGCGTCGACCGACACTGACGAGCCGGGTCGGGTACTGGTTGCCGCCCTGGCCGAAGTGGATTATCCCCCCTTTTACTACACCGAGGCGGGGCATCTGACCGGCATTTCCGTCGATGTCCTCAACTACCTGGCTGATCAGCTCAAACTCCGTATCACTTATAAACGCTTATCCTGGCCGCGGGTCCTGCAATCGCTGGAGCGTGGCCGCGTGGATATCGTTACGACCTATTCCTACACGCCGGAGCGGGCCCGGGATGTGATCTATGTCCAGGAGCCGCACGCCACGGAAATCAATGTGTTCTTCACCCGAGCCGACTCGGATGTGTCATTTGATGGCGATCTCCATGCGCTGTCGGGCCAGATGATCGGCATGATCCGCGGGTACAACTACGGGCTGGCGTTCGACGACGCGGATTTTATACGCAAGGACAGCGTGCTGGATGAGAGAACCCTGGTGCGGATGGTGGCTGGCGAGCGCTTTAATGTCGCGATCGGCAATCCTTTCGCGATTCGGCTGGAGGCCAAGCGGCAAGGGGTGGAGGACGAGATCCGGTTGCTCAGTCCACCGGTGGACATGAGCCCGATCTACATGGCAATCAGTCGTCAGTATCCGGATGCGGAAGGGTTGGCCGATGCTTTTGGTGACGCCATACGTCATCTGAAAGCATCGCCACTCTACGAAGACTGGCTCGAGCGCTATGGCATGAACGACTTCTCGGATGAATGATCCTGACGCCGGCACCCATCGGGAGCCGGCGCCACAATGCATTAATCGACGCGGGTCAGTGTGACGTCGATGTTGTTGCGGGTGGCGTTGGAGTAAGGGCAGACCTGGTGGGCCCGGTCGATCAGGGTCTGGGCCTGTTCATCGTCCATACCCGGCAGGCTGATGCGCAGTTCTACCTCAATGCCGAATCCGTTGTTGAGCGGTCCAATCCCGACCACACCTTCAATCGATGCATCCTTGGGCATGGACAGCTTGTCCCGACCAGCGACGAACTGCATCGCACCGATGAAACAGGCGGAATAGCCCGCGGCAAACAGCTGTTCCGGGTTGGTGCCTTCGCCGCCGGCGCCACCCATTTCCTTGGGCACCGTCAGGGAGACATCCAGCACGCCGTCGGATGAAACCGCACGACCGTCACGGCCCCCAGTGGCTTCTGCATAGGCGCGATAGGCAACACTTTCAAGAGACATAGATTTACTCCTCAATTGTTCAGGCCCTGATGGGCTTTAGCGGGTTGCCGGAATTAACCTCGTCCCGGCGGTTGCAGAGGCGCGCTGTCACGTCATGGCCTCGCTGTGATTATTAAATTAGCGCACAAATATATTGTGCGCAAGTTAAATGGGTGAATAAATCGTCATGCGCCCGGGCCAGGCGCCGTCAGAGCGCGTCCTGCAGGCTCTTGCGCAGTTTCAGAAGGTCCTCTTTCAGGGCCACGAGGCTATCGACGTCCCGGTCACTGGCTTTGACGATGCAGGCGGGAATGTCCCGGGCGCGGTCGCGCATGGCTCGGCCGGCCTCGGTCAGGTGCAGTTCTACCACCCGTTCGTCGGCCTGGCGGCGTACGCGCTTGAGCAGGCCGTCGGCTTCCAGTCGCTTGAGCAGCGGGGTGAGTGATCCGGAATCGGTCAACAGGCGTTTGCTCATCTCGCCGACGGTGATGCCATTCGACTCCCACAGCACCAGCATTGCCAGGTATTGCGGGTACGTCAGGCCCAATTCTTTAAGGAAGGGTTTGTAAACCTTGGTCATCAGCAGCGATGTGGAATGCAGGGCAAAACACAGCTGGTTTTCCAGCAGCAGTTCGCGACAGTGGTCCTGTTCGGCCATGGGGGACTCCTTGGGTATCTGCGGGTAATTTAACGCGCCAGATAATGGTCTGCCAAATAGTGGTACCGCGAAACGCTCAACCCTTGGCGACGGCAGCCCGTGTCTCTAAAGTAGAAGCATCGAAAGAGAGTGCTGTAAACGTTTCAGGAGTGTAGGTTGGGCTGACGCAGGAAGCCCAACAATAAGGGGGCACCGGACGTCTCCGTTATCGCGTACAGGATTGGACCATGAATTTTCAAGAACCGGCTGGTTAGAGAAGATTGGCCGCACACTCTGTGTGTTGGGCTTCCTGCGTCAGCCCAACCTACGCGTCGCTCGCAACGTTCTCGACTGTATTGGAGCTCATCTATGACCACCGACCCTGCCCCCGAAGTCAATGAACACTCCCGGCAGGCGGGCGAGCAGCTGTCTGCTTTTATCCAGCATCATCCCAATCTGTTGATCCTGACCGGTGCCGGCGTCAGCACCGATTCGGGCATTCCCGATTATCGCGACGGAAAGGGCGCCTGGAAACGCAAGCAGCCGGTGCAGCATCAATCCTTCATGGCCGAGGACAAGGTGCGTCGGCGCTATTGGGGGCGCAGCCTGATCGGCTGGCCGGTCATCCGCAACGCCCAGCCCAACCCGGCCCATTTCCTGGTGGCTGAACTGGAACGGCGGGCCCATACCCGGCTGGTGGTCACCCAGAACGTGGATCGTTTGCACCAGCGGGCCGGCAGCCAGTCGGTGCTCGACCTGCACGGTCGGGCCGACGAGGTGATCTGCATGGATTGCGGGTATCGCTGCAACCGCGACGAGGTTCACGAACGCTGCAGCGACATGAACCCGGATTTTCGGCACTTCAGCGCCGCTACGGCCCCGGACGGGGACGCGGACCTGGACGTGGACTTCAGCGATTTCCAGGTCGCCGACTGCCCCCATTGTGGCGGCATCCTGAAGCCGGATGTGGTGTTTTTCGGGGATTTCGTGCCCAAGCCGCGTGTGACGCGAGCTTTGGATGTCCTGCGGGAAAGTGACGGCCTGCTGGTGATCGGCTCGTCATTGATGGTGTATTCAGGATTTCGTTTCTGCCGTTATGCCCGGGAGTGGGGCAAACCCATGGCGACGCTGAACCTGGGACACACCCGGGCGGATGATATGTCCACCCTCAAGCTCGACGCTCGCATCGGCGAGACGCTGCAGGCCGCGCTGGACAGCCTGCCCGCCTGATGCCGTGACTCTGCCTTACTGGGCCACACTCTTTTGGGTGGCCGCCAGGTAATCGTCCATTTCCTGTTCGCTGGCGAATATGTTGAGGGCGGCGTCGAGTTCCGGTGCGGTCTGGCTGTCGAGCGAACCGGCCAGGGACACCTTCAGCGCAGTGGTGCCGGACGATCGGATATCGATTGACAGAGTTACGGCGTTATCCCTTTCTGGGACGGGGTTTGAAGTAACGGGTCAGTTCAAGAACGTTGTGTTGATCGGCGCGCCGGTAGTGTTGCTCGTCCGTCAGTTCGCGCATCAGCAAGAGCCCCGGACCACCGACCGGACGTTCCTCAAAGGGGCCAAAGCCCGTATCCAGAGGTGAGTACAGGGGGTCGAACGGTTCGCCGTTATCAATGAAACGCAGTACCACGTGGCCCGGCTCAATTTCCAGTTCCACGGACAGCTTGACGCGCTGGTTATCCGCGTTGCCATGGTCGAGGACATTCGCCACCTGTTCGTCCAACACCACCTTCAGTTCAGCGCTGACCGTCTCGTCGGCGCCGGCTTCGGCAAAGTGGCCGTCCAGCCAGGCCAGGGCATTGGGCAGCTCAAGGCTGTTGGTCAGTTGCAGGCTCAGGGTTGTGGTCGTCATGTGCGCTTGAGGGTCAGTACGGTCATGTCATCGGACTGCGGAGCATCGCCGGCGAATTCGGCGACCGCCTCAAGGCGTGTTGCCATGAGTGCCATACCCGCATGTGGGGCGGAATCGGCGACAGTGAGCAGGCGGTCCTCGCCGAATTCATCATGATTCCCTTTGAAAGCTTCCGTCACCCATCAGTGTAGTGGATCAATGCCGATCCGGCATCCAGATGTAATGGCGTAGCGGGGCGTTATGGCCGGCCGACGCCATTTCGATTTCGCCGGATCGGGTGTCGATCACCAGGCGCAGCAGGGTCACGAACATGCAGCTGTCGTTGTCCTGGTTCTGCCCGCCCATCAGGCGGGGCACCGGTCCGCCTCAGTCGAGGGCGAGGCGGACGATGTAGATGCTGCGCGGCTGTTTGAGGTGGGTGGTGAAAATGACCAGTCGGCGGATTTCGTCCATGTCCATGGTGCGTGTCTTGGGCGCATTCCGGATGTCCGACATGGGAATGTGGAAGCGATTGAGGCCGGGTTTGACGTGCAGGCGCTTGTTGAAACGGTCGCTGTAGACCCCGTGGCCACGGTCGTGGACGATGTCGTTGACGCGAATGGTCATGTCCAGCGGCGTGCTGTCCGGGTTATACAGCACCACATCCAGCGCCTCATAACCGCGCCAGTCCTCCGGCAGGTTGTCCAGCGAGGCGCCGGAGTAGAGATTGATGCCCAGCAGATCCATGCGCAGGCTGTGATGGAAGCCATCGGCATCGCTGGCGTTGTCCTTCGTTCGATGAACGCGACCGCGCCAGTAGTGCAGGGGATGGGGATCATCGAAGTTGTACAGGGTCGGGAGCTGGTTGGCGATCCGGTACTGTTGCTCCGCCACCGCCGCCACGGTCTGGAGCTCCATCATCAGCAGCACGACGGCCGTGAGACGCAGCACCCAGTTGAGAGCCCGGCGCCAGGTAATGGCCGGTGGGCGATAGCCCCAGGCCAGCACCAGCCAGGTGCCGATCAGGTTGCGGAAGATGTCGTGCCAGTCGCTGTCCCGCCCGACATTGCCCTGGATCAGTTCAATGATGACGCCGACGCCGGTCACGAACGCCGTACAGGCCAGCCACAGCCAGACGCCGCTGAGCCAGCGGCGTGGGCGAACGGCCAGCGTGAACAGGGTGAAGAAGATGATATGGCCGAGGTTCCAGGCCGCCTTGAACAGCGGGCCGGATGACCAGTCGGGGCCTCCCACGAAAAAGAACGGCAGGAGGACGATTGCGGCGACGGACGCCAGCCAGTGGTAGTTGGTGCGGGCTAACATGGAATGCGATCGTACTGTAAAGCAGGGCCCGCTGTCCCGTACCTGTCTAAACTTTAAATTGCCCGAAAAGCGGGCGCAGGGTGTTGTCCGACCGCGCCAGCGCCTGGCTGGTTTCGTTCGCCTGGGTTGCGCCGTGAATGACGCCGACAGGGCTTGATCCGGATCAACTAACAGCCTTTTACAGGGCCATTTCATCACGCCCGAGGCCACTCAAGGGCCCGATGAACATGATATGTTGATCCATATAGCCACAAACTGGCTGAGTGATAAAAACGATCTAATTCTAAATCCCGATAGCGGGACGTTACTTTCAAGGGGGTATTTCGACGAGTCGTCCGACACCAGCCGGACATCGGCAGCAGGAGTGACGCGTTATGGATATGGCTACCCAGCCAAAGTCGCCGTACCTGTCCGAGAACAAGTCCGTTCATCGCCTGATGGTGGATCTGATGGCGCAGGCGGGCATCGAGATTGGCGGCGAGCAGCCCTGGGACATGCAGCTCAATGCAGAAGGTGTCCCTGAGCGGGTAATTGCCCGAGGCAGCCTCGGTCTCGGCGAAAGCTACATGGATGGCGAGTGGGACGTCGAGCAACTCGACGAATTCTTCCACCGGGTGGTGCGGGCCCACCTTGAAGAGAAAGTCCGTCCTTCCACTGCCATCTGGCAGGCCCTCAAAAGCCGGCTGGTCAATCGCCAGACGCGGCGCCGGGCGCGCCAGGTGGGCGAACAGCATTACGACCTGGGTAACGACTTCTACGAGGCGATGCTGGATCGTCGTATGACGTATACCTGTGGCTACTGGAAAGACGCCACCACCCTGGATGACGCGCAGGAAGCCAAGCTCGACCTGATCTGCCGCAAACTCCAGCTGGAGCCCGGCATGCGCGTGCTGGACATCGGCTGCGGTTGGGGAAGCTTCATGGCCTATGCCGCTGAACACTACGGGGTGGAATGCGTTGGCCTTACCATCTCCGAGGAGCAGGTGCACTGGGCCAGGCAGCACTACCCCGACTTGCCGCTGGAATTCCGGTTGCAGGATTACCGCGAGGTCGACGAAACGTTTGACCGCGTAGTGAGTGTCGGCATGTTCGAGCACGTCGGCGACAAGAACTACCGCACCTTTATGGAAGTGGCGCACCGCTGCCTGAAAGAGGGCGGTCTGTTCCTGCTGCACACCATCGGCAAAAACGAACGCAAACCCTACTCGGACCCCTGGATCGACCGCTATATTTTCCCCAATGGCGAGCTGCCGTCCGTTGGCCAGATCGGCGATGCAGCGGACAACCTGTTCGTGGTGGAGGACCTGCACAACTTCGGGCCCGACTACGACCGCACCCTGATGGCCTGGTACGCCAATTTCGAGGCCGCCTGGCCACGGTTCGCCGACAAGCTGGGAGAGCGGTTCTACCGAATGTGGCGCTATTACCTGATGTCCTGCGCCGGCATTTTCCGGGCCCGGGATATCCAGCTCTGGCAGTGGGTGTTGTCCAAAGGCGGCACCGCCGACGTTTATCCTCGCTACAGCTGACGTCGCTCCGTGCCCATCAGTGCCAACAGAGGGCGGTCACTGCCGTACACATCCGGTCGGTAGGTGATCTGCCCGTTGGCGTCGGCCTCGGCTGTCCAGTAGGCCATCAGGATATACACGCCGTGGGGCAGGTGGACGTTGTGGGATTCGCCGGAGGCCAGAGCGGCGTTGAATTCATCCTTGAGCATGGGGCTGGCATCCCGGAACAGCAGGTGAGTCAGCGTCATCGCGCCCTGGACCCGTACGCAGCCGGAACTGTAGAAACGGTTCGGTGAGTTGAACAGGCCGGCGGCGGGCGTATCGTGCAGGTACACCGCATACGGGTTGGAGAAGCGAATCACCACCCGGCCCAGCGCGTTGCCCGGCCCCGGATCCTGGCGGAACGTCAGGTATCGCGGGTCGCTCCAGTCCACCTCATCCTGCTGCCATTCCTGACCCGAGCGGTCGAAAATGCGGATGTGGCGATCGCTGAGATAGGATGGATCGCGCCGGATGGCGGGCAGGGCATCCTTCAGGAAAATGCTGCGGGGCATGGTCCAGTGGGGATTGACGGTGACATGGGTGATCACGGATTTCAGCTCCGGCGTGGCCCGCTTCGGGCGCCCGACCTGGGCCTTGCCGGACCAGACCCGCTCGCCGTCCTGGTAGAAATCGATCCGGGCGGCGGCGATGTCCACCAGCAGCAGGGTCTTTTCCATATCCCGGGCCAGCCAGCGCAAACGCTCCAGGTTGGCCCGGATCTGCTCCAGCCGCTCCTGCGGGCTGACGTTCAGCTGCTGCAGCGTCCGCGGACCGATTTTGCCATCCACGGCCAGGCTGTGACGGGCCTGGAAGTGTTCCACCGCCAGCGCCAGTTCGTCGTCGAAGACCCGGCTCATGACATCCGGTCGCGGTGGTAAAGGCAGGTAGCCCTGGGTCAGCAGCCGTCGACGCACCAGCGCAACGCGCTCGTCGTAGTCGCCGTGCTCCAGGGTTGGCCCTTCCGGAAGCTGGACCCAGTGATCCGGCAGGGTTTTGCGGGCCTGGGCATAGCCCTTGCGCAGGTTGCGATAACGTTCGGTATGGGGGCGGGCGTTGGCAAAGGCGCCGCCCATATCGTGCAGGCCTGATACCGCCTGATCCACCAGGACAGCCGGGTCGTCATTCCGGGCGACGTTGGGGGAATACCAGATCGGCGGCGGTTGCTTCTGGAAAGCCCTGCCGTAGCGCAGATCCGACAGGGCGCGCAGGTAGGCATCCGTCGCCAGGCGCTTGTCGCAGTCCGGCAACTCGCCCCAGGTGGTCAGGTGATCCAGCGCCTTCTGCAGCTCCGGCGCCCAATAGTCCGCCGGCACCAGACCGTCGTCCGAGAGCGTGTTCAGTTGAGCCAGGAGGCTGCGCAGTTGGGCCGGATCGGTCCAGAGCGTGTGGTGATCGGTTTGTGCCGCGAAGCGGGCCATGGCTTCCAGATGGAAGTCCGACGTGTCCGGAAGGGGCTCGCACTGGTCGGGATTAAGGCGATGTAATGCCAGGGCCTGGGTGGCAAAAAGGCAGAGGCAAAAGGCAGTTACAACGTATCGCGTCTGCATCCGTACGTTCCGAAGTGTATGATTTTTGTACAGCTGGATTTGCATCGCAGAAAACCTTGATAGAATGCCTCATCCTTTCGGGGCATCGCATGATTTCGGCTCCGGAAGCCGCCATTGGCGCAGCCCATGCGGATTCGAATGCACCCGAGGGGGAAACTATGATCGACAGACGCTTACAACGCGTTCTGGCAGTCGTTCTGGGCGTACTGTTTTCAAACTGTCTGGCCTTACAAAGCCACGCAGCGGCCTTTGACAAGGCCCTGTACAACAAACTCAGCAAGGCCGCTCCCAACCTGAGTCACAAGGTCCTGCAACGGGCGCTTCAGGCTTCCGAATGCGCGGTTAGCCACGGCATTCACGCGCCCAGGCGACTGGCTGTGATCGACTTCTCCCTGCCGTCCTCCACCAAGCGCCTCTGGTTGTTGGACCTGGAAACCGGGTCGCTGGTTCTCCGCGGACTGGTTGCCCACGGCAAGAATTCCGGAATGACCGACGCCACCACCTTCTCCAACGTCGAGGGCAGCTACCAGTCCAGCATCGGTCTGTTTCAGGCCGGTGAAACCTACCGCGGCCGCCACGGCTACGCACTACGCCTGGACGGTCTGGAAAAAGGCGTCAACGACCTGGCGCGGCAACGGGCCATCGTGATTCACGGCGCAGACTACGTGGCCCAGTCCTGGGTCCAGCGCTATGGCCGAATCGGCCGCAGCCATGGCTGCCCCGCGGTGAGCAACAAGGTGATCCGCGAGGTGGTGGACAATCTCAAGGGCGGTCAGTTGGTATTCACCTACTATCCCGACCAGCAATGGCTGCAATCGTCCAGTTACCTGCACTGTGGTGCCACCCGAATGGCCGGTGCCGACAGCCAGGGTGACGACGGCAACATCTGACGCGTGACAGCGGGTTGCTCCGGCGACCCGCGCGAGTCTGCGACCGTCTGCCTATTCCCTTCGCCGTGAATTCCTGAAATCCTCCTGTCTGAACGCCCGGACGGCCGATTGCGGCCTCTCCCTCAACCATAGTCAATACGGCCGGCCATTGGCCACGGTTGCAGTGTGCAATGCACATTAAATCTGCCTCCGAGTGGATTGGCCGACCCGATGAACAGGATGACCATGAACCCATCGACAACCGCTTTTCAGGACCAGATCCCGGACAACCACTGCTATGGCTGCGGCCCCCTCAATGACCACGGCCTGCAGATCAAGAGCTACTGGACCGGCCCGGATACCGCCGAATGCCGCTATACGCCCGCACCGCATCATTGTGCCGGTCCGACGCACTTCCTGAACGGCGGCATCATTTCCACCCTTATCGATTGCCACTGTATTTGCACCGCGATGGCCAAGGCGTATCAGATGGCTGGCCGACCGATCGGGGAAGGCGAGCGCCTGTGGTTTGCCACCGGCGACTTGCAGGTGCGCTTCAAGCGCCCGGTGCCGATGGGGGAGGAGATCCTGTTGGAAGCGACGGTGGAAGACGTCAGCGAGAAAAAGATTCGGGTCAGTTGCACGCTGACGGCCGGCGGCAAGGTGTGCGTCGAGAGCGATGTATTGGCCGTGCGGGTGCCTGCGGGCTGGTTCGAGTAAAGCGATCCCGGCGGGAAGGGGCTTCCCGCCGGGATGAATCCGGGCCGGTCAGGTTTTCAGGTAGCGTGACAGGTCCAGGTTGAAGTAGCGGTAGAGAATGCTCTTCTGCTCTTTCTCGGACTGGCGCCAGCCGTAGATCTCCGGCCGCTGGGTCTCGATGGCCAGGGTATCGAACACCAACCAGTCATACAGGGCCAGCGAGCCGCAGACGTTCCTGGCGGAATTGCGGCCGCGCGCATGGTGGTGATGGTGTTGGGTGGGGAAGGTGATCACATGGGCCAGCGCCCACATGGTTTTCCGTACCCAGGCCCACTTGTGGTTGTGGAAATACAGGTCGTAGTTCCACGCGGTGTGGGTGTGCGCGGCCCAAAGCCCCTTGATCGCGGTGCCCCAGAGGAAAACTTCCGTCAGCCCCAGGTACAGGCACAGCAGGCTGAACCAGTAGTTGGGCATGATCAGCCACCAGAGGAAGCCGTTGGTGAACGTCTGGGTGGCGGTCAGTTTCCCGCGATCGTCGTCCCCGCTGAAATGGTGGGGGCGATGGGAGTGCTTGTACACCGCTTGCACCTTCTGGGCCCAGCGCCAGCGCGGTCGACGGCAATGAGCAAAGTAGTGACCGGCGCCGTGGATAAACTCTTCCAGACAGAAATACACCACCAGGGTGATCCAGAAATGCTCGTGCTCCAGCCAGGCCAGTGAGCCCGCGCTGCCGGGCAGGGCCAGGGTCATCAGGTAGCCGATCAGGAACAGCACCAGCGGACGCTGGATACCCACCATCATCGCGGTCGTCAGACCGGCAATCTTCCAGTCCCGGGCGGTGCGGGCGCCGTTGGCACTGCGTCCACTGAGCCGCTCGAACAGGGCAGCCATCAGGACCAGGAAGAGGACGGACAGTCCGATGAGATTATTTTCGTTCATTGTTGTTCTCCGATAATTCACCTCAGGCTTTATCGTCGCCCGTTCCACTCTTTTTTGGCTAATCAATATCCTGTATATGTAATATCCATGAAGCTGAATTTTAGGTCTGTCGATCTGAACCTTTTGCCGGTCTTTGCCGCGGTGGTGGAGGAAGGGCAGTTGTCGCGCGCTGCTGGTCGTCTGGGTATGAGCCAGCCGGCGGTGAGCGCGGCCCTCCAGCGCCTTCGACTGACGGTGGGGGATCCGCTGTTTACCCGCAGTCGCAGCGGCCTGAACCCGACGCCGCGGGCGCGGGAGCTTTACGAGCAGGTCAGCAACGGGCTGGCGGCGCTGGCGGATGCGCTGGAACCCGGGCAGGCGTTCGATCCTTCCCAGTCGGCCCGGACGTTCCGGATTGTTGCCATCGACTACTTCGAGTCCCTGATGCTGGGACCGTTGATCAGCGCATTGCGCGAACACAGTGCCGGCATGGGCATCCAGATTCTGCCGCAACTGGAGAACTGGTCGGCGCTACTGACCAGTGCCGAAGCGGATCTGGCATTCGACACCCGGCGCCCCACCGACGAGCGCTTGACTGCCGACCAGGTGGCGGAGGAGTCACTGGTGGTGGTGGCCCGGCAGGATCATCCGCACATCCGGGGCGAATTGTCGCTGGACGACTATCTGTCCGCAGAGCACGTGGTGCTGCCCGAACGTGAACAGCGGACCCTGCCGCTGGACCTGATCCTGGGGCGCCCCGGATGGCAGCGGCGCATCGGGGCACGGGTGGTCCAATACAGCAATCCGCTCTGGGTGGCCGCGTCCAGTGATCTGATTGCAACGGTGCCGTTGCGCCTGGCCGAGCGTCTGGCAGACACCCTGCAATTACAGATCCTGCCGTTCCCCACGGAAACGCCGACGGTTCCCATCTTTCTCATCTGGCCTGTGGCGTTGGACAAGGACCGGGCGCACCAGTGGTTTCGCTGGTTTCTCAGGGACAATCTGCCGTTCTGAAGAATGACAGCGACCGCGGGTCTGCGTCGCAGTTGCTATCCCGTTCCGTTAAACTCGGGCCTGATCCCAATGACATTTGCCAGCCAGGAACCTCTACACATGGCTTCGAACTCTTCACTGCTTCCCGAAGTGGTCCGCATTGCCGAAGCGGCCAGCGCCAAGGTGCTCGACATCTACGAGACGGACTTTTCCGTCGATCACAAGGCGGACAAATCGCCGATCACCGAAGCGGACATCGCTTCCCACCACGTGATTGTCGAGGGGCTGCAGTCGCTGACCCCGGAGATTCCTATCCTGTCGGAAGAGTCTGCCAACGCGCCCTGGGACGAGCGCAAACACTGGACGCGTTTCTGGCTGGTCGACCCGATCGACGGCACCAAGGATTTCGTCAATCGCAGCGGCGAGTTCACCGTCAATATTGCGCTGATCGAGAATGGTGAGCCGGTGATGGGCGTGGTGACCGCACCCGCATTGGACGAGGTTTATTGGGGGCTGAAAGGCGAGGGCGCCTGGAAGCGCAATGGCGCCGGTGAGACGCGCCAGCTCAGCGTGGTCGAGCCGCCGCAAAGCAAACGGGTCGTCGCCAGCAAGAACCACCTGAACGACGACACCCGGGCCTTCATCGAGGCGCTGGGGGAGCACTGCCTGGTCCAGGCTGGCAGCTCGCTGAAATTCTGCCGGATCGCCGAGGGCGAAGCGGACATCTACCCACGTCTGGGGCCGACCTGCGAATGGGACACCGGCGCGGCTCAGGCGGTGCTCGAAGCCGCCGGCGGCAAGGTGCGCAAGCTGGACGGCTCGCCCATCGAGTATGGCAAGGAAGACGTGCTCAATCCGTTCTTTGTGGCGTCCGGCAGTTGGTACAGTCACGACTGATTGATCGAAAAGCCGGAGCCCGGTCCGGGCTCCGTCGTTCATTCGATCAGCCGTTAAAAAGTCGCCGCGCAGCCTCCCGGTGCCGGGCCATCAGTGCCTGGGTGTCGCCACCGAGCCACTGTCGATCCCGCACCTTCCATTCCCCGCCAATCATGACCGCATCGGCCTGACTGGCGCCGCAAAGCACCAGGGCGGCCAGCGGATCATGGGCGCCGCTGAAGCGTGGTTCGTCCAGTTTGAACAGGGCCAGATCGGCCCGTTTGCCCACCGCCAGTTCGCCGATATCATCCCGCCGCAAAACGTCAGCCGACCCCTTCGTGGCCAGTGACAGGGCATCGGTGTGCGTAAACTCGTCCGCCTCATAACGCAGCCGCTGGATCAGCAGCGCCTGCCGAATTTCCTGCATCAGGTTGCTGTGGTCGTTGGAGGCGCTGCCGTCCACGCCCAGCCCGACCGGCGCGCCAGCCGCCTTGAGCTCGTTGATGCGGCAGATGCCCGAAGCCAGCACCATGTTGGAGGACGGGCAGTGGCAGATGCCGGTACCTGCCTCGCCGAGCCGGGCAATCTCCTCGTCGTTGAAGTGAATGCCGTGGGCCAGCCAGGTCCGGTTGTGCAGCCAGCCGACGCTGTCCAGGTAGTCCAGCGGCCGCTGGCCAAAGGTTTTCAGGCAGAAGTCGTTTTCGTCCCGGGTCTCCGCCAGGTGCGTGTGCAGGCTGACGCTATATTGGGCAGCCAGCTCGGCACTCGCCCGCATGAGGTCCGGCGTCACGGAAAAGGGTGAGCAGGGCGCCAGGGCCACTTCCAACAGGCCACCCGCGTCCTGCTTGTGGTACTGGCGGATCAGGCGTTCGCTGTCTTCGAGAATGGTCGCCTCATCCTGCACCACACGGGGTGGTGGCAGGCCACCGTCATCGGTGCTCAGGCTCATGGAGCCGCGCGTCAGCGTGGCTCGCATGCCCAGCCGGGTCGCGGTTTCCGCCTGGATGTCGATGGCGTTCTCGAGTCCGTCCGGGAACAGGTAGTGGTGATCGGCCACGGTGGTGCAGCCGGACAACAGCAACTCGACCATCGCCAGTTCGGTGGCTGCAGCCAGGGCATCGGGCGTCAGGCCGGCCCAGATCGGGTAGAGGGTTTGCAGCCAGGGAAACAGTTTCTTGTTGAGCGCCGGCGGACAGGCCCTAGTCAGCGTCTGGTAGAAATGATGGTGGGTATTGACCAGGCCGGGCAGGAGGACGTGTTCGCTGGCGTCCCAGTTGAGATCGACCGGTTGGCTCGGATAGGTCCCGGACGCGACAAGCTCGGTGATCACGCCGTTCTCGACGACGATGCCGTTACCGGCGTCCTGGTCGTTGGCCGTCCAGGCGGCCATCGGGTGGCGTATCCAAAGTGCACTCATTGCAATGCTCCGTATGCCGTGAGCATGGCTTCACGCAGACACCATGCACACTGAGGGTCAGGTACATGGCAGTGACTTGGGGAGCTTCTGGTGAACTCCGGCGTGTTAATCTGCCAACCGCGTCGATGGTACCACGTTCCCTCCTGCTGGAAAGGCCCATCCAGACCGCTGGGGGGCGAATGTGCATAAACGGTGCGATGTGCTACCCAAAGGCACTGTTCTGGTACGTATTTTCACGTACCGGCACAATTTTTGTTCATTTGTTGTCCAGTCGATTATTTTTAATTTGCTGAAATTTAAGGATTAATAATAAAAGCTAACCGGTTGGTCAGGTTGTTGCTTGCAGTTTGCACGACAAATGCAGACGACTTTTGCTGAACCATCAACCGGAGACCCGCTCATGGCCTCAAACGCCGACACACCCCCGGAACTACTCTACGGACTGAACGACCGTCCGCCGCTGCCTGCCACCCTGCTGGCCGCGGTCCAGCACATGCTGGCGAGTTTTATCGGCATCATCACGCCGACGTTAATCATTGGGGGGGTGCTCGGGCTGGGCAGTGAGGTGCCCTATCTGATCAGCATGGCGTTGATCGTCTCCGGTGTGGGGACCTTTATCCAGGCGCGTCGCATCGGGCCGATCGGTTCAGGGTTGGTGGCGTTGCAGGGCACCAGCTTTGCGTTCCTGAGCTCGATTCTGGCGGCCGGCTTTATTGCCAAGGCGAAGGGCGGCGGACCGGATGAGATTCTCAGCCTGATCTTTGGGGTGTGTTTCTTTGGCGCCTTTATCGAGATCGTACTGAGCCAGTTCCTGCACAAGCTGAAGACGTTCATCAACCCGCTGGTGACCGGCATTGTCATCACCACCATCGGGCTGTCGCTGATCAAGGTGGGCATCACCGACCTGGCCGGCGGCTTCAAGGCCCCGGATTTCGGCAGTCTGACCAATCTGGCACTGGGTGGCGGCGTGTTGCTGCTGATCATCATCATGAACCAGAGTCGCAATCTTTATCTGCGTTCCGGCGCGATTTTCTTTGGTCTGGTGATTGGCTTTGTCGTGGCCATGGGGCTCGGCAAGGTGGATTTCTCCGGGCTGTCCAAGCTGGATTGGTTCGTCCTGCCGGTGCCGTTCAAGTACGGTATTTCCTTCGACTTCGGGGCGTTTCTGCCGGTCGCCCTGATCTATCTGATTACCGCTATCGAGTCTTCCGGCGACCTCACCGCCACGTCGATGATCTCCAAGGAACCCATCCGTGGCGATGTCTATCGCAAGCGCATCCGGGCCGGGGTTCTGGGTGACGGTGTCAATTCGATGCTGGCGGCCATCTTCAACACGTTTCCCAACACCACGTTCAGCCAGAACAACGGTGTGATCCAGCTGACCGGCATTGCCAGTCGCTACGTGGCGTATTGGGTGGCGGGCATCCTGGTGTTGCTGGGTCTGTTCCCGATGATCGGCGGGGTATTCCAGCAACTGCCCAAGCCGGTTCTGGGCGGCGCCACGCTGGTGATGTTCGGCACGGTGGCTGCGGCGGGTATCCGCATCCTCGCGACCGTGAATCTCGATCGGCGCAGCATGCTGATCATGGCCGTCTCGTTCGGTCTTGGTCTGGGTGTGGCGGCCGTGCCGGACCTGTTCCAGCACTTTCCCAAGATGGCCCAGAATGTTCTGGGATCAGCCGTGACCATGGGTGGCCTGACGGCGATCACCCTGAACACCGTACTGCCAGGCCGGGCTGTGGAGGATGCCGAGCCGGAAGCCGACAGGGCCTCGCTTGCGACATCGGTCTGATGCCGGAACCAGGCGGACCGCCGGGGCCGCCATCGTCACTCCTTTCGCAGTTGGCGCTCCCTCCTGCCGATGATGTAGAACATCAGGGCGCCAACCCCGATCAGGATCAGGAGCCAGCCGACGTCTTCGGCCATATCGGTGTGTCCCGAACCTGGCGACAGCAGCGCCACGATGCCAATCACGATGCTGAACACCGCCCCGAGAAAGAGAACAATCAGACTCTTCCTGGGTTCCCCGGTCACGACTTTCCTGGGACTGTCCATATTGACCTCCATCCGCTGTTGGCCGAATTGCGGCCTCCAGCGATACTGAGAGCGACAGATGGCAATCGACTGCCGGATCGATCCCTGACCCCTCTGCCATCGGCGGCTCCTGCTAGTCATTGTTGTATCGACGGCGCGTTATTCAAGGGTTCCTGCGGCACCGCCTGGAGCTACCATACCGCGGTGCCGGGCCCTTGAGGGCAGGGATGACGTAACCGAAATGTTGTTACCGGTCGTTAAGCAGTACCGTGTGTCGTTATATCTGACGGAAAGATAAGCAGTTAGCCGGAAGCCCAAGCCGGTCGCTGCCAATCGAGGGTGGATAAATGGACACGAAGGCCGAAACACGCCGTGCGGAGGAGGCTGGGGCGGAGGGTAAAGAAGCGCCAGCCCTGATGGATGCGATCAACATCCGCAGCACGGCTTTACTGATCCTGACCAGTATTGCTGCCCTGTACTTCATTGACTGGGCCCAGCCCATTCTACTGCCGCTGGTGGTCAGTGTACTGATCAGCTATGCGCTGGATCCACTGGTGTCCCTGCTGGACGCGATTCGCATCCCGCGGCCGGTCGGTGCCGCAGTGGTGCTGGTGGCGATGATCGGGGTACTTGCCGGCGCCAGCGTGCCGTTGCAGCAGGAAGCCACCGCCATCCTCGACAAGGTGCCTGCGGCGGTCCAGAAGCTGCGCCACGATGGCGATGCCCGCGACAGCGAAGAGGGCATGATGGAAAAGGCCCAGAAGGCCGCCAAGCAAATTGAGGAAACCGCCAGCCAACAGTCTGCCCGGACGGCCAACGTGCCCGCTGGCGTGACGCCGGTGCAGATCATCAACAAACCCCTGGATATACAGGCCTACCTGCTGCAGGGCTCGCCGGCTGCGCTGGTCCTGATTACCCAGTGTTTCTCGGTACTGTTGCTGGTGTATTTCCTGCTGGCGGTGGGCTCGCTCTACAAACGCAAGGTGGTGCGGATTTCCGGGCCGTCCTTCGGCCGGATGCGCAAGGCGACTCGCATCATGAACGAGTTTCATCACCAGGTGCGCCGGTTCCTGTTCGTGATGCTGCTGGGGGCTATCTTTGTCGGCGTGTTGACGTGGTTGGCGTTCCTGATGATCGGCATGGAACAGGCGGCTTTCTGGGGCGTGTTGGCGGGGGTTGCCAGTGCGATTCCCTACCTGGGGCCGTTCCTGGTTCTGATTGGTTGCAGCATCGCGGCGTTCATCCAGTTCGGCGGCATGGACATGGCGGTCATTGTCGGCGGCACATCGCTGATCATCACCAGCATCCAGGGTTATCTGCTGACGCCCTGGCTCACCAGTCAGGTGTCCAGCCTGAATGCGGTGGCGATCTTCATCGGGCTGTTGGTGTGGGGCTGGCTGTGGGGGCCGGTGGGGCTGATTATCGCCACGCCGCTGCTGATGATCGTGAAGACGCTGTGCGACCACGTGATCAATCTCAGGCCCTTTGGCGAACTGCTGGGGAAATAGGGAAGGGGAAAGACCGGGACCCGGACGGGTCCCGGTGAAACCGGCTTACACCAGGTTGTAGATAAAGACGATGGCAACGGCCACCGGCGTCAGGAACCGGATGGTGTTGTACCACAGGTTGAAGCCGGAAGTCGGCAGGTTCAGCTCATTCTCCAGCGCCTGGCGGGACATGAACCAGCCGGTGAAGACCGCCACCAGCAGGCCACCCAGAGGCAGCAGGATGTTGGCTGTCAGGAAGTCCAGCAGATCGAAGATGGTCTTGCCTTCGAACATGGTGAACATGCCCAGCGGATGCACGTCGGACCACAGGTTCAGGGACAGGATGGAGGCAATGCCCAGCGCCCAGCAGGCGATGCCGGCACCCAGGGTGCTGACGGTGCGGTTCATGCCTTTCTGCTCTTCCAACCACTCCACCAGCGGCTCCAGCAGGGAGATGCCCGAGGTCCAGGCGGCGAAGATCAGCAGGATGAAGAACAGCGTGCCGAAGAAGCTGCCCATCGGCATCTGGCCGAAGGCGAACGGCAGGGTCTGGAAAATCAGGCCTGGACCGGCGCCCGGTTCGAGGCCGTTGGCGAAGACCACCGGGAAGATGGCCAGACCGGCCAGCAGCGCCACAACGGCATCAATGATGGACACCGTAATGGACGTCTTGGCAATGGAAATGCCCTTCGGCAGATAGGAGCCGTAGGCCATCATGACCGCCATGCCCAGGCTCAGGGTGAAGAACGCGTGGCCGAGGGCAATCAGGACGCCCTTGGTGGTCAGCTTGGAAAAGTCAGGCTCGAACAGGAACGCCACGGCATCGCCGAAATGACCGGACGTCATCGCGTAGCCAACGGTGATCAGCAGGAGCACGAACAGGGCCGGCATCAGGATGCTGACGGCTTTCTCCAGGCCGGCGCTGACGCCGCGGGCCACAACCACCATGACCAGCGCCATGAACACCGTGTGCCACAGCAACAGGGTGCCGGGATCGCTCACCAGGCCTGAGAAGATGGCGCCGATGGCGTCCGCGTCCTTGCCCGCCAGTTGGCCCGTGGCCGCGGTGCCCACGTAGGACACGGCCCAGCCGCCGATGACGGAGTAGAACGAGAGGATCAGGAAGGCGGCCAGCACGCCGACGGCGCCGACAAGCGGCCAGGCTTTGGACAGGCTGTCACGCTCGGCAATCGCGCGCAGGCTGTTGACCGGGCTGTGCCCACCGCGGCGACCGATCATGACTTCCGCCATCATGATGGGAATGCCGATAGCGGCGATACAGACCAGATACACCATAACGAAGGCGCCGCCCCCGTTCTCACCGGTGATGTAGGGGAACTTCCAGATGTTCCCGAGACCGACCGCGGACCCCGTAGCGGCCAGGATAAAGGCAAGACGTGACGACCAGTGGCCGCGTTTCTCTGCGTTGGCTTCCATGACGCCCTCTGCGTTGCCGGAAGAAGTGGTAGACATAAGCATAGTCTCCTGCGAATGCATTGTTGTTGTAGGTCATCCCCGGAAGTTGCGGGCAAACGGTGGGCAAAACCGCCCGGTCAGTGGCACGACAACTTCCTGCTCTGTGCGCTCCTGCTGCGAGGGAAGCACCCTAGAGGGCTTCCGGGTCCAGTGTCTGTCAGGGATTCCCAGGGGACTCAGCGTTCCGTCCGGTTAACCCGTCGCCCGACGGCGCGGCGAACGCCCAGTCGGGCGACGGGTTGGTCTTGAGGAACACCAAGCCGGGTGTAGCCCCGGCCTCATCAACGGCTAACTCAATGATTTCAGCTCACTTTGGACAAGGTCTCCTTGGTGTGCCGAGGTTGAGCGGGGGTGTGGCGGAAGCGCTCCTCCGCCAGAAGGTTCGCGATGGTACCCGTTGGCAGGCCCTCGCGGCTAGAGCGTCGGAAAATTTCGTCCAGGGTGTCGCCAATGGATTCCACGTGGGCACGGACCTGGTTGTGGTCATGGTCGGTGCGTTCGTGGAAAACATCGATGATACCGCCGGCGTTGATGACGAAATCCGGCGCGTACAGGATGCCACGCTTGAGCAGCGCCGCATCGTGTTCCGGGTGTTCGAGCTGGTTGTTGGCGGCACCGGCGACCACCTTGGCCTGCAGCTTCGGAATACTGCGGTCGTTCAGGACGGCGCCCATCGCGCAGGGCGCCACCACATCCACCGGCAGGGTCAGGATTTCTTCAGCGGACACCGGCGTCGCGCCCAGTTCATCGACCGCGCGCTGCATCTGGTCCTGGTGAATGTCATAGACCCACAGTTTGGCGCCGGCGTCCTTGAGATGGCGCGCCAGACGGAAGCCCACGTTGCCGATGCCCTGGACCGCAACCTTCAGGCCTTCCAGGTCGCTGCGGCCCAAGCCGTGCTGCACGGCCATGCGCAGCCCCACGTAGGTGCCGTAGGCGGTAGCCGGTGAGGGATCGCCGTTACTGGGCAGACCGTCAAAGCCAATGTGTTCCTTGATGCCGGCTACATGGCTCGTGTGGCGGCCCATAACCTTCAGGTCGGGCACGCTGGTGCCGGAGTCCTCGGCGGCGATGTATTGGCCGCCCAGTTGTTCGAGAAACTTACCCATGGACTCGAGCAGGGCTTCGCTCTTGTGCTTGCGCGGATCGCCGATGATGACGGACTTACCGCCGCCCAGGTCCAGGTTGGCCAGCGCGGACTTGTAGGTCATGCCGCGGGACAGGCGCAGCACGTCACGCAGCGCCTCTTCGTCGCTGGCGTAGGGGAACATCCGGCAACCGCCCAGGGCCGGACCGCGGGAGGTGTTGTGGATGGCGACGATGGCTTTGAGGCCGGTTTCCGGATCGCAGAAAAAGGACAGGTGTTCGTGGTTGTCGAACTCGGGATGGCTGAATACGTTCATGGCGTTTCACCTTACTTCCGGGGCCCTCTGTACCCTTGTGGGGCTGACAGGAGGCTGGTGGTTTAACGAGCGGCAGTGGGATTGCCATCTGCCGCCTGCTTTTAAGTTTAGTCCGCGTGAGCTGCTCAGGGTTCAGGCGGCCGCGCTGGCTTTGTGGCGATGTCGCTGGCTATTCGGGCCGGGCAATGCAGAACATCGGTAGCGACGGGCGCGGAGACACGACCGGTCGTTGCCGGGTGTGTCGATACAAAAATCGGGCGCATCAACTGCTGGAGGTGATGTCCGCGCGTTGATCCGGTGTCATTCGCGATGAGGCGATAAGCGGTAGAGCATCGTTCAGGGGTAATCGGCGAGCGATCAGGGGCATACGGGGTGCGGTAGAGAGTGCGGTAGAGCGTGCTGTGGAAAGCGCCCTGGCCAGGCACAGTCCCATCAGGGGTGCGGTCAATTGACTCATTGTTGAAATCCTTTCCACGTCGCCGGATCTCGGCTGCCGTGGTCGTGTTGTTTTTGTAGACCCGCTCGTGGCCGGGTGTTCGATTTCAGGGGCCGGCTTGATGCCCTTGTGGGGCGCCGGCCAGCCAACAACCTAGAGGGTTCGGCAGTCGGCGTCAATGCCCAAAAACTGACCAGTCTGTAACGCATCGTGACGGTGTCGCCGGGTTCATGGGAATAGTTTCAGTGAATACAGATGGTTAGAAAAATGAACGACTCGTCGGCGCTTTTCCGGGCCGCACCAGATTGGACCAAAGGCGAATAGGGCCGCGGCAGGTCGGCAGGCATCGGGCAAGTGGTTTCGGGATAGTTGCCGATGTGAATATCAATCACCGGCAACCGCCGATACACTGCATTGTTTTCATTGGGGTTGTCGGCGCCGGGGTGTTATGTCTGATCTTACCGCAGTCCAGTATGTCCTGATTGGTCTGATCTTTGTCTGGAGTGGGTTCGTGCGCTCCGGGCTGGGGTTCGGCGGGGCGGTCCTGTCGTTGCCGTTCCTGCTGCTGGTCCACGACAACCCGCTGGCTTTCCTGCCGATCATCGCTATTCAGCTGTTGGTGTTTTCCGGCCTGACCATCGTCATGAACAACCGCAAGAGCCAGGCGGCCAGGCAGCCGGACGGTGGAACCGTGGACTGGCGCTATCTGGGCCGCATCCTGGCCATCATGATCGTCCCCAAGCTGATCGGCGTGTTCGGGCTGGTGACGCTTCCGCCGACCGTCATGAGCACGATCATCTTCGGCATCGTGACCGTGTATTCGATTTCCTACCTGCTGGACCGCCCCTTCCGCAGCAAGAACAAGGTGGTGGATGTCGTCTTCCTGATGCTCGGCGGCTACGTCAGCGGCACGTCGCTGATCGGCGCGCCCCTGGTGATTGCCGTGGTGGCCCAGCACCTGCCCAAGGAAAAGCTGCGGGATACACTGTTTGCCCTCTGGTTCATCCTGGTCACCATCAAGATGGCGGCGTTTATCGCGGTTGGGGTCGATCTTGAATTGGAACAACAACTCTGGCTCTTGCCCTGTGCCGCGGTCGGCCATGTGATCGGCCTGCGGTTCCACGACTACATGCTCAAAGCTGAGACGCCGGTCTTCTTCCGGGTGCTGGGCGGTGTTTTACTGGTGGTCAGCTGCATTGGTCTGTGGAAAGGGCTGGGCTGACCCGTCCAGTGTGCGAATGCCGTTTTCGGGTCATCCGGATCCGTCGGCGATTCGGGATCCATTTTCAGGACCCTGAAGCGGGTCTTCCTGTCTAAAATTCAGTCAGGCGCTCCACCACTCCTGATCGGATAGCGTGGTTTCAGGGTGCCCTATTATTGATCGTTAAATCAATGTGTTGTGATGTTTTTGGGCGGCTTCATTTGGATGAAATCTGTCCCTGAATCTTTATATTCATTTTGGGAATATAGTAATTCTAAAAAATGATTTGACACATTGAAAAATGCAATTTTACGTGTTATTCATAATTCATCTAAGCTTATAACATCGAAGCAAGCGTTGGCCCCCGGCCAGCAAGGTGAATAGCCATGACGACACAGAAACCTCAAGTACAGATGTTTTTCGACGAGCCAACCAACACGTTCAGCTACGTCGTACGCGATCCCGACAGCCGCGCCTGCGCCATTGTCGATTCGGTCCTGGATTTCGATTACGCCGCAGGCCGGACGGACGTGCAGTCGGCGGATGCGATCATCGACTACATTCGCACCAATGACCTCTCCGTTGAATGGATCCTCGAGACTCACGTGCATGCGGATCACCTGTCCGCCTCGCCCTACCTGCATGAAAAGCTGGGTGGGCAGACCGGCATTGGGGCGCACATCATCGAGGTCCAGGACATTTTCGGGAAAGCCTTCAACGCCGGCACCGAGTTCGCCCGGGACGGCAGTCAGTTCGACCACCTGTTCCGCGAGGGCGATACGTTCCGGATCGGCGGTCTGGAAGGTCGGGTCCTGCACACGCCCGGTCACACACCGGCCTGCCTGACCTACGTGATCGGTGACGCGGCTTTCGTGGGCGACACGCTGTTCATGCCCGATTACGGTACTGCGCGCTGCGATTTCCCGGGCGGCGATGCGCGCACGCTGTACCACTCGATCCAGAAAGTGCTGTCCCTGCCACCGGAAACCCGCCTGTTCCTCTGTCACGACTACAAGGCGCCCGGGCGGGAAGAGTATGTCTGCGAGACCACCGTCGCTGAGCAGAAAGCCAGCAACGTCCATGTGCACGATGGCATTTCCGAAGACGATTTTGTGAGCATGCGTCGGGAGCGCGACGCCACCCTGGGCATGCCGCGCCTGATCCTGCCGTCAGTCCAGGTCAACATGCGGGCCGGTCACATGCCCCCCGCCGAAGACAATGGGCAGGTGTACCTGAAGGTGCCGCTCAACCTGTTCTGAACCAGCCTTGTCCCCATCGACCTGAAGCGGGCCCGGTCAGCGATCGGGCCCGACCTCACAACAACAAGGAACCCTCATCATGAACACAGCACAGCGGCGACACGATGTTGTCATCATCGGCGGTGGATCGGCGGGCATCTCCATGGCCGCGAGCCTTCATCGACGGCGTCACAGTCTCGATATCGCCATCATCGAGCCCTCCGAGCGCCACTGCTATCAACCGGGTTGGACGATGGTCGGCGGCGGGGTATTCAGCCTCGCTGAAACCATCAAACCGATGACGTCAGTGATGCCGGAGCACGTCACCTGGTACCGCGCCGAGGCCCGGGCCTTCCGGCCGGACGAGGACCAGGTGGAGCTGTCGGATGGCACGATACTGGGATACCAGAGGCTGGTTGTGGCCCCGGGCCTGGAGCTCAACTGGGACGCCGTTGAAGGGCTGTCAGAAACCCTGGGAACCAACGGGGTGACTTCCAACTACCACCCGGATACCGCGCCCTACACCTGGCAACTGATCCAGAACCTGAAGTCCGGGACAGCGCTGTTCAGCCAGCCGCCGATGCCCATCAAATGCGCCGGAGCGCCGCAAAAAGCCATGTACCTGGCCTGTGATCACTGGATGCGTCAGGGAGTGCTGGGCAGTATGGACGTGCATTTCAAGAACGCCGGCGGCGTGATGTTCGGGGTGCCGGACTATGTTCCCGCCCTGGAGCGTTATGTCGAGCGCTACCACATTCACAAGGACTTCCAGCAAAACCTGATAGCGGTCAACGGGCCGGCGAAAAAGGCGACCTTCCGTGACCTGTCGGTTGAGGGCGAGGAGCGTTTCATAGAGTGCCGCTTCGACATGCTGCACGCGGTACCGCCCCAACGGGCGCCGGCGTTTGTCAGGGAATCCGTTCTGGCCAATGAGGCCGGCTGGCTCGATCTCGACAGCGAAACGCTCCAGCATCCCCGCTACCCGAGGATCTTTGGGCTGGGGGATGTGAGCGGCACCGCCAACGCAAAAACCGCGGCCGCCGTGCGCAAGCAGGTGCCGGTGGTGGCGGACAATCTGTTGGCCAGCCTGGATAACCAGCCCCTGACGGCAGCGTACTACGGTTACGGATCCTGTCCGCTGACCGTCGAGCGTGGGCGCATCGTGCTGGCCGAATTCGGCTACGGTGGTCAGCTCCAGCCGACGTTCCCGAAGTGGATTAATGACGGCACTCAGCCCACCAGGCTGGCCTGGATGCTGAAGGCGAGATATTTGCCCTACATATACTGGCACGGCATGCTCAAGGGCCACGAATGGCTGGTGAAGCCCGGCCGGCGCAACGCCGCGTAATGCCATGAAAGTGGCGCGCTATCTTCCGTTCCTGCAGTGGCTGCCTGAATACAACCGCTCGGTGTGCGTCAGCGATGCGCTGGCGGCGGTGATCGTCACCATTATGCTGATTCCGCAGTCGCTGGCGTACGCGCTGCTGGCCGGCCTGCCACCGCAGGTCGGGCTGTATGCCTCGATCCTGCCGCTGATCCTGTACGCCCTCTTCGGTACCAGCCGCACGCTGTCGGTGGGGCCGGTGGCCGTGATTGCGCTGATGACGGCGGCGGCCCTGGACGGTATCGCCGTACCGGGGAGTCCGGAGTACCTGGTCGGCGCGATTCTGCTGGCGGTGATGTCGGGACTGATTCTGGTGGTGATGGGATTGCTGCGCTTGGGCTTCCTGGCCAATTTCCTCAGCCACCCGGTGATCTCCGGGTTCATCACGGCGTCGGGTATTGTCATCGCGGCCAGCCAGCTCAAGCACATCCTCGGGGTCGACGCGGACGGTCATAACCTGATCGAGCTTGGTCGCGGCCTGTTTGGACAACGCCATGCCATCCACTGGCCCACCGTGCTGATGGGTGTGGGCACCCTGGCGTTCCTGATGCTGTGCCGCAAGCGGCTGAAGCCCTTGCTCAAGCGTTTTGGAGCCGGAGAACGGCTGGCCGATATCGTGTCCAAGTCGGCGCCGATCCTGGCGGTGATGGTAACGACGCTGGTTACCTGGGGGTTGGGATTGGCTCAGCAGGGGGTGAAAGTGGTCGGGCATGTGCCGGCGGGATTGCCGGATCTGAGCCTGCCCTCAATGGATCCGGGGTTGTGGCGGGAGCTGTTCGTCGGTGCGCTGCTGATCAGTATCGTTGGCTTTGTGGAATCCGTTTCCGTGGGCCAGACCCTGGCTGCAAAGCGTCGGCAGCATATCGACCCGGACCAGGAGTTGATTGGTCTGGGTATGGCCAACCTGGGGGCGGGGACCTCCGGCGGCATGCCGGTAACCGGTGGTTTCTCGCGTTCCGTGGTCAACTTCGATGCCGGTGCCGAAACGCCGGCTGCCGGCGCGTTCACAGCCGTCGGCATTGCCCTGGCGACCGTCACCCTGACGCCGGCCATCGCCTTCCTGCCCAAAGCCACGCTGGCCGCCGCGATCATCGTCGCGGTGTCGACCCTGATCGACCTGAAAGCCCTGGTGCGCACCTGGCGGTACTCGGCGGTGGATTTTGTGGCCATGCTGGCGACCATCGTGCTGACACTGACCTACAGTGTTGAGGCGGGCATCCTGGCGGGTGTGGGGTTGTCCGTCGGGTTGTTCATGTACCGCACCTCCCGCCCGCACAGCGCGGTGGTCGGCCGTGTGCCCGGCACGGAGCACTTCCGGAATGTGCAGCGCCATCAGGTTGAGACCCACCCCCGCGTGGCCATGCTGCGGGTGGATGAGAGCCTGTATTTTGCCAATGCGCGATTCCTGGAGGAGTGCGTGATGGATCTGGTGAGCCGGCAGCCGGCATTGCAGGACGTGGTGCTGGTGTGCGCGGCGGTTAACCTGATCGATGCGTCGGCTCTGGAAAGTCTGGAAGCGATCAACGAACGCTTGCGGGACAGCGGCGTGCGCTTGCACCTGACAGAAGTGAAGGGACCGGTTATGGATCGGCTTGGGAAAACCGACCTTCTCAAGGACCTCAGTGGCCGGGTGTTCCTGAGTGCCTATGAGGCGTGGGAGGCGTTGACGCATGAGACGCTGGTTAAGGCTGAATCCAAGAGTGTGCCGTTAGCGGTGGGCCCATAAGGCGCTGGAGATTCGTAGGTTGGGCTGACGCAGGAAGCCCAACATCGAGTGGCCCAATCCCAGGCTGGACGGCTCTCGACGCGACTTGTGTGGCTAAATCCAGGATGGAATCAGGTAGCCCGTTATTGTTGGGCTTCCTGCGTCAGCCCAACCTACGCGCTACATGTTGAGGAGACCTCGAGGCCGGTTTTCGGCAGCCTTGCAGGCTGCTCCGAAGCTAAAGCGTCGGCTACATTTTGAGAAAACCTCGAGCGCGTAGCAGACGCTTTAGCTTCTGAGGCGCCGAAGGTGCCCCTTAAAGACACGCCGTGGATAACATCGATACCAAAAGAAAAGCGGGTGCCCATCCTAAATGGTGCACCCGCTTTCTGTTTGCGAGGACGGGGTCGGCTTATTCCGCCGGTTCGTCGTCCGCTTTCTTGGCCATTGATGAGGCCGTTGCCGTATCGGCGGCCGGTTTATCATCTTTGGCGGCCACCAACAGCGTGTCCGGTAACGCCGCTTTCACCAGCGTTTGCCCCAGAGCGGCCGTGATCCGGAATGTCCGGTCCTGATCGGACACGGACAGGAACCAAGGCTCAGGCTTCGGCGCCTTGCCGGGCTTGGCCTTTGCCTTGGCGTCGTCCGCGGAGTCTGGCTTCGACTCTGCCTTGGCAAACGTGTAGGTCACCGTTTTACCGTCTGACTTGTCGAGCTGGATCGTCAGCGTCGGGTCGGCCAGGGCCTGTTTGGCCGCATCGGCATCCGCCAGGGACTGGATTCGCAGACCGGACAGCTGCCCCGCGAGGGTCGCCGCTGCCTTGGTGTCCAGCGCCTTGCCGGCGGGCAGGTTATCCACGTGCCATGGCGCCGGTGCTTTGCCTTTATCGGTGCTGTCGCTGTCTGACTTGTCCGCCGGCTTCTTGGTGGTTTGCGTCAGCTTCAGGTCATCGACTTCCACCGCGGCGATCTTGTCGATCGGCGTGGTCAGGATCTCCTTGTCCAGCCAGCTGTCGCTGTCCACCGGCGCCTGGTAGGCGGCCAGCTTTACCCGGTAGATGTTGCTGTCACCCTTGAGGCGGGCATAGGACTGGTCGGTTCCCGGCGAACTACCCAGGTAGACCGTGGCCACATCCTTGCCGTCGCGCCGCAGCACCAGACGACGCTTGAAGTCGTCCTTGGCCACCTTGAACCGGCTTTGGGCGCTGGGCGAGGTGGCCACCGGGATGCCCTGTTTGGCAGCGACCAGTGCATCCACCAGTTGGTGAGCCTGGTTATTGCTGGCCGGGAAACCATCCAGGGAGGGCAGTTGCCATTGGTCGCCCTCACGCTTGAGGATCAGGGAGGACGTTGGCCCGTCGGCGATGACCATCTCGTCCAGGTTATCCAGCGACGCGTTCAGCAGGGGCTGATCCGGTGTGACGTCGCTGATGTCTTTATGGGACATGTTCAGGCCGAAGGCCAGCAAGACCTGGACCCCCAGCAGAACGGCGAGTATTCGAACTGTTTTCGCCATCACTTAAACCTCCGCAAGAATCCGTTGATAGCGACGACGGTCGCCGGCACGCACGCTACGACGCCACAGCCAGACCAGCAGCAGGGCGAGGGCCGCCAGGCCGTAGTTCAGGTACTCCCAGAAACGCTGGGTGTTGTTGTCCATCGGCACCAGGGTGCGGGCAAACTGGGTCTGGCCACGCAGGGCGAGCAGGCCCGGGTCTTCCAGCGACCAGTCAATGGCGTTCTGCACCATGTCGATGGGCTTGGTGTAGACCGTGCCGAGTTCCTGCGACACCAGGTTCACCATGGTGTCGGACGCAAAGGCGTTGCTGGCGATCAGCACCAGCCGCGACGAATCCGGCGACTGCTTGATCACGCTGGTGAAGGTCGGCTTGTCGGCCTGCTTCTTGCCCTGGGCGTTTTTCGCGTTCTTGTTGCCTTTGTCATCCGCAGACTGGGCCAGCGGCGACTGGCGGTCGGCGTAGTAGGACTGGAATTGCCCCTTGATCGCCACGGCCAGCGTCTGCGCTTTGGGCTCGCCGTGGGTGGCGAAGCCAAGCTGCGGGTACTGGTTCATGTTGGGGATGGCCTGGGTGCTGTCGGTGGTCCAGGTCTGTGGCGAGCTTTCCAGCAGCCGGGTGACGTTGCGATCGCCCATCGCTTTCTGGTCGATGGTGATCGGTGACGCCCAGCCGAGGGTCATCTGGTCCAGCGAACGGGTCACCGGATGCTTCGGATTCAGCTCGTCGCCGCGCAGATCCGGGAAGGGCGCGTAGGGCACCATCTGGATCTCGCGAAAATTCATGCCGCCCACATTGCGGGTGACGGGTACCGGCAGCGAGGAACTTTGGGCATCCAGCACCATCTTCGGCTGGATGGTCACGCCCATCCTGGCGAGCCAGTCTTCCAGGCCGGACTTGGTTTTCTCCATGCTCAGGGAGCGGCCCGCGCTCACCTTGAACGGGGAGGTGGCCATCACGATCCGACCGCCGCGCATCAGGAACTGGTCGATGGCAAAGCGCTGCTTGTCGTCCAGGTTCTGCGGGGCGAGTACCAGCAGCAGGTCGGTTTCCGCCGGGACCTTGCCGTCAGCCAGTTGGCTCTGCTTGACGCGGACATTGTCCTTCAGTGCCGTCATCAGCTTCTGGTACTGGGACTGCGGCGGCATACCCCGCATCTGGCGCATGCGGGCCATCGGGTCCTGCGGTGCCACCACGGTCACCGTTTTCAGCACGCCCGGTGTGAGACGCTGCAACGCGGACTTGATAGACCGCTTCATGGCGGCCTTGTCCAGCGTGTCGGGCAGGGGCACCGGCACCACGTTGTCACCGCTCTGCAGGGTCATGTTGAACCAGAACGGCTGCGGGTCGGTGAGGCTGGCGATGCGCGGCTGGTAACCGTACTGCTCGGTGAGCTGATCGCCGAGCTTGCCGCCGTTGGCGTCCGGATCCTCAATCTGGACCGAGAGCTTGTCCTCGTGGCCCTTGGCCATGTCCTTAAGGATGTCGGTCACGTTGCCTTTCAGCTGAACCAGTTCCTTCGGCAGTTTCTGCTCCGACGAGAAATAGCCGTGGAAGGTGACCGGCTGGTCGATCGACGCGAAGGCGTTATCGCCGGCCCGGTAGGTACTGACCAGTTTGTGGATGGTGCGGGTCAGTTCGTATTCCGGGCTCTTCAGGGCGACGTCGAGCTTGTTATCGCTCTGGGATTTCACGTCGATCAGGTCGCGGAAACCGAGCACCTGGTACTGGTCGCCGTAGGACACCACCACGTTGAAGTAGGCGTTGACCACCGACGACTGGTAGCGGCTGGCGGTCTGGAACGGCACCGGCTTGATGCCGTACTGGGACGCGGCCTGCTCTTCGACGTCGTGATCCTTGGTGGGATCGAGGAACTGCACCTGGACGTTCTTGCCGCCGGCAATGGCGTATTCCTGCAGCAGGTCGCGGATGCGCGGCACCAGCGGCGCCAACAAGGGATGCGTCTTGTCCGAGAAGTAACCGCGAATCACCAGCGGTTCGTGCAGCTGGTTCAGCTCATGGTAAGTGGCGTCGGACAGGGAATACATCTGGCTCTGAGTGATGTCGGCGCGGGCGCTGCTGACCGGCGTCAGCCAGGCGTTGGCGACGACGAAGTTGGCGATGGCCAACGCACAGACCCAGGTCCAGCCCCGGTGACGGCGATTCGGCGGGTTGCCGGCCCAGCGCATGCGCTCCAGGCTCAGGCGGTTCAGCACCAGGAACACGCCGGTGATGGAAACGTAGTAGTACAGGTCACGCAGATCGATCACGCCGCGGGTGATGGAATCGAAGCGGCTGCCGGTGCCGATTTCCTCCAGGAAATGCGCGACCTGGTGACCGAACAGGTTGGTCAGCAGGCTGGAGCCCAGCAGGTAGAAAATGCCGCAGACCAGCGTGGTCAGGATCAGCGACACGATCGGGTTGTCGGTGCGGCTGCTCATGAACAGGCCGATCGACAGGTAGGCCGCGCCCAGGAACAGGGTGGCCACGTAGCCGCCGATGACCGGGCCCCAGTCCAGCGGGCCGATGAAGGACACGGTGATGGGCAGCGGCAGCGTCATGGCCAGCGCCAGGGCCAGCAGGCCCATACCGGCCAGGAATTTGCCGCCAATCAGGGGCAGGGGGCCGACCGGCGAAGTCAGCAGACTTTCCACGGTGCCGGATCGGCGCTCCTCGGACCAGCTGCGCATGGTCAGCGCGCCAATCAGGAAGATCAGCAGGACGGGCATCCACTCGAAGAGGGGACGTACATCGGCGATGTTGCGGGCAAAGAAAGCCTCGCCCCAGAACACCACGAACAGGGTGACCGCCAGGAAAACGCCCAGGAACAGGAAGGCGGCCGGCGAGGCAAAGAAGCCCCGGAATTCCTTGCGGGCGATCGTCATCAGATCATGCATGAGCGGTCTCCTCGTTCACCTCGGCAAAGACTTTCTCCAGGTCGCGGCGCTGGGGCTCCAGCGCGTGCAGCGGAATGCCGGCACGGGTCAGGATTTCGACCACTTTGGGGGCGCAGTCCAGCGGGGCATCCAGATGGTAACGGCCGGGCTGGTCGTCCACCGCTGTCAGCGCCCGGATCTCGTCCAGGGACTTCAGGTGCGGGCGGGGATCGCCTTCGACACTGAGCAGCAAACCGCCGGATTGCTGCAACTCTTCGAGCTTGGCATCGACCACCAGTTCGCCAGCGCGCATGATCAGCACCCGCTCACAGACCGCCTGGACTTCCTGCAGGATGTGGGTGGAGACGATGACCGTGGCGTGCCTGGCCAGATCCCGGATCAGGTCCCGCATCTGGCGGATCTGGGTGGGGTCGAGGCCATTGGTGGGTTCGTCGAGGATCAGGATGTCCGGCGAATGCAGCAGCGCCTGGGCCACGCCGACACGCTGGCGGTACCCGCGCGACAGGGTCTGGATGCTGGCGGTGGCCTTGGCCTTGAGATCGGCCCGGCGGATGGCGTTGGCAATGGCCTTGTCGCGCTTGTCTTCCGGCACGTCGTGCAGGGCGGCCTGGAAGGCCAGATAGTCGATGACCGTCATCTCCGGCCAGACCGGGCAGTTCTCCGGCAGGTAGCCGATGCGCTTCTGCATCATGCGGGTGTCGGGGCCGAGCACGAGATCGTCGATCTTCACGGTGCCGGCCGTGGGTTCGAGATAGCCGGTCAGCATCTTCATGATCGTGGTCTTGCCGGCGCCGTTGTGGCCCAGCAGGCCGACCACCTCACCGTGACCGATCCGGAAGCTGACATCCCTGACCGCGGTCAGGTCGCCGTAGCGGCGTGTCAGGTTTTCCACCTGAATCATGTTGGTTTCTCCGTTGATTCCTGGAATGGGGTTGCGTTTCGCCCTGCCAGCGCAGGGTGGCGGTCAGATGGGCGGTGGAGGATGGTGGTTGAGGAAGCAACGGTTTACCGGATGAACGGTCGATCTCGCATCAGTCATTGCAGATTCCGTATGTCCTGTTGTTTGAATGGGATGGCTCGAAAAAGTCCCGACGCGGTTCCGGGAACGGTCCGGTTTGGAAGGACTGACGCGTGTCACTGAAGTTCCGACCGGCAATTGAGCAAGATCAACTGTCGTCGGATGCGGGCCACATCGGTCGAACCCACTTAAAAATGAGAATTATTTGCGGTAAATTGTGACGCTCGGATCAGAGGCTGATAGGGCCGTTGTGACTGGCGAGGCATCTCTCATGAATTCTGCGAACAGTGCGATTGCAGCGCGTTCTTTCCGGGTTCGGGATTTTCTCGATTTCGGGAAGCAGTACGGTATGGATTATTGCTTCGATGGCCTGCCTTCAGGTGGGGACCATGTCGATACCGGGGCGGGAGAGACTGTCGTGGCCCGGGGGCGGATTCGGGAGCTGGCCCTGCCATCGGGGTTCCGGTTTACCGGATCGGAGCTGGAGGTGTTCCACCGCTACCGTTCGATCTCGTTGGGGCATGCGCCTCTGCTGATCGTCGTCGTCCTGGAAGGACGCATCGATCTGTCCGTAGGTGCTGTGCGTCGTTCGCTGCACGCTGGCGAGGCCGTCAGTCTGCAACTGCGTCCGGAGCACGCGCTGGAAGCCTCCCAACCAGCGGGGCAGACATTGAAGACGCTGACCCTGGCTTTCGATCCGGCGTGCCTGCATCGGGCCAGTCCCGAAAGCAGCACTCTCACGTCCTTGCTGCAGGGCATCCGGCGTCCGGTGTTGGGCTGGCGGGTTTCGTCAGCCTTGCTCTCCCAGTTGGAGCATGGTCTGGATATGGCCGTACCGGCGCTTCAGAAAAACCTGATCCTCGAGGGACTTGCGCTGCAGTTGGTCGGCCACGGTTTGCCGGAAGAGGGCGAATTTCCGGACCGCGACCAAAACGGAAGCGCCCGCGAACGCCAGCGACTGGAAGCCGTCCGGCAATTGCTGGAGTTTGCGCCGACGGAGGAATATACCCTGGAGGGGCTGGCCCAGCACGCCGCCATGAGTGCCAGCAGTCTGCGCAGCAAGTTCCGGGCGACTTACGGTGTCTCGGTGTTCGACTACCTTCGCCAATGCCGCCTGGAACTGGGTAAACGCTATCTGGAGCAGGGCTACAGCGTCCAGCAAGCCGCCCATCGCGCCGGCTACCGGCACGCCACCAACTTTGCCACGGCCTTCCGCCGTGTATTCGGTGTGTCTCCCCGCGCACTGCACTGACCAGGGGCTTCTCGAGCCCATTTTGTCATCACGCATACAAACCCTGTCATTCCGCATACCTATCTCAGATAAAAAAGAGAATAATTCGCATTAACGTTTTTTCATTGAAAATGAGGTATGCATGTTCCGACCTTCCAGTTTGTCCCTTGCCGTCGCAGTTGCTCTATCCGGTATGACCGGTGCGACTGCTGTTCTTGCCGCCGGGAATCAGGACGATTCCGTTGCGTTGGATGCATTGGAAGTGACCGCCACCCGCGGGGCGACCAAAACGGAAACCCCGTTTGTTGAAACCCCGCAATCCATCTCCGTCATCACCGACGACCAGATCAAAGAGCAGGGCTCCAAGAGTGTCCAGGAAGCCACCCGTTACACCGCCGGTGTCTTTACCGAACAGTATGGCGCGACCGCCAGCCGTTACGACGCCATCAAGCTGCGGGGTTTCGGCAGCGACAGCATCGACAACCAGTACCTGGATGGCCTGAAGCTGCTGAACGACAAGGGCACCTACAGCATCATGCAGATCGATCCGTACTTCCTGGAGCGGATCGAGGTGGTGAAGGGGCCGTCGTCCGTCCTGTACGGTCGTGCGGCGCCGGGCGGCATCGTGGCCCTGACCAGCAAGAAGCCCCTGTTCGAATCTCACTATCAGGTCCAGGCGGGCGTGGGGACGCAGGGGGAGGCCAGTCTCGGCTTCGATATTGGCAGTGAAGTCGGGGACTCGGGCAATGCGGCCTATCGACTGGTGGGGCGCGTCTATCACTCGGACACCCAGTGGGACAAGGTCCAGGAAGAGCACTACACGCTGGCGCCGTCACTGACGCTGGATCTCAGTGATGCCACCACCCTGACGCTGATGGCCTACCTGCAGAAAGACCCGGAAGGCGGCTTTTATGGCGGCTTCCCGGCGGATGGCACCCTCTACAGTCATAACGGCCAGAAGATCCCGACCGATTTCTACGACGGCGAACCGGCCTACGAAGAGTTTGATCGCGAACAGGCGATGATCGGCTATCAGCTCGAACACCGTTTCAACGACGTCTGGTCCGCTCGTCAGAATTTTCGCTATCTGAACAGCAAGGTGGATTATGGACAGGTCTACAACTCAGGCGTCTGGTCCGGCGATGAGCTGCCCCGGACCTATTTTGGCGCCGACGAAGAGCTCAATGCCCTGGCCATCGATAACCAGTTGATCGCGGAGTTCGGGTGGGGCGCAACCGATCATACCGTCCTCACCGGGCTGGACTACCAGAAGCGCGACACCGATGCCGACTGGTCCTACGGTTCCGGATTCGCCGCCATCAATCCATTTGACCCGGTCTATGGCAGTTCCGGCACCGTCGTACCCTATCAGGACAACGATCGGGAGCTGGAGCAGACCGGCGTCTACCTGCAGGATCAGGTTGCCCTGGATCATTGGCGTGTGACACTGGGCGGTCGCTACGACTGGGTGGACATCGACAACACGAGTGACTACCTCCTGACCGGTTCATCCACGCGCCAGAGCAAGGACGACGAGCAATTCAGTGGCCGTGCGGCCCTGATGTACCTGTTCGATAACGGTGTTGCCCCGTACGTCAGCTACTCCGAATCGTTCAGCCCGAGCGCGAATCTGGATGAGAACGGTGACCTGCTCGACGCGACCGAAGCGGAGCAGTATGAGCTTGGCCTCAAGTACCAACCGGTCGGTACGGCGGATCGTTACAGCGTTGCCGTGTTCCAGATTGACCAGGACAATGTGGCCAACCTGATCCAGACCGAAGGCAACAACCCCAGCTATTACCGTCCGATCGGCAAGGTTCGGTCACAAGGACTGGAGCTGGAGGCCGCGACACGGGTTACCCAAAACGTCACGCTTCAGGCCAGCTACACCTACACCGACGTGGAAGTGCAGAAATCCACGACGGGCACGGAAGGCAAGACCCCGGTGGCTACGCCGGAACACATGGCCTCAGCCTGGGGTTCCTATGAATTCCTGGATGGCGTGCTGAACAGTCTCAGGACCGGACTGGGTGTCCGTTACATCGGCACCAGCTGGGCCAACGAGTCCAACACCCTGAAAGTGCCGCAATACACGGTGGTGGATGCCAGCATCAAGTATGATCTGGCGAACGTTGGACTCAAGGGCGTAACGGCGCAACTGAACGCCAATAACCTGTTCGACAAGGACTATGTGGGGGCCTGCTACAGCGAGTATCGCTGCTATTACGGCGCCGAGCGCAGCGTCAAAGCCACCGTAACCTACGATTTCTAATTCCTTCCAACTCAGGGCTGGGCAACGGACTGTCCGGCCAGCCGATCCCGCTGCCAACCGGCTTGCAATTTCCCCGCAAAAACCCAACGCTGTACTCAGGGACAAACGATATCCACTTATAAACCTGTCGAGCCCTCCCCGCTTGGGAGCAAGGAGTTCAGCATGGTTGGTTCCAGCGATTCGGCATTGCTTCTGGTCGATATCCAGAACGATTTCTGCTCCGGCGGCAGTCTGGCGGTTCCCGGTAGCCAGGAGATCTTTCCCGTCGTCAACGCGGCCATTACCGACGCCCAGGATAAGCACTGGTCCATCATCGCCTCCCGCGACTGGCATCCGGTGGACCATTGCAGCTTCAATCACCGCGGCGGCCCCTGGCCGGTGCACTGCGTGCAGGACACTCACGGTGCGGCCTTCCACCACGAGCTGGATTTGCCGGCCACGGCCATTCGCGTCAGCAAGGGCACGGCTTTCGAGACCGACGCCTACTCCGCCTTCGATGGCACCCAGCTTGAGCAGTTTCTGGCACGGCGTGGCATCAAGCACCTGCAGGTGATGGGTCTGGCATTGGACGTTTGTGTACGGGCGACCGTGCAGGATGCGCTGCGGCTGGGGTTTGGCGTGGAGTTGCTGGCGGCAGGCACCCGCGCGGTGGAATCCGGCCAGACCGACGATGTCCTGGATCAGTTGGCGGAGGCCGGAGCCAGCGTGCGCCGCTGATTCGCTTCCGACACCCCATCCAATCGACAAAGCGACTGACAGACACACCCGATACCGGACCCGGAGGAACACGTTTATGGTCGAAGAGAAAGACCTGGCATTGCTGGTTGACCTGTACGAGTTGACCATGGCCCAGGCCTACTGGGCGGAATCCATGAACGACACCGCCGTTTTCAGCCTCTTCTTCCGTAAGCTGCCGCCGCATCGCAATTTCATGCTGGCCTGTGGGCAGCAGCACATCGCCCACGTCATCGAGTCCCTGCGTTTCTCACAGGAACACATCGACCGCCTGCGCCGTCTGGATCGTTTCGACAACGACTTCCTGGACTGGCTGCGCCGGTTCCGTTTCACCGGTTCGATCCATGCCTTGCCGGAGGGAACGCCGGTGTTTCCACAGGAGCCGCTGCTGGAAATCGAGGCGCCCATTGCCGAGGCCCAGTTACTGGAAACCCTGATAATGAACTACGTGCATCTGGAAACGGTGCTCGCCTCCAAGGCCGCTCGCCTGACCCTCGCCGCCAATGGCAAGCCGGTGATCGATTTCGGCACCCGCCGTATGCACGGCACAGATGCCGCTTACCGGGGCATCCGCGCGTTCCGGATGGGAGGCCTGTCCGGCACCAGCAACGTGCTGGCCGGCCTGGATTTCGACCTGCCCATCCGCGGCACCATGGCGCACAGTTTCGTGCAGGCCTGTGGTGACGAGATGGCGGCCTTTCGCACCTACGCCCGCTTGTATCCGGGGACCACGCTGCTGGTGGACACCTACGACACAGAAAGGGCCGTCGCCGACATTATCGACTGGCTGAAAGCCGAGCCGGATGTGGACATCGGCGCCATCCGGCTGGATTCCGGCGACATGGCGGAGATGGCCATTCGCTGTCGCCGGATGCTGGACGACGCCGGGCTGACGCCGATCCGCATCCTGGCCAGCGGCGGGCTGGATGAGTACAAGATCGATGACTATCGCCGCCACGATGTGCCCCTGGATGGCTTCGGGGTTGGCACCGCCGTAGGCGTGTCCAACGACGCCCCGACGCTGGAGCTGGCCTACAAACTGACCGAATACGCCGGCAAGCCGCGCATGAAGAACTCGCCGGGCAAGCAATCCTACCCCGGGCGCAAGCAGGTCTATCGTCGCCAGGACGCTGACGGCCGGTATCTCGGAGACCACATTACCCACCGTGAGGAAGCGTCTGACGGCACACCGTTGCTCGTTCCCACCATGCGAGCCGGCCGCGCCATCGTGGACGCGATCCGGCCGCTGGCAGAGGCCGCCGAATACTGTCGCGATGCGGTTGCGGCCCTGCCGCCGGCCCAGCATGCGCTGGAGGACGCCGAGCCCTATCCGGTGGTCATCAGCGACCGCCTCAGGGATCTTCAGGCCCATACCCTGCAACAGGTGCGGCCGCACCCGCCGGCCTCCGATCAGTGACCCGGAATTGATGGGGCGTCAGGCGCTCTGGCGGATGCCCGTCAGGGCCTGCTCCGGGCTTCGCAGGGAACACACCGTGTGCAGCTTCTCGATCTGGCGCCGGAGCATGTCGATGGAGCGCTGACCGCTGAGCACCATGTCGATGGCCAGACCTTCGGCGTCGGTGCGTACCTGCATTTCCTCGATCCGGAAGCCGCGAATGCGGGCCACCTGGCACAGTCGCTCCAGCGCCGCCGGTTCCGGCTGCATACGGCAGGAGAGGGTATGGGTCGTGTGATTGGTTGAAGCGGTCATGCTGCACTTTCCTTGTTCTTCGCGGTGGTTGAGGTTGGGCGCTGGCTCTCGTCCAGCATGTCCCGGTTGGAGGCGCCGGGTTTGACGATGGGCCAGACGTTTTCCGAGCGATCGATGCTGACATGCAGGAGCATCGGCCCGTCGTAGGCCAGGATGGTCTGGATGCCCCGGCGAACTTGATCGGTGCGCTGGATGGCCAGGGTCGGGATATCGAAGGCCCGGGCCAGGGCCAGGAAGTCCGGGTTGTCGTCCAGGTTGATCTGGCTTTCCCGGTTCTCGTAGAACAGTTCCTGCTGTTGGCGGACCATGCCCAGGCACTGGTTGTCCATGATGATCAGCTTGATGGGCAGGCGATGGCGGCGGATGGTGGCCAGTTCCTGGGCGTTCATCATGAAGGACCCGTCGCCGGTGACGTTGATGACCGGCCGGTCCGGGAACGCAAACTGGGCGCCGATGGCGGCCGGCAGCCCGAAACCCATGGTGCCGAGACCGCCACTGCTCAAGTGGTTGCGGGGGTGATCGAAACGACAGTACTGCGCCACCCACATCTGGTGCTGGCCCACATCGCAGGCGACGATCGCATCCCGCGGGGCAATATCGGTCAACTGGCGCATGAATTCGGGACCGGAAATCGGCGCATGCGGGTCTTCGTTGATGGCCGCCTGGAAGCCCTGGGTCTTGCGCCAGGTGGCGCACTGCTGGCGCCAGTTCTCGATGGTCAGAGGCTGGCGGACCAACGCGTCGGCCATGCCGTTCAGGATGGCGCCCAGCTTGCCGCGAATGGCCAGGTCCGCGGCCCGGAGCTTGCCGAATTCGGCCGCGTCCGTATCGATGTGGATGACCTTGGCGTTGGGCGCGAAGGTCGATACCGCACCCGTGGCCCGGTCATCCAGCCGGGCCCCGACGACCATCAGCAGGTCGCAGGTGTCGACGGCCATGTTGGCCGCCTTCGAACCGTGCAGGCCGAGCATGCCCATCTGGTCCGCGTTGTCGTAGCCCGGGTTGCCGATACCCTTGAGTGTGACGACGTTGGGCAGGCGCGACGCTTTCGCAAACCGTCGAAAGGCCGATTCGGCATGGGCCAGGCTGACGCCGCCACCGCTGTAGAGCAGCGGCATGTTAGCCTCGCGCAGCATGGCGAGTGCTTCGTCGATCTCCGCCGTCGGGTCCGGCAGTGGGGTGACGTTGGTCGGCGCCGGGGCTGTCGGCTCGCCGATATCGGTCAGCAGGATGTCCTTGGGAATATCGATCCAGACCGGACCCGGCCGACCGGACTCGGCCAGTTGCAGGGCTTCTTCCATGATCGCCGGCAGGTCGGACGCCTCGGTCACCAGGTAGCTGTGCTTGACGATGCCCAGCGTCATGCCGAGCACGTCCGTCTCCTGGAACGCATCGGTGCCGATCAGGCCGGAGGGCACCTGGCCGGTGATGACCAGCATCGGGATCGAATCCCGATGGGCGTTGGCCACACCGGTGATCAGGTTGGTGGCGCCGGGGCCGGAGGTGGCAATGCACACGCCGGTGCGGCCGCTGGCCCGGGCGTAGCCGTCGGCGGCCAGGGCACAGGCCTGTTCATGCCGGCAGAGCACATGCTCGACACCCACATCCTCGGCGACCAGTGCGTCGTACAGCGGCATGATGCAGCCGCCGGGATAGCCGAATACGGTGTCGATCTGGTGACGCTGGAGCGCGTCGAGTATGTGCTGTGCGGCGTTCACGTTCGTCTTCCTTCTTTCAGTTTTTCGAAGCCAAAAAAAAGCCCCCGGGACCTTTTGGTGCCGGGGGCTTTCGGTGTTCTGACTGGTTGTGGTTTAGCTCATCCTGTCATCCACGCAAAAGCCCCCGGTTGGCACCACGACCACCAGGACTAGCTTTACGATGACGACGACAGCGTTGAAATTCATGGAATCAGTCTTTTGACCACAACAGTTTTGATGGTCGAAACATAACCTGATGTTCTTGGTGGGGGCAACCCTTTTTTCCATGGAATGGGAAATTTGCGATGCAATGCCGGTCACATCAGGCTTTTTCAGCCCTTGGATTCTTAGGGTAGTAACGGTCCGGCAGGCGCTCGATGTGGGGGAAGAAGCGCGTGTCCTTGTAGGGCATCTTCATGAAGCCGGACACGCCCAGCCCGGTGATCTGGTCGACGGCGGACAGAATATCGTCCAGATACCGGCGGAATTCCGCCTCCCGGTCGGGATCCAGCAGCCGGTAGTGGCTGTGGATCTTCAGGTGGCGAGGCAGGGCCTCGAAGATGATCATGCCGGTGTGGTGGATCGTGTTCAGGGCTTCCAGGGCCTGGATGATGGTGTCCGGCAGGACCAGGAACTCCTCCGGGTCCGGGCCGTCCTCGAAGTAGGAATGCACTCTCGAGTCGTCCTCGATCTCCGGGGCGGCGCTGACCTCGTAGGGCAACTGCATCTCCGGTGCGATCCGGAAGGGCTGCTCGGGATTGTCCCGGTCGACGTGCAGGGTGTCCCGGGCGTTGAACAGGCAGCTCTTGAAGATCCCCTGCCGGTAGATGGCCTGGGCCAGACTGACCATGTTGTTCACCGCCGTGACGAACGCGTCCCGCAGCGACGGATCGTGCAGGTTCAGGGACGTATCGACGTAGATACCCTCGGTTTCCCAGCGAATCGCCAGGCCGCCTTCCACCGGGTACTGACCCAGCCGGCTCACCGCGGCGAGGAACGCCTTTTCGGTTTCCCCCATGCCCTGCATGAAGTTCTTGTAGTAGCGGTCCAGCTGCACATCGTTGACGTCGCTCAGGGTTTCCGGCGCACCTTCCTCACGCAGGAAGGCCTTGCGCGAACTGTAGACGACCGTGTCGATTTCCCGGTCTGAGTGGCGGGTCCAGACGGGCACCATCGGGTTGGGCGGCGAATCTGGCAGGTCGATCATGACGGTGCGCGCCATCCGCGGCATTTCCCGCAGGTAGTAGTCGCCGGCTTTGCGGCGTATGTCCGGATCCGGGTCGAGCAGGCCGTCGAGCATGCGCGCAAACTCCATCGGCAACCCCAGTGACGTAGCCGGGATCGCCCGGTGGCCGAAGCGGCAGGACTGCCCGGAGGCCAGGGCGTAGAGCGTCCCGGCGGCGCCCTGTTCGTCGAAGCGTGGGGACGACAGCCCGCCGTAGAGCTGTTCCTCGCCGATGAAGTAGACGTCTCCCAGGCGCGCGTTGGTCTGCTGCAGGTTGTCGGACATCAGCTCCATCACGTTGGCGGTGACGAACTGCTGGTTGGCGTCCAGCTGTGCGTACACGGCAGACCCCCAGTCGATCAGGGCGATGTTCTCGGTCTCGGCGTCGAAGACGAGATTGGAAGGCTTGATGTCGCCATGGACGATGGGGCGGCCGGCGGGGCCGGACTCCAGGCGCAGGTTGCGCAGGATATCGGCCAGTTGGTCGGCGATGCGCATCACCAGGCGGGGGCGAAGACGGCCCTCGCGCAGGGATACCTCCTCCAGGTTGATGCCGGGCGCCCGCTCCATCACCAGGATGGGCTGGTTACGGGCCCGCTGGAAGGCAATCAGGCGCGGCACGCGGGGGTGCTCGACCTGTTCGAGGATATAGGCTTCATCCTCGAGCCGGTCCTGCAGGTGCCGGGGCAGGTTGACGCGCGTGAACTTGAAGACGTGCTCCAGGTCACGCGCGCCTTCCAGGGCGAGTCGTCCGGAGAAGACAAACCCGTAGGCGCCCTTGCCGATCATTTCGATGTCGCGATAGCCCAACTGGCGGAGCTGGTCGGTACACAGCTCGACCCAGTCCTTCAGCTTTTTGGCATCGTCCTGGCTGAGCAGGTAGATCGACTGCTCTTCCGGGATGTAGAACTGTTGCAGTTGGGCCTGTTGCGACATTCGGGGCTTCTCCAGCGCCCCGGCTCAGTGGCCGGGGCAACACACCATCAGCGGTTATCAGGCCTCATCAGCCGAGATGAAGCAACATGGTTTGCGGTGACTCCAGGTAGCTCTTCCAGAGGTTGCTGAAGCGGGCCATGGTGCCGCCGTCGATGATGCGGTGATCACCGCCCCAACTGGTGGTCATGATCGCCCGTTCCACCACCTGGCCATGGGCGTCGAATCGCGGCAGCTTCTGCGTCCGGCCCAGGGCGACAATGGCCACTTCCGGCGCGTTGATGATGGGTGCGGCGTAGGTGCCGCCCAGCGCACCGATGTTGGAGATGGTGATGGTGCCTCCCTTCATGTCCTCCTGGCTGACGCGCCCGGATCGGGCGGCCTCGGTCAGGCGCGCGACTTCATCCGCAATCTCCAGTAGGGTCAGCTGCTCGCAGCCTTTGACGTTGGGGACGATCAGGCCGACTTTGCTGTCCACGGCCATGCCGATGTTGCACTGCGGCTGGTAGTGGATTTCGGTGACCTCCTCGTTGATGCGGCTGTTGAGGATCGGGTAATCCTGCAGCGCCAGCGCCATGGCTTTCATGATGAATGGCATCAGCGTCAGGCGGCTGCCGCGGGCCTCGGCCTCCGGCTTGAGCTGTTGGCGCAGGGCTAGCAGATCGGTGACGTCGATGTCCTCGCTGAAGTTGAAGTGGGGAATGGTCGACGCCGATTCCACCATGCGCTTGGCCATGACCGCTTGCATGCCCCGGATCGGTTCGACGCGCACCTCTTTTGAAGCGGTGCCGGCGCGACGGGCCTGGGACTTGTCTTCCGTGGCTGCTGCAGTGGCGGCCTCGCGAGCAGAAGGCTGGGGATTTTCCAGGTGGTTCAGCACGTCGGCCTTGAGCACGCGGCCGTCCTTGCCGGTTCCCGGAATGTCGGCCAGCGTCAGCTCGTGTTCCCGGACCAGGCGGCGGACGGCCGGACTGGCCGGGGTGCGCTGGCGTTCGCCGGATTTTGCGGGAGCGGGCGTCTTGCTCTCTTGTGTTGGTTCAGTGGCCTGGGGTCGCGACTCGGCTTGAGGCGTCTCGCCATCGTCGTCGCGGTCGCGGGGTACGAACGCGAACAGCGGGGAGTGGACCCGGGCCAGCTCGCCCGCCTGGTAATACAGCTGGGTGACGCGGCCGGCCTTGGGAGCGGTGATTTCCACCATGGCCTTGTCGGTGGTGACGTCCACCACCGGTTGGTCCTCTTCGATGTCGTCACCCTCGGCGACGCGCCATTCCACCACCTCGCACTCGACGATGCCTTCGCCGATGTCCGGCAGGATAAAGTCTTCGGTGTCGCCATCGGCGGAGGGTGCTGTTTCGCCCTGGTGGTCGGCGTCGGCGGCTGGTTCGGTCGTTTCTTTCGCCGAAGCCTTTTCCGGCTCAGCGGCGCTGTCGCCGTCCACTTCCACCAGCTCAAACAGTGGCGCGTGGACCTTGGCGATGTCGCCTTCCTGATGATACAGGCGCGTCACGCGCCCCTTGTATGGGGCGGGGATTTCCACCAGCGCCTTGTCGGTCATGACCTCGGCGACCGGCTGGTCCTCTTCGATGATATCGCCTTCGCTGACCAGCCATTTGACCAGCTCGCACTCCACGATACCTTCGCCGATATCGGGCAGTATAAAATCACTCATGGTTGCTCTCCTGTGCTGGCAACGATCTAGAATTCAACGCTTTCCCGGATGGCCTCGTAGACCTTCAGGTGATTGGGCAGGTGCTCTTTTTCCAGCACCAGCGGGAAGGGGGTGTCCATCCCGGTGACCCGTGCGATGGGTGATTCCAGATACAGGAAGCAGCGTTCCTGGATGGTTGCGGCGATTTCGCCGGCAAAGCCGCCGGTCAGCGGCGCTTCATGAGTGACCACCAGGCGACCGGTCTTCAGGACCGATTGCGCGACGGTTTCCACGTCCCAGGGGAGAATGGTGCGCAGGTCGATGACTTCGCAGGAGATGCCTTCTTTCTCGGCCTGTTCGACCGCCTGCTCGATCACTTCCATTTGCGCGCCCCAGCCCAGGACCGTGATGTCGGTGCCTTCCTTGACGATCTCGGCCTCGCTCAGCGGAAGCTCGTATTCCCCTTCCGGAACCTCGCCGACCGACGCCCGGTACAGGCGTTTGGGCTCGAAAAAGAGGGTCGGGTTGGGATCGTGGATCGACGCCAGCAACAGCCCCTTGGCCTGGTGCGGGTTACGGGGCACGACAATCTTCAGGCCGGGGGTGTGGGCAAAGTAGGCTTCCGGCGACTGGGAGTGATACAGACCGCCGGCGATGCCGCCGCCATAGGGCGCCCGAATCGTCAAACCGCCCACGTTGAACAGGTTGCCGGAGCGGTAGCGGTACTTGGCCGACTCGTTCACGATCTGGTCGAAAGCCGGGAAGATGTAGTCCGCAAACTGGATTTCGGCCACCGGCGTGGCGCCCTGGGCCGCCAGGCCGTTGGCGAACCCGATGATGCCCTGTTCCACCAGCGGCGTGTTGAAACAGCGGTCCTTGCCGTACTTCTGTTGCAGGTGGCTGGTGGCCCGGAAGACACCGCCGAAAACACCGACGTCCTCACCAAAACACAGCACCCGGTCATTGGCCGCCATCGCGATGTCGAGGGCATCGTTGATGGCCTGCAGCATGTTCATCTTGGCCATGTTATGCCCCTCCTTTTTTGGTCTCTGATACCGCGCCGGCGCTCTTCGGATAGGCGTCCGGATACTTGCGGATATGCGCCTTCAGCTTCTCGAACTGACGGTTCAGGGACGGAGGGACCTCGTCATACACGTCGGTGACGAGGGATTCGAGCGGGGGTGGCGGGCGCTTCTGGGCGCGCTTCATGGTTTCCAGGACTTCCTTGCGGAGGCTTTCCTGAAGCTGCTTTTCTTCGTCCTCGCTCCACCACTTGTGCTTCATCAGCCAGCGTTGCATGCGCAGGATCGGATCTTTCTCGCGCCAGACGGCTTCCTCATCCTTGCTGCGGTAGCCGGACGGGTCGTCCGAGGAGGAGTGAGCGGCCAGGCGATAGGTCATGGTCTCGACCAACACCGGCCGATTTTCCTCAACGGCCAGCTTGCGGGCGGCCTTGGTGGCCTCATGGACGGCCAGGATGTCGTTACCGTCGACCCGGATCACGTCCATTTTGTAGCCGTAGGCACGCGGGGCCACCCCGTCAGCGGCGAACTGCTCGGTGGCCGGTGTGGAGATCGCGTAGCCGTTGTTCCGGCACAGGAAAATGACCGGCACCCGATGGACGGCGGCCATGTTCAGCGCGGCGTGGAAGTCGCCTTCGGAGGCGGCGCCTTCGCCGAAGTAGGTGATGGTGCAATGGCCGTCGCCGGCCAGCTTCTGCCCGTAGGCATAGCCGGTGGCCTGGGGAATCTGGGTGGCCAGCGGGGAGGAGATGGTCATGTAGTTGAGCTTGCTCGACCCGTAGTGAACCGGCATCTGACGGCCCTTGCCGTAGTCCAGTTCATTGCCGAACAGCTGGTTCATGAACTCATCGATGGTAAAGCCACGATAGGCCAGGGCGCCCTGTTCCCGGTACTGCGCCATGATCATGTCGGCGTCGTCCAGGGCGGCAGCACTGCCGATCACGGCCGCTTCCTCACCCGTACACTGCATGTAAAAGCTCAGGCGGCCCTGGCGCTGGGCGGCGAGCATGCGCTCGTCCAGTACGCGGGTCATCACCATCGCCTTGTAGATGCGAAGGGCTTTGTCCTTGTCGAGGTCCGGCTTCTTGCCGCCCTTGTAGAGCGTGCCGTCCTGTTTCAGGAGCTTGAAGGTGGGAATCCGGAATTCCGCACCGTCGGTAAACACCGGAGAGTAAACAACCTTGGATTTTGTTGTTGTCATAGTCCTCTTCCTGGGGTAATGGCTTGAGGAACAAAATGCCCCTTGTGAGGGCATCGTTGTCAGTCGAGCGTTCACTGAACGATCAGCGCGTCCGGGCCATACAACACCCTCACACCCTGACCATCAGGATAGCTCTTTTACGTCCACTCATCGGGTTTGGGTAAAACCGTCAGGTCGAGCGCAGAGTTGACCTTAACGTAAACTGCGAGATTTGCACAGACTTTGATCGTGACAAAATTCAGGGTGCTTCTGATGGGCGCTCCAGGGGGGCGGACTAACCTTCCTGCCGGTAAGGCAGCGCTTCCAGCGCCGCATCCCGATACCGTTCGATGTCCTCAGCTTCCTCGGCACAAAAATCCGCAATCGCGTCGGCAAAGCCGGGGTGGGCGACCCAGTGCCAGGAATGGGTCAGCTGCGGTTCGAAGCCGCGAACCAGTTTGTGTTCGCCCTGGGCGCCGGCATCGAAACAGCGCAGGCCGCGATCGATGGCCAGTTCGATGCCCTGGTAGTAGCAGGTCTCGAAGTGCAGGTGCTGGTATTCCTCCAGGCAGCCCCAGTAACGACCATAGAGTGTGTCTTCTCCGATCAGGAACAGGGCACCGGCAATCATTTCGCCGTCTTTCAACGCCATGATCACGTGCATCTGCCCGGGCTGCTGCTCGCGCAGCATCCGGAAGAAATCGCGGTTGAGGTAGGGCCGCTGCCCACGCTTGAGGTACGTGGCCTGATAAAACACAAAGAAGGCATCCAGCACATGATCGGGCAGGTCGCTGCCGGGGAACTGCGCGAACTCAATGCCTTGTTCCGACACCTGCCGGCGTTCCTTGCGGATGGACTTGCGCTTGCGGGACGTCAGCTGGCCGAGGAAATCGTCGAAGTCGGCGTAGTCGCGATTGAACCAGTGGAACTGGCAGCCCTGGCGATGAAGGCGGTCCGGCGCACCCAGCAGGGCCTGGTCACTGGCATTGGGAAACAGCAGGTGCCAGGAATGGCAGCCCAGTCCAGCAGCGGCCTGATCCAGCAGTTTGTGCAGAGCATCGGGTGTCAGACTTTCGCGCAGTTCGGCATCGAACAACAGGCGGCGCCCCTGGGATGGGGTGAACGGCACCGCCATCAGAAGCTTCGGGTAGTAATCCAGGCCGTAGCGGGCATAGGCATCGGCCCAGCCCCAGTCAAACACGTACTCGCCCATGGAATGGGATTTGCGGAAGGCCGGAATGATGCCGGCCAGCCGGTCGCCCTGGAAGAACATCAGGTGGGCCGGTGCCCAACCGGTGTCGGCCGTCGTGCAGCCGCTGTGTTCCAGGGCGGCAAAGAACGCATGGCGCAGGAAGGGGTTGCCTGTGCCGCTCAGTCGATCCCAGTCTTCTGCCTGGATGTCATCGATGGAACCGGCTGACTCCAGGCGAAAGGCAGGGACGTCACTGACAGAGGTTGAAGAGTCGGTCATGCGTGGTCAGGGAGCTCATTTTAGTGAGAAACGCTCCCCAACCATACGCTATTTCCTGACGTCCGATCACGCTCCGTCGCGATCATCCGGACCGTGGGGGCCTTTCGGGCCCGGGCCGTGATGCTCCGGGCCGCCGAAGAGCTCGCGTTCTTCCTGCATGTTGGCCCAGGCCTGGCGTTGTTCATCGTTCAGGACTTTGTAAATGGCCTGATATTGCTCGGCGCGGGCTTCGACACGCTGACGGGCCACGTCAGCGGCCTGTTTGGCGGCGGCTTCCACGCGATCCTTGTACTCATCGCTGGTGGGATCGCCGCTGTTCAGCATCGGGCGATCCTGGTCACGCATGGCTTCGAACTGCGCCTTGCGCTCCTCCCTGGACTTCTTGAAGATGTCGAGGACCTGGCCGCGCTGTGCCTCGGTGAGCTTCAGGCGCTCCGCCATCTCGTCGAAGCGGTGCTTCATCATCTCACCGCGATCGCCGCGATGGTCCCGGTCGCCATGGTGCTGTGGAGGCATGTCGCCGGGGCCGCAGTCCCGGTGTTCACCGGACCAGACCAGCGGACTGGCGACGAGGGCGGCGGCGAGGGCGGCCGGAACGAGCAAACGATGTTTTATGGCTCTCATGGATGTGCTCCTTGATTGCTGGGTGGGCAAGCGGGTGCTGCCCGGTGACCCATTCCATGCTACGCCGCGCTGTGTCAGTTTCTGTCAGGCCCGTGTAAAGGTTGGGTAAAGCTGCCGGGGCGCTCTGCCTGCGTGCTAGACTGCGTGGCGAGTATGGTCCGGGACGGCCGGCCACGCTGGATTTCCGCTTCCTGAGGAGATGGTTGGGCGATGCAGAACCGGATTCTGCTGGTTGAAGACGATGAAGAGTTGCGCACCCTGCTGTCGCGCTACCTGAGTGGACAGGGCTTTACCGTTCGCGAAGCGGCCAACGGCAACGACGGCCTGGCACTGGCCCAGGAGGAGATGGCCGAACTGGTGGTTCTCGATATTATGCTGCCGGACATCAACGGTCTCGACGTGCTGCGCAAACTTCGGGCCCGCACCCGACTGCCGGTGATCCTTCTCACCGCCCGCGGCGAAGAAACCGATCGCATCGTGGGTTTCGAGGTCGGCGCCGACGATTACATCCCCAAACCCTGCAACCCCCGGGAGCTGGTGGCCCGTATCCAGGCGACACTGCGCCGCGTGGCCTGGGATCAAGAGGGCCAACTGGACCAGAAGCGCCGTATTGGCGATCTGCGCATTGAGCCGGACCAGCGCCGGGTGTACCAGAACGACAAGCCGGTGGAACTCACCGCCACCGAATACGAGATCCTCCAGGTCCTGCTCAGCCGCGCCGGCTCGGTGGTGCGCAAGACCGATCTGATGCAGTGGGCGCTGGGCCGTCGCCTGACGCCCCACGACCGCACCCTCGACATGCACGTCAGTAACCTGCGCCGCAAACTCGATCCCGAGGGCGAAACCCGCATCGAGACCATTCGCGGGCTCGGTTACAGCTATCGGAGCCCGCAATGAAGTGGCGTTTCTACTGGCCGCTGTCCTGGCGGATTTTTTTCCTGGTGTGGTTCGCCATGGCCATGGCGGTGGTGTTGAGCAATGTGGCGATTCAGGAGCTGGCTCGCCAGGAACGCCAGCAGTTGGAGCAGCGTGCGGATCTGGTGAAGTTGGCCGAGCGAGCCGTCATGATCCGGGAGTCCGGCCATCCCCGCGAAGCCTTCCGACTGTTGCGCGAACAGGGCGAACGTCATCATCTGAGGTTATTGCTGGTGGAAGGCGATAACCTGCGCCGGGAGCCGGATCGGGGCCGAGACCGGGAAATGCCACCGCCGCACCGACACGGTGATTTCCTCGACCGTCAGCCTTTCCAGCCCGCCGTGATTGAGGCGCCCGATGGCTATCGCCTGATCGTCTGGCCCCAGGCCGGCGGCGATGGCTGGCTGGATCCACGCCTGTTCCGCTCGTTCGAGTTGGCTCTGACGTTCCTGCTGATTACCCTGGCCTGCTGGTGGATTGCCCGTCGGATCAGTCGACCGCTGCGGGATGTGGAGGCGACGGCGCGGTCGATTGCCGCCGGTGACGGCTCGCTGAGGGTCAAGGATAAAATCGCGAATCGCCGGGACGAGATCGGCGCGCTGGCCCGGGCCTTTAACGCCATGACGGACCGGCTCTGCGCGCTGCTTGATCGTCAGCAGCAGCTCCTGCGGGATATCTCCCACGACTTGCGCACGCCTCTGGCGCGCCAGAGGGTGGCCATCGAGCTGGCGCGGGACAACAGCGTGGGCGACCCGGAGATCCTCGATTCCATCCAGCGCCAGAATGAGCGCCTGGAAGCGATGACCGCCCAGATCCTGACGCTGCACCGGGTAGGGCAGCAGGGGCAGTCCATGGCCCAGGAGCCGGTCAACATGACCCGGGTGCTCAACGAGGTGTTGCAGGGCGCCACGGATTACGCCGAACAGCAGCGTGTCGACTGTCACCTGGAAATTGCCGACGAGGCCCGCAATGCCACCGTGTTAGGGGATGAGGCCCTGATTCACCGGGCGCTGGATAACGTGCTGCAGAATGCGCTGGATCACACGCCACCGGATCGCGCCGTGAACATTCACCTGATGCTGACGGATCGCTGGCTGACCTGCGAGATCGCCGACCAGGGCCCCGGCGTTTCGGAAAAGGACCTGCCCAATCTCTTCGAACCCTTCTTCCGCTCCGACCAGGCCCGCGGCGGTCAGGGCTGGGGTCTGGGGCTGGCGGTCAGCCACGACATCATGCAGGCCCACGATGGCCGGATTTCGGCCAGCAATGGCCTGTCAGGTGGTTTGGTCGTCCGGCTCGACTGGCCGGTCTTCACCTGAGTCGTCGGCCGAGGGACGCAGGCGCTCAACGCCTTCGAAAGCGATTCCCTCGGCCAACTCCTCCTCATCGAAACGAATGCCGCAACCGGCCTTGACGGTCCGCGCCGCCGGTGCCGTGCCGGGCGCGGTACTCTCAAAATCGTCACTTTTTTCATCGTTTTGGCGCATGTCGATTCCCCGGTCACACTGTTACTATCCGGTGATACGGTCTGTTCCGGTTGAACGGACCTGCTGAACAAACACAACAGGTCGCATGTCCAAAGATTATCCCATTCCCGCCGAATCGATCGAGCGGGAAATCGACATCAAGAAAAGCCGCTTCATCGCCCGGGTGGCGCCGGTCAACAGCCGGGAAGAGGCCATGGCGTTCCTGGAACGGGCGCGGGCGGATTTTCCCGATGCCCGCCACCATTGCTGGGCTTACCAGATCGGTCGACCCGGCGCCGCGACGCAGGCGGCTATGAACGACGACGGCGAACCTTCGGGCACGGCCGGCAAGCCCATCCTGAATGTGATCCAACACAAGGATATGGGCGATATCATGGTGGTGGTGATCCGCTATTTCGGCGGCATCAAACTGGGAGCCGGCGGTCTGGTCCGGGCCTATGCCGGCGCGACCGAGGCGGTACTGTCGGAGGTGACGCGGCGCACCCAGGTTCCGGTGCGCCGGCTGGCGATCACACTGGATTTTGCATTGGAACAGCCGGTCCGACACTGGTGCGACCAGCATGAGGCGCACGTCGAGGACGTAGACTATGGTGAAGGTGTATCCATGCAGGTTGCGGTCCCGGAGGCTTCTGTTCAGGCGTTTGTCGCCTTCTGTCGGGCCGAGGGGGTGACGCTGCCGGTGACCGAAGAAGATGACTCCGAATAGCGAAGAGTCACGTATGCGCTTGGTCACGTATGCGCTTGAGAGTGACGTGCTGAGAGGGACTGCGTTTCCAGACTGATACGACGGAGGAAACTATGCGCTACCTGGTCTTGGTGATGTGTCTGGGCTTGCTGTCGGGCTGTGCCAGCATCGTGTCGACCGACTACGATGCCGGGGCCACGTTCAGCCAGTACCAGACCTGGGCGTTCGCCCCGGATAAAGGGCAAGGCAACTACCTGAGCCTGGACGGTGCTCGGGTGGAAACCGCGCTGGAGCGCGAACTGCAGGGCGAATCCCTGAAAAAGGCGGACCTGGCCACGGCCGACCTGCTGGTCACGTACCGCGTGGAAGAAGCCGAGAAACTGGAAAGCAGCGGCTTCACCTACGGCCTGGGCTTCGGTCGCAGCAACTGGGGCTGGGGTGTGGCCACCGCGCCGGATGTGCGCCAGGTAAAGCAGGGCAAGCTGGTGGTGGAACTGGTGGATCGCTCCACCCAGAAAGTGGTGTGGCGAGGCGTCAGCCGCCGTTACCTGGACGAGCGCCAGTCACCGGAAGACCGGGTCGAACTGATCGACGAGGTGGTGACGGCCATGTTTGAACGCTACCCGCCGGCCTGACCGGCAGGTGACCATGAGCTGGGTCACAGTCGCCCGTTATTCGCTGCCTTTCGAGGCCCATATGGCGCGGGCGCGCCTGGACTCCGAGGGCATCGAGTCGATGGTGGTGGACGAGCACACCATCGGCATGCAGTGGCTATTCTCCGACGCCATGGGTGGTGTTCGCCTGCAGGTGGACGAGGCGTTGGAGGATCGGGCTCGGGCCATTCTGGACGAAGACCGTTCCGACCTGGTTGACGAGTCCCTTGCTCCAGGCCAGGCCTCGCGGGATTGCGGGGACATTCCACCCCTGTCGAGACTGGCCGACACCCGCCGCCGCAAAGGCTTTTTTCTGGCGTTCCTGTTCTGGTTTATCGGCTCGTGAGGTAGGGTTTGCCCGGTCATACTCTATTTGCTGTTGGAGATCGTATTTTGAAGAAGAACGCATCAGGGGGGCTGGTCTTTTCAACGGATCAGGGCCGAATGTGCCCGGATTGCCGGCAGCCGCTGTCGGACTGTACCTGCGGAGAACCCCAGGCACCGGCCGGTGACGGCGTTGTCCGTGTCAGTCGCGAGACCAAGGGCCGCAAGGGCAAGGGCGTGACGCTGATCACCGGTATCCCGCTGACGGGCAAGGCACTGAAAGATTACGCCAAGGTTCTCAAGGCGCGCTGCGGCACCGGCGGAACGGTCAAGGACGGCGTGGTGGAAATCCAGGGGGATCATCGCGACCTGCTGGTGCCCCTGTTGAAGGAAAAAGGCTGGACCGTCAAAAAGGCTGGCGGCTGAGTTCGCCCAACAGGAACGGAACGCTTATGGCCAAACCCGTGCTTTATCAGTTCCCGGTCTCCCACTATTGCGAGAAAGTCCGCTGGGCCCTGGATCACAAGAAAGTGGATTACGAGGCGCGCAACCTGCTGCCGCTGTTCCACATGCCCGTCATCTTCCGTCGCACCCGTCAGAACAAGGTGCCGGTGCTCAAGCTGGATGGACGCTACATCGCCGATTCAGCCACCATCATCCAGACGTTGGAGGAGCGTTTCCCCTCGGCACCGGCCCTGTTTCCGAAAGACGAGGCCGAACGGGAAGAGGCGCTGGAATGGGCGGCGTTTGCCGATCGTGAGATTGGCCCGCACATGCGCCGGACCGCCTATTATTTCCTGCTCGATCATCCGCACCTGATGTTCGAGATCCTGACAGAAGGGCAGAATACGGTGGGCCGCATGGCCTTTCGCACCAGTCAGCGGATGGTGATTCGTGCGATGAAAGAAGGCATGGGGATCACCGAGCGCGGCTACACGCGCAGTCGGGACCGCCTGATAGCGGCGCTGGATCGTCTGGACAATGCCCTGGCGGACCGGACGTATCTGGTGGGCGAGCGCTTCAGCGTGGCGGACCTGACGGTGGCAGCGTTGCTCTCGCCCCTGGCCTTGCCGCCGGAGGCACCGTTCCAGTTTCCCGGAGAGATCCCGCCGGAGTTGCGGCAGTTCCTGGACGAGTTTGCCGAGCGTCCCACCGTGGACTGGATCCGGCGGATGTACCGGGAGCACCGCGGACGACCGGCCAAAAGCTGACCCGACACTATCAATACGGTTATCCTGAGTGCCCCTGCCGGAAGCGGGGGCATTGTTGTTTGTTCAAGGAATCATTCATGCACATGATTGTTCTCGGCGCGGGTGTGGTCGGCACGACCACCGCTTGGTACCTGCGCCAGGCCGGGCACGATGTGACGGTCGTGGACCGTCAGCCCCGGGCCGGACTGGAAACCAGCTACGCCAACGGCGGCCAGATTTCCGTCTGTCATGCCGAACCCTGGGCCAACCCCGCCACACCGGCAAAAATCCTGCGCTGGTTGAATCGCCCGGATGCCCCCTTGCGGTTCAAGCCCCGTCTCGACCCGCACCAGTGGCGGTGGGCCCTGTCGTTCCTGCGTGAGTGTCTGCCGTCCCGGACCGAGTACAACCTGCGTCAGATCGTCAATCTGGGCCTGTACAGCCGGGCTCAGTTGCAGACGTTGCGGGCCTCCCTGAACCTGGATTACGACCATCTCACCCGCGGCATCCTGCATCTCTACACCGATCAGGCCGAGTTGGAGCAGGCGCGGGAACCCGCCTGTCGAATGCGGGAGCTGGGTTGCCAGCGGGAGGTGATCGACCTGGAGCGGGTGCTGGAACTCGAACCGGCCCTGGCGTCGGCGCGTGACCAACTGGTGGGAGCCACCTACACGGCGGAAGACGAATCCGGTGACGCCCATCGCTTTACCCGGGCCCTGGCGGAGCGGGCCGAGGCGGCCGGCGTGCGCTTCCTGTACAGCACGGAAATTGTCGGGATCGATGCGGAACACGGCGATATCCAGGGTGTGCGCGTTATCCAGGACGGCCACCACGACCGGCTGGCGGCAGACGGTTACGTGCTGAGTCTGGGCAGCTTCAGCGCCTGGCTGGGGCGGTCTGTCGGCCTGCGGCTTCCGATCTATCCTGCCAAGGGGTACTCGATCACCGTGCCGGTCCGCTCCCGTGAGGCGGCCTATTCGGTGAGCCTGATCGACGATGAATACAAGCTGGTGTACTCACGCCTGGGGGACCGACTGCGGATCGCCGGGACGGCGGAGTTGAACGGGTATGAACGGCATCTCGATACGATGCGCTGTCAGGCCATCGTGAAACGGGCGGCGTCGTTGATGCCGGACGCCGGCTATTGGGACAAGGCGGAATTCTGGAGCGGACTGCGACCGCTGACACCGTCCAACGTCCCGTATATTGGCCGCACGCGCTACCGTAATCTCTACCTGAACACCGGACATGGCTCCCTGGGATGGACCCATGCCTGTGGCTCGGCCTCGGCATTGGCGGATATCGTCGGCGGACGCAAACCAGAAGTGGATTTTGCCTTTGCCGCCGAATAGGGCCCTAAAGTTCAATACCAAAAGCGGCCCGGGCTGATAGCGTCACAGTGTGTTTCGGACTAAAAATAAAAAGCAACCAAAAGGAGAGGGTATGGCGTCCCCGGGTTCATTGCGAATTGTCGTGCTGACGGTCCTGGCCATGCTGGCGTTCGCCGCCAACTCGGTACTCGGCCGTCTGGCGCTGGATTCCGGAACCATTGATGCCGCCTCCTTCACCTTCATCCGATTGCTGTCCGGTACCTTGATGCTGGCCCTGCTGGTGCGTCTGCGCAAAGCATCCGGCAACGACAACAGCCGCGGCAGCTGGCTGTCCGGCGCCATGCTCTTCCTCTATGCCATCTGCTTTTCCTACGCCTACCTGTCGCTGAATACCGGGATTGGTGCGTTGATCCTGTTCGGCATGGTACAGCTCACCATGATCGGCTGGGGGCTGGTGCGTGGGGAGCGCCCATCGATGATGCAATGGACCGGCTCGGTGATGGCCGTCGCCGGACTGGTCTATCTGCTGTCGCCCGGCGTCACCGCGCCGTCGCTGGTCGGGGCCCTGCTGATGGCGCTGGCCGGAGTGGGGTGGGGCGTGTATTCGCTGCGCGGCCGCGGGGTAAGTCAGCCCCTGCGGGTGTCCGCCGACAATTTCCTGCGCGCGGCGCCCATGGCGCTGGTCGCCCTGTTGTTTGCCATGCCGTCCTGGGAGGTGGATCTGCACGGCGCCGTGCTGGCGATCCTGTCCGGAGCCGGCGCTTCCGCCATTGGCTACGCCATCTGGTATACCGTGCTGCCCTCGTTGAGCGCCACCCTGGCCGCCAGTGTCCAGCTTTCGGTACCGGTGATTGCTGCGGCGTTCGGGGTCATCCTGATGGCCGAGCCGGTCACACTGCGTCTGGTCGTATCCACGGTGGTGATCCTTGGTGGCATCGGTCTGGTGATCCTGTCGAAGCGTCCGTCGACGCCCCGGTGATCCACAACCGGTCACGGATCGAATAACGGACGGTCGAAACGCGGCTCCAGATTCCGTAAATTGTCTCAGCGAGTTGCTTACTTACCCTGCAGGGAGGCTGAATGCTCACCGTCCACCACCTGAACAACTCCCGTTCCCAACGGGTTCTCTGGATGCTCGAGGAAATCGGGCAGCCCTACGAGATCAAGCGTTACCAACGCGATCCCAAGACCATGCTGGCTCCGGCCAGCCTCAAGGAGGTCCACCCGCTGGGCAAGTCGCCGGTGATCACCGACGGTGACCTGACCATTGCTGAATCCGGCGCCATTATCGATTACCTGGCCCATCGCTATGATACGTCGCTGTTGCCGGAGCCGGGCACGCAACAATGGATCGACTACACCTACTGGCTGCATTACGCCGAAGGTTCGCTGATGCCGCCGCTGCTGTTGCGGCTGGTGTTCGAGAAAGTGAAGACCAATCCCATGCCGTTCTTCGTGCGACCGGTGGCCAAGGGCATTGCAGACAAGACCAACGAGATCTTCATCTCGCCGCAGATTCGCAACCACATGGACTTCGTCGAGAACCATCTTTCCAGGAACGAGTGGTTCCTCGGTGATACGCTGAGTGCAGCCGATATCCAGATGAGCTTCCCGCTGGAAGCATCCCTGGCGCGCGGTATTGTCGGTCGCAACCGGCCGGCGATCCGCAACTACGTAAAACGGTTCCAGGCCCGGCCGGCCTACCAGCGGGCCCTGGAGAAAGGAGGCACTTATGATTTTGCGTGAATCCGGTGTACGAACTGCGGCGCTGATATCGTCCGTCCTGCTGCTCGGGGGTTGCGCCGCCATGCAGCCGGACCTGACCGACAAACAGCGCGCCAAACTGCAGGGCAGCCTGCAGAGTCAGTTTGGGGCATACCAGGACTGCATGGTGGCCCAGGCCGATCCCTATGTGACGGTGACATCGGCGCCGCCTTCGGATATTGCCGAGGCGGCCCAGGGGGCTTGTGATGGCGCCTATCAGGCTTATGAAAAGGCGGTCGTCCGTTACTTTACATCGGTCGTGTCCGGATCCGGGCAGGATGCGGCTCGTCAGCGGGCGCATGAGCATGCCGCCGAAGCCGGCTTGCAGACCCGGCGCCAGATCATCAAGCGGGTTCTGGATCAGCGTCCCGAGTAGTGGGGCGTTGTCTGTTGACAGGGGCCGCCAACGGCAGCCCCGGTCGTCAGGCCGATGACGACGGCATCCACAGGGAGCTGAGGTTGCCCAGCATCTCTGTGCCTACGCCCTGACCTTTGAGGAAATCGAGCACCAACGGTGCGAACTGGTCAATGGCGCTGGATTGCAGCCCCAGCGCGCTGAAGGCCTTCTCCACGCCGTCCATCGACGAGATGTTCGACAAGGCGGAACTCAGCAGATTGTTGGACTGATCTCCGGAACCGCCCAGCAGGCTACCCAAGCCCGATACCCTGTCATTGATATTGTCGAACGAGGATGCGCCGAGCTGGCTCTTGGCCAGTTGCAGCAGGGCGCCCGCACCGCCGGCTGCCTGGGTCTCTGTAACGCCCAGTTGATCCTGGATGTTGTTGACCAGCGTACTGGCCTCACCGGTGACTTTGACCGCATCTTCGGGCATCAGCCCGCCAGCCGACTCCAGTTTGTTACCCAGGTCCAGAGCACCGACGGATGGCGCCAGCAGGTAAAGGCTCGAGACAATCAGAAAGCGTTTGAGAATGGTGTTCATGGTGGCTCCGGCATGTCCATTGTGGGAGAGGAGGGGAAGACGCGGGACACACTGCAGGCTCCGTCTTCGCAACGCATAGTCAGTCTTATATATAAGGACTGTGTCGCTGGAATGAAAGTTCCTGCAGGTTACGGAAACGCAAGAATAGGACGGAGTTGCCGACACCCGCAGCGGGGTGCCGGCGGCGGGTCAGGCCAGCTCGTCGCGGATCAGTTTCTTGTTGATCTTGCCAACGCTGGTCTTGGGGATGTCGTCCACAAAATCGATCTGCCGCGGGATGGCCCACTTGTTGATCTCGCCGCTGTCGACGAACTGCTGCAGGTGCTGCTGGATGTCTTCCAGGCTTGCCTGCTGGCCCGGGATCAGCACGATCAGTGCGTGTGGGCGCTCGCCCCACTTGTCGTCCGGCACGCCGACCACGGCCGCAGCCGCGACAGCCGGATGTTGGCTGATCAGGTTTTCCAGGTCGAGTGACGACAGCCACTCGCCGCCGGTCTTGATCACGTCCTTGATGCGGTCACGAATCATCAGTGTGCCGTCCGGATCGATGGTGCCAACGTCACCGGTATGGAGCCAGCCGCCTTCCCACAGGGCCTCGCCTTTCTCCGGCTCCTTGAAGTAGCCCTGGGTCAGCCAGGGCGTGCGGGCCACGACTTCACCTTTGGACACCCCGTCATGAGGCTGTGGCTGGCCGTTGGCATCGATGACTTCCAGATCCACCATCGGGTTGGCGATGCCGGTTTTCACCCGTTTACTGATCTGCTCGTCCAGCGGCAGCCTGGCGTCTTCCTCGGTGAGGTAGGTCGTGCTCAGCAGCGGGCAGGTTTCCGACATGCCGTAGCCGGTATACAGGTGGATGCCCAGTTTCGAACCGGCCCGGCACAGGCCCTCGGTCATGGCACTGCCGCCAATCAGCACATGCCAGTTGCTCAGGTCGGCGGTCTTGATGGACTCGGTGTCCAGCATCATCTGCAGGATGGTGGGCACGCAGTGGGAGAAGGTGACCTTGTGCTTCTTGAGCAGGTCCACCAACAGTTCCGGCTCATAACGGCCCGGATACACCTGCTTCACGCCCATCATGGTGGCGGCGTAGGGGACGCCCCAGGCGTGCACGTGGAACATCGGCGTGACCGGCATGTAGACGCTGTTGGAACGCAGCAGCGGCATCTGCTCATTGAAGCCCAGGGTGCCGGTCTGGGTCAGGGTGTGCAGGACCAGTTGGCGGTGGGTGAAGTAGACGCCCTTGGGGTTGCCGGTGGTGCCGGTGGTGTAGAAGGTTGTGGCGACGCTGTTCTCGTCGAAATCCGGGAAGTCGAAGTGGTCGTCGGCCTGCGCCAGCAGGGCTTCGTATTCCCCCTTCACGTTGTCGAGGGCCGTGCTTTTCGCTGAATCGTTGTCGGTGAGCTGGATATAGCCCTTCACGGTTTCCAGGTTGTCGCTGACCTGTTCCAGCAGCGGCACGAAATCGTCATGGACCAGCACCAGGTCGTCCTCGGCGTGGTTCATGGTGTAGACCACCTGGTCCGGCGACAGGCGGATGTTCACCGTGTGCAGGATGGCGCCGATCATCGGAATGGCGAAGAAGCACTCCAGGTACCGGGGCGTGTCCCAGTCGAGCACCGCGACGGTGTCGCCTGCCTGGACGCCAGCGGCGGTCAGTGCGTTGGCCAGCTTGTGGATGCGGGTCACCAGGTCGCTGTACGTGTATTCGCTGCGGTCTGCGTAGACAATCTTCTGGTCGGGGGCGTAGCGTGGTCCGGAAAGCAGTAACCGTTTGATCAAAAGCGGGTAGTTATAGGCATTGCTGACCGGTGGAATTATTTTTGTCTGCGCCATCGTGAAACAACCTCTTCATTATTCGGAAGTGAGTTTTATTTTGGTTGTAGAGGTAATCTGACACAGTTCACGAAAAAGGCAAGGCTGGAAAAGAGAGGGCGAGGCAGGATCGGGAGGGGAGTCGGCGGCACCCAGGGCGCCGCCGCAGAAAACCGTTACTCGTAGGTGCAGAGATACGCCGTGTCGACGTCAGCCTTGGCCTTGAAGCTGGCCTGGCCGGCCACTTCAAAGGTTTCGCCCGCACCGTAGGTCATCCACTTGTCCATTCCGGGAAGGAGGACCTCCAGGGCACCACTGATCACCGTCATGACTTCTTTCTTGGTGGTGCCGAACTCATACTCACCCGGGCTGATCACGCCCACGGTGGCCGGCAGGTCCGCCGTCTGGAAGGCAATGGACTTCGCGTTGCCATCGAAGTATTCGTTCACTTTCAACATAGAGATGTCTCCTGAAAATCGGATCGCCTACTATACGGGAAATTTATGGCTCTTGGATGAAAAAATATGGTTGATCACAGGCCGCCGAATACCCCGCCAGACCCCCAGGAACGGGAGAAGCTGGAGAGCGCGCTGACCCGCCTGGAAAGCTCGGCCCGGCTTCTGGACAGCCAGTTCCGGATTCCGTTCACCCGCATCCGTTTCGGACTGGATCCGTTGATGGGGTTGCTGCCCGGCATCGGCGATGCCGCGGGGCTGGTCCTCTCGTTGTACCTGATGGTCGAGGCCGTTCGCCTGGGCGCCGGCACCCGCCAGGTGATGCGGATGGCGGGCAATGTCCTGCTGGAGTTTGTCATCGGCATCGTGCCGATCGTCGGGGATCTGTTCGATTTCGCCTGGAAGGCCAACGACCGCAATGCCGCCCTGTTGCGCCGTCACATTGAAAAGCGGCTGGATCCCGGTCCCCGGCGTCGACCCTGGATCCAGTACACGCTCATCGCCGTTTTCGGGGCGTTGTTGCTGTTCCTGCTGGTGATGATCTGGCGGGCATTGTTTGTCGCCAGCGGGGCATAGCCGACCGGCGTTCGCTTACTGGTCCCAGGGGTGTCCCTTGGTGCCTTCCATACGACCCACCTTCAGGTGCATCGCTGCCTTGGCCAGCATGTTGGCGCTGATCGGTGCCGTCAGGAACAGGAACATCATGATCAGGATTTCCTCCACCTCCAGCGATTTGTCACCGAACGAGAAAAAGATCATGGAACTGAACACGATGCCGCCGACGCCGAGCGTGGTGGCCTTGGTCGGGGCGTGCAGCCGGGTATAGAAGTCCGGCAGAGACAGCAGGCCGATGGCTCCGGCCAGAGCAAACAGGCCGCCGGTGATCAGCAGCACGACAATCAGTATTTCCAGGGCAATGTGCATGGGGCCTCCGTCGTTGCCTATTCGATCACGCTGCCGCGCTTGAGGTGTTTGGCCAGCGCGATGGTGCCGACAAACCCCATCACCGCGATCAACAAGGCCGACTGAATATACAGCCGGGAGTGGATCAGCATGCTGAGCAGCACGATCAGCGCGATGGCGTTAATGTAGAGACTGTCCAGGGCGAGAATGCGATCCGGGGCATCCGGCCCCTTGAACAGCCGGATCACGTTCAGGATCACCGCCAGGGTGACCATCGCCAGGGTGATTTCCAGTGCGATCGTAATCATTTGAATATCTCCCGCAGCGGGCGTTCGTAGTGTTTCTTGATGGTTTCCACCAGATCGGCTTCGTCTTCCATATCCAGCACGTGGATCAGCAGCAGCGTGTTGTCGTCGCTGATGTCGGCGCTGACGGTGCCCGGGGTGAGCGAGATGGTGCCGGCGAGGGTGGAAATCGCCAGCGGATGCTCCAGCTCCAGCGGGAAGGCCACAAACGCCGGCCGTGGTTTGCGCGTCGGATTAAGGACCAGCAGCGCCACACTGATGCTGGCCACGACAATGTCCCACAGGACCCGCACGATGTAGGTCAGGAAGCGGAATGGCCGTCGGATCGCCGGGTTGTTGGGCCAGAAGTTCCGCGTGAACAGGGGCAGCAGCCAGGCCAGGATCAGTCCCAGTACGATGCTGCCACCGCTGATGCCGTTGCTGAGCGCCTGCCAGATCAGGAACAGGGTGACGCTCAGCATCGGGTGCGGCAGGCCGAAGCGTCCATTCAGTGCCTTCATAGTGAATCCCCCCGACTGACCACCGGCGTCTGTAAAATCTCGATGTAGGCTGACGGCGTGTGCAGCTGCTCGGCGGTGGCATCGGCATACCGGCTGATGGGGCCGGCGAGGGCGACAATGACCAGGCTCAGGCTGATCAGCGCACCCGCCGACACGGTCACCGGCAGCGTCAGGTGCCCCGGATCCTTGACGTGGCCTTCCACGTTGCGCCAGAACACGATGCTGCCCGCCCGGCTATAGGCCACCACGCTCAGGAAGCCGCCAACCAGGATGACACTCCACAGCCAACCCATTTCAGCGCTGGGTTTGACCGACTCCAGGATCAGCACCTTGGCGAAGAAACCGCTCAGTGGCGGCAGTCCGGCAGCGGCGGTCGCGCCGATCAGGAACAGCACGCTGAGCAGGGTCCGGCTGCGCATGCGCGGCGCGGTAACAATCCGGTCTGAGGCGCTGCCCCGCTGACGGGCGATCAGGTCGGTCACCAGGAACAGGCCACCCACCACCCAGGTGGTGTTCAGCAGGTAGAACAGCGCGGCGGAGGTGCTGGCCTCCGAGTGCAGGCTGATGGCGGCAAGCAGCGTGCCGACGGAAATGATCACCTGCCAGGCCACCAGCTTGCGCAGACCGTCAGCACCCAGCGCGCCGATAACGCCGAACGCGAGGGTGATCAGCGCCAGCGGGAACAGCCAGTCCATGCCCAGGTTGGCCAGCGGACCGGCCTGGTCGCCGAAGATCAGCGAGTAAACCCGCAGGATGGCGTAAATGCCCACCTTGGTCATCACCGCAAACAGGGCGGCCACCGGCGCCGTGGCATTGGCGTAGGCCTTGGGCAGCCAGAAGCACAGCGGCAGCAGGGCGGCCTTGAGTGCGAACACCACCAGCAACATCATCCCGGCAGCCTGCACCAACGGCAGGTCTTCCGGCGCCACCTGGGGCACTTTGACCGCCAGGTCCGCCATGTTGAGCGTGCCCACCACGCTGTAGAGCAGCCCCACGCTGATCAGGAACAGGGACGAGCCGATCAGGTTGAGCACCACGTAATGCAGCCCGGGGACCGTGCGGGCCGTTCCACCGCCATGCATCAGCAGACCATAGGAGGCGATCAACAGGACCTCGAAGGCAACGAACAGGTTGAACAGGTCGCCGGTCAGGAAGGCGATGTTCAGACCCATGAGCTGGAACAGGAACAGCGCGTGGAAGTGCCGGCCCTGGGCATCGGTGCCGCGGGTCGAGTAGATGTGGCAGAACAGGGCCAGCAGCGCCGTCATGAACAGCATCAGCGCGGACAGGCGGTCCAGCACCAGCACGATGCCGAACGGCGGCGCCCAGTTACCCAGCGCATAAACCCGGTAGGTGCCGTCATCCGCCAGCAACAGCAGGCTGATGGACACCACCAGGATCAGGGTGGTCGTGGCCAGGCCCAGTGTCCGGCGCAGGCCCAGCGGGGCGAAACTCAGGAAGATCTGGAGGATCCCTCCCAGCAACGGCAACAGGATGGGGGCGGTCAACCAGTGATTCATCGAGTCTCCTCCGGAGCTTTGTCGGCGCCGGGTTCGGGCCAGAGGGCTTCTTTCTGACCGTCCACATGGTCGTCACCGGTGTCGGCGCGACTGCGCAGAGCCAGAACCACGACGAAAGCGGTCATGGCAAAGCCGATGACGATCGCCGTCAGGACCAGGGCCTGGGGCAGGGGATCGGTGTAGTTTTCGGTGCTGCCAATAATGGGCTGGCCGGCGGTGACCAGTCGCCCGGTGGAGAACAGGAACAGGTTCACGGCGTAGGACAGCATGGTCAGCCCCACCACGACCGGAAAGGTCCGGGCGCGCAGGATCAGGTAAACACCGGAAGCGGTCAGCGTGCCGATGATGAGGGCAAACAGAATTTCCATTACGAGTCCTCCGGCATGGCATCGGATTTGATGGACAGGCGTCCCAGGCTCGCCAGGATGGTGAGCGTGGCGCCGACAACGGCCAGGTACACACCAATATCGAAGGCCATGGCCGAGGCCAGCTCGAAGTCGCCGACCACCGGCCAGTGAATGTGGCTGAACGTGGACGTCAGGAACGGGAAGCCGAAGGCGAAACTCGCCATACCGGTCACCGTGGCGGCCAGCAGCCCCAGTCCGATGGGCGTACGCAGGCTGAATGGCATGCGCCGGTGGCTCCAGCGCATGCCGCTGGCAATGTACTGGACGATCAGCGCCACCGAAGTGACCAGGCCGGCAATAAAGCCGCCGCCGGGCAGGTTGTGCCCGCGCAGGAAGATGTAGACCGACACCATCAGGGCGAGTGGCAGCAGCGGCCGGGAAATCTGCTGCAGCATGGTCGGGTGGGCGTCCGTGGACCAGGGGTGCCCCTGGCCGTCCGTCGGCGGCGCCGTCAATTTGGTGTCACGCAGCATGGCGAAGATCCCCAGCGCGGCAATGCCCAGCACGGTGATCTCGCCCAGGGTATCGAAGCCCCGGAAATCCACCAGGATCACGTTGACCACGTTGGAGCCGCCCCCACCGGACACGCTGTTCTCCAGGAAGTAGCTGGAGATGGAGTCGAACGGTCGGGTCAGCATGGCCAGGGTGACCAGGAACATGCCTGCGCCGGCCAGCAGCGCGATCACGATATCCCGCCAGCGCCGGAAGCGGCTGGCTTCCATTGGCGTCCAGGAGGGCAGGTAATACAGCGCCAGCATCAGCAACACAATGGTGACCACCTCGACGGACAGCTGGGTCATGGCCAGGTCCGGTGCCGAGAAGCGGGCAAAGCCGAGCGCCACCATCAGCCCCACGACGCTCAGCAGAATCAATGCATACAATCGTTCCCGATGCATGGCGGCTGTTCCGAGCGCGCAGACGATCAGGATCACACCGCCCACGGCGGTGGGGGCATCGACGGGTGAAACGCCCATCGAACCGATCGACACGCCCAGGTCGACCACCGGGTAGAGCGCGACCGCGATGGCCGCCCCGATCAGCAGCAGGGCATAGCGTTGCAGTGAGCCGTTTTCGATCCGGGCCGTCAACGCCCGGGCCTTTTCGGAAATTCGGGCAACAATCGCCTCGAACACGGCTTTCTCGTCGATCTCCCTGAAACGAGCGTGAAAGTCGAAGAATTTCTGGCGCTGGGTGTACATCAGCAGCCCGCCGAAAAAGGCGATGAAGCTCATCATCAGCGGCAGGTTGAACCCGTGGATCACCGCCAACTGGTAGTCGGGTACGTCGCCGGCGAGAGTGGCGGCCGACGCGGCATTGAGCAGCGGCCCCACAGAAATGGCCGGGAACACCCCGACCATCACACACGCGAATACCAGGATCTCCACCGGAATCTTCATGTAGCGCGGCGGCTCGTGAGGCGGGTAGATCGGCAGGTCCACCGGTTTGCCGTTGAAGAACACGTCGTGGATAAAACGGGCTGAGTAAGCCACCGCAAAAATCCCCGCCAGGGTGGCGATCACCGGCGGCAGGTAGGCCCACAGTCCCGGCAGGTTCAGTTCCAGCGACTCGGCAAAGAACATCTCCTTGGAGAGGAAGCCGTTCAGCAGCGGTACCCCGGCCATGGAGGCCGCGGCCACCATCGACAGCGTGGCGGTGTAGGGCATGAACTGCCACAGCCCATTGATACGACGCATGTCCCGGGTGCCGGTCTCGTGGTCGATAATGCCGGTGGCCATGAACAGCGACGCCTTGAAGGTGGCGTGGTTGATGACGTGGAATACGGCGGCCACGGCAGCCAGCTTGGTCCCCATGCCGAACAGCAGGGTAATCAGGCCCAGGTGGCTGACGGTGGAGTGGGCCAGCAGGCCTTTCATGTCGTGTTTGAACAGGGCCACGTAGGCGCCCAACAGCAACGTCACCATGCCGGTGAAGCTCACCAGGTAGAACCACTCCGGTGTGCCGGCCAATACGGGATAGAGCCGCGCCATCAGGAAAATGCCGGCCTTGACCATGGTGGCCGAGTGTAGATAGGCGGACACCGGCGTGGGGGCCTGCATGGCGTGAGGCAGCCAGAAGTGGAAGGGGAACTGGGCGGATTTGGTGAAGGCCCCCAGTAGCACCAGTACCAGGATCACCGGATAGAGCGCGTGGGCCTTGATCAGGTCCGCCGCGGCCAGGACGTTGTCCAGCTCGTAACTGCCGACCACCTGACCAATCAACAGCACGCCGGCCAGCAGGGCCAATCCGCCGCCGCCGGTGACCGCCAACGCCATGCGGGCGCCGCGCCGGGCATCCTGTTTATCGTTCCAGAAACTGATCAACAGGAAAGACACCAGGCTGGTCAGCTCCCAGAAAATCAGCATCAAGATCAGGTTGCTGGACAGCACGATACCCAGCATCGACCCCATAAAGGTCAGCAGCAGGGAATAGAACTTGCCGACATTTTCGTGCTTTTTCAGGTAATAGCGCGAATACAGGATGATCAGCAGGCCGATGATCAGGATCAGCAACGCAAACAGCAGGGACAGGCCATCCAGCCGGAAACTGAGGGACAGGCCGATGTCCGGCAGCCAGCTGTGGGTCTGCACCAGAACGTGACCGGCTTCCAGCGCCGGCCAGAGCGGATAGAGGGCCGCCAGGGCGATGACCGGCGGCACCGACGAGGCAATGGCAATCGTTGTGCGCCCGGCCTGGGCAAATAACGGCGCCACAATAGCGCCCAGAAAAGGCAGTAAAACGACCAGCGCGAGGGTCATTGAAACCTCATTCTTCTTGATTCGTGGATGCTGACGCTCATCGACAGGAGCAGCCTGAGTTTAGCCCTCAGACAAACGCCCTGCACACCATCAGCGCAAACGACTTGAGATCAGCGGGCGCTGGGCGGATCGGGGAAATAGGGAAGGCGGCCGGGACGCAGGGGGATAAAAGCATCCGGCTCGGCATGGGTCATGATCGATGTACGGGGCGGTTCGGACATGAATGCTCCGTTAGGTGAGTCCGGGGATTCGGGCTCATCCTCGTTAATCCTGAGCGATGATGATACGTGGCGTGGCCGGCAGGTCAAGCAATTGCGGCGATTGCGGACGGCTTACAGAGGTTTCATTGGCCAGTGGCGCCGTTGGCGTCTTCAATAGATGCAGGGCTTACGGTGAATCCAGATGACGTGAAAAACCGTAGTCCCCAATAAGCCCGCCGTGGTGTTTCGCGGTCGCGGTGGGGCTGTCGAGGTCGGCTTACACCGGCCAAAAGCGACGAATCATAAAGTGCCACCAAGAGAAGGAGGCGTTATGAAGATCAGGACGATAACGTTCGCTGTCACGGCATCAATGATGATGGCTGCACCGGCCGTCTGGGCGAGCAGCATGAGCAAGGAAGGCTCCAGTCATGCGGATCGCCAGGAGTCGGCGATGAGTCATGGCGAAGGGAAAGCGATGCAAACCATGCACGAAGATTTTGATACCCTGGATGCCAACAACGATGGCGCGATCACCGAAGATGAACTGAACGTCTACGGCAGCACCGCCGCCGGCATGGGCGACACCGAGGCCGAGCGCAACCGCATGATGCTCAAGGCCCGTGATCGGAACCAGGATGGCAAGATCACCCGGGGTGAGTTCCAGAAGGGGGCTGACGCCGAAAAACCCGCGGATATGAAACAGTAAATAGTTCATTCCCTATCGGATTCCGACGATTGAGCCCGGCTTTTGTCCGGGCTTTTTTGATTCGGATATCCGAGCAGCGTCAAGAATCGTGCGAATGATCGTGCTTTGGTGGTTGCCGATTGCACCGGCTTAAACTTCAATAGGAATGACAGCCGCTATAATCCGGTTGGGTTTCAACGACCGCACAAGCGCGCTGTCGAAGACCAGGCCCGGTGGCAGTCGAACCTGGGTGTCTTAAACCCCGATCAAATGCAGTCCAGCCGTTTTGATCTCTGTTGCATGACGTGGAGTCGGTTCACCTCGCTGTGAGGCGGCTTCAGGCAGGAGAATCATTATGAAAATCTGGATGTTCCCCCTTGTCGTTCTGTCGTTCGCTTTTTCTACTCTGACCTACGCCGGGGATGCCGGCGACAAATCGGGCGGCGAAGCCGACCGGATGAGTGAAAAGATGGGGCACGCGCCGACCTTTGAGGAAATGGATAAAAACGGTGATGGCATGATCAGCGAGGATGAGCTGAACGTTTATGGCAGTTCCGCCGCAGGCAAGGCCCATTCCGAAGAAGAAAGCCGGATGATGAAAATGCATGAAATGGATACGGACGGGGATGGCAATATCAGTAATGAAGAATTCGAGAAAGGCATGATGTCCAAGTAATCGCTTACTGGAATGCAGGCACCCGGGCGCCGAGTCCGGGTGCTTCTGCCCGATCCTTCTTAACCACTCTTTGACATCACGGATCAGAAACTTCGCCGATCCGCGTATTCCTTGTCGGGTTGCCCGCTGTTGCGCGCGATCGCAGTGCGTTGGTTGGCGCGGGCAATGATCTTCTTCTGCAGTCGGGTTTCCCAATCCAGGCTGGTCTTGTCATCGGCCTGCCAGGCGCGATTGAACAGCAGCTTGGCCGCGGCGACGGCATCCGGCGATTGCTGCGCCAGGGTGTCGGCGAAAGCATAGGCTTCGGCCACCGGATCGTCGCAGACGCGGGTCACCAGCCCCATCGCCTTGGCTTCTTCACCGTTGAACCGGCGTGCCGTCATGGTCAGTTCCTTGGCCAGATCGATGGGGATCAGCTCGGGCAGGGTGACGGTCAGGCTCATGTCCGGAATCAGTCCCCACTTGGCTTCCATGATGGAGAATTCGCAGTCCGGCGTGGTGTAGCGGAAGTCGGCGCCAAGGGCGATCTGGAAGCCGCCGCCAAAACAGTAGCCGTGGGTCGCCGCAATCACCGGAGCCGGCACCTCACGCCAGAGGTAGCCCACGTCCTGGGCCAGATTGCTGATCCGGCGACCGGGTTTGACCAGCAGTTTGAGAAAGTTGACCGGTTTCTTGCTAACGCCTTTCACATCCAGACCGGAGCAGAACGCCTCGCCGTTGCCCTTGAGCACGATCGCGCGCACCTGCCGTTCCTTGCGAAGTGTGCGGGCAGTGGCTGCAACGGCTTCAAACATGGGCATATCCAGCCCGTTGTACTTGTCCGGCCGATTGAGTGTCACGGTGGCGATACCGCCCTCGATGTCGAGCAGGACCCGATCTGATTGATTGTTGGCCATAAATACCACGCTTCTTATCCATTAGTCGTAGATGGGCATGCTACCATGTCGGCTCCTGATGAGAACGCGATAAAAGGGCACCGAGACATGACAACCGCGTATCCCAATCTTCTCAAGCCCCTCGACCTGGGCTATACCGAACTGAAGAACCGGGTGCTGATGGGCTCCATGCACACCGGCCTGGAAGACCGATTCTGGAACACCCACAAACTGGCCCGCTATTTTGCGGAACGGGCCGAAGGCGGCGTCGGGCTGATGGTGACCGGTGGCTTTTCGCCGAACCTGGTCGGGCAGTTGGCCCCGCTGTCGTCCACCATGAACAACCGGGCCACGGCCTTCCTGCACCGCCAGGTCACCGGCGCGGTCCACGAAGCCGGCGGCAAGATCTGCCTGCAACTGCTGCATGCTGGCCGCTATGGCTACCAGCCGTTGATCGTCTCGGCTTCGGCCACCAAAGCGCCGATCAGTCCGTTCAAGGCGCGGGCACTGTCCACCAAGGGCGTCGAGCGTCAGATCGACGATTTCGTCAACGCCGCCAAACTGGCCAAATTTGCCGGCTACGACGGCGTCGAGGTGATGGGCTCGGAAGGCTACTTCATCAACCAGTTCCTGTGCGAGCGCACCAACAAGCGCACCGACAAGTGGGGTGGCCCCTACGAAAACCGGATGCGCCTGCCGGTGGAGATCGTGCGCCGTATGCGTGAAGCGGTAGGGCCGGAGTTCATCATCATCTACCGGCTCTCCATGCTGGATCTGGTGGAAGGCGGCCAGACCTGGGATCAGATCGTGACCCTGGGTAAAGCCATCGAGCAGGCCGGTGCCACCATCATCAACACCGGCATCGGCTGGCACGAAGCCCGGGTGCCGACCATCGTCACCTCGGTTCCCCGCGGCGGCTTTGCCGATGTAACCGCCAAGTTCTATGGCGAAGTGGACATCCCGGTCTGCACCACGAACCGCATCAACACACCGGAAAAAGGCGAAGAGATCCTGGCGGGCGGCAAGGCGGACATGGTGTCCATGGCCCGGCCGCTGCTGGCGGACAGTGAGTTCGTGCGCAAGGCCGAGCAGGGCCGGTCCGACGAGATCAACACCTGCATCGCCTGCAACCAGGCGTGCCTCGACCACGTATTCCAGGCGAAGAAAGCGTCGTGCCTGGTCAATCCCCGAGCCTGTCATGAAACCGAATTGACGCTGACGGTCGCTCCGGTCCGCAAGCGCGTGGCCGTGGTGGGTGCCGGCCCGGCCGGATTGGCAGCAGCGACTACCGCAGCCAAGCGTGGCCACTGGGTCACCCTGTTCGAAGCAGACGGCGACATCGGCGGGCAGTTCAACTACGCCAAGCGCATTCCCGGCAAGGAAGAGTTCTACGAGACCCTGCGCTACTACCGACGCCAGATCGAGTTGCTGGGCGTCGACCTGCAGCTGAATACCCGGGTGGATGTCGAGGCCCTGAAAGCCCAGGGCTTTGACGAGGTGATCGTCGCCACCGGCGTGCGGCCCCGCACCCCGAAAATCGACGGCATCGACCACCCCAAGGTGCTGGGCTATCTCGACGTGCTGCGCCGCAACAAGCCGGTGGGCAAGACTGTCGCGGTGATCGGGGCCGGCGGTATTGGCTTCGACGTCAGTGAATTCCTGACCCACGATTTCAATCACCAGCCGGAAGGCGAACAGGTCAGCGTGCTGGCGTGGCAAAAGGAGTGGGGGGTAAACCCCGAGTTTGAAGGCCCTGGCGGTCTGGCAGAACGGGAACCCACCTCGTCACCTCGCAAGATCTACCTGATGCAGCGCAAGACCACCAAGGTCGGCAAGGGCCTGGGCAAGACTTCCGGCTGGGTCCACCGCAACAGCCTCAAACACCGTGACGTGGAAATGCTGCGGGGCTGCTCCTACGACCGGATTGACGACGAGGGGCTGCACATCACCGTCACCGAAAAGGACGGCGGACCGGGCGAGAAGCGGGTGCTGGCGGTGGATAACGTGGTGATCTGCGCGGGTCAGGAGTCGTTTCGAGAGCTCTTCGACCAGCTTGCCGGCGTCGGCATCCAGGCCCATCTGATCGGCGGTGCCGATCTGGCGGAAGAACTGGACGCCAAGCGTGCCATCCGTCAGGGCACGGAGGTGGCGGCGGGAATCTAGGCCGTCAATGCCAGTACTGCCAACCGTTCATGTAGTAATCGTGAACGGTTGGATTGTCCAGGGAGCTGACCTGCACATCAGCCTGGGGTTTCAGGTCACGGGCGAACGTCAGGGCTTCCCGGAAGCTGGTCTTGTCCAGGTAACGGGTGTCGACCAACGGCGCCTTTGGCGTCAGCGGTTGAGCGCTGGTCCCGGCAAAGACAAACCCCCATTCCCCGAAGGACGGAACCTGCACATGGTAGGGCGTCACCGTCGTGAAACCCGCCGCCTTCACCGAGTGGTCCACGGACCAGAACGCGTTGGTGGCGAAGTAAGGGCTGGTGGCCTGTGTTGTAAATATCCCGCCGGCGTTGAGGTGCTGACGGACCAGCCTGTAGAACTCCCGGCTATACAGCCGCGCCAGCGAGACGTTGTTGGGGTCGGGCAGGTCCGCAAGGATGACGTCGTATTTGCTGTCAGTATCCCTGAGGTAGACCATCGCGTCGCTCGAGATCGTCTTGACGCGAGGATCGTTAAGGCTGTTCCGGTTTAGCTCGGTCAGGCGCGAGTCATGGCGGGCCAGGTTCACCACGGCCGGATCCAGGTCCACCAGGGTGATGTGCCTGATGCTGTCGTACTTGAGCAGCTCACGCGCGGCCATGCCGTCGCCGGCGCCCAGCAGCAGGACGTTCTCCGGATCCGGATGCTGTGACAGCGGAATATGGACCAGGGCGTCGTGGTAGCGGTATTCGTCCACCGACGAGAACTGGAGATTGCCGTTGAGAAACAGCCGCAGGTCGTCCTTGTACTGAGTGAGCACAATGGTCTGGTAGGGCGTCTGCTTGCGATAGACGACTCGGTCGCTGTACAGGCTGTTGCTCCAGTCTGCCACCAGCCATTGGGAAATGCTGAGCAGGACCACCAGAAATCCGGTGACCATCGTGCCTGAAAGTGTGAGCAATCGCTTTCGGCTGAGATCGAGTTGGGGCGCGAAGTACCACAGGTTCAGCAGACCCAGGGCGATGTTGATCAGGCCAAACACCAGGGACGACTGGAACACGCCCAGCCAGGGCAACACCGCAAACGGGAAGGCGATGGTTGCCACCAGCGCGCCCAGGTAATCCAGCGACAGGACGTTCGACAGGTTTTTGGCCAGGATGTCCTGGTTTTCCAGCAACCGGGTGAGCAGCGGCACCTCGAGCCCCGTCAGTACCCCCACGCCCAGGATCAGCAGGATCATGATCGGCTGGACCAGGTCCGTATAGGCGTAGGCGAGATACAGCAGCGGCACGCAGAGCCCGCCCAGGAGCCCCAGTACCAGCTCCACGGCGATGAACGCGAACAGCAGGTTGCCATTGATCCACCGGGACAGCCAGGACCCCAGCCCCATCGCCGCCATATAGACGCCGATGGTGATGGAGAACTGGCGAATGCTGTCGCCCAGGAAGTAGGACGCGGTGGTGCTGATCAGCAGTTCGTAGATGATCGAGCACAGTCCGGCGATCAGAATCGAGCCAATCAGCACCCGCTTCTGACGGTTTGCTCTGTTGTCGGATACGTCGGTTGTCATGACTTATTTACCGTAATGGATGCCTGCGCCACGATCCCCCGGGCCGCCGAGACTGCCGTTACGCAGGCTGCGGTTGGGATAGTAGCTCGGGCCGCCGAAGTACCAGAAGGACGGGCCGTGGCTGTACCCGTTGTAGCCGGTGTAGCCGTACCCATCGTTACTGAATGAGAAGAGCGCAAGATAGATCACGCCAAGCAGGGCCAGCGTGACGCCTGTTCCGAGTCGCATGTGGGAATTCCTTTCCAATCAGTGTTCGCGAAGCGCCGCCAGGGGACTGGTTCCGCCGCCGATGAAGCCAAGGACGAACCAGGCGATGATGGCGATGATGCCGGCGGCCAGGTGCGGGATGGGGCTGAAGGACGCCGTCTTCACGCTGACGGCAATGTTGCCGGTGCGCTTTTGCCCGCTGCTCAGATTGCTTTCCGGCTTGACCTTCAGGTAGTAGTCGCCGGCCTTGGGGACCGTGACGCGGGCCTTGTAGGTGCCTTCGGATTCCCGCCAGTAGTAGCCGTCGGAGTCGTAGCCGTCCTCAGACCAGAACTCGTCGCCGAAACCGGTGAGGTAGCGTTTCTGATCGTCCAGCAACTCCAGGGTAACGTAGCTCCAGTGGTTGAGCGGCAGGTTCTGCCGGACGCGGACACGCAGGATGGTATTGGGCTCATCGATGTGGATGGGGCCAAGGGTGCCGCCCGCTGCAAGGACGGTGTCGCTGACTTTCGGCTGTCCGCCGGCGAGGTTGATCACCAGGGATGTGAAGAGCGACAGCGCCGCGAACAGGAAAAGCAGTCGACGAATGATGGCTTTCTGGGATTTGGTCTCGGTCATGGTTCACCCGATCATGAAATACAGGACGGCGGCAAAACTGATGGCAATGGCGAACTCCAGGAGTCCCGCGCCGGTATTGCGGTCTTGCGCGATTTCGCGATTGAGGTCATCCCGGCTGATCAGGACCTTGTCAAAGAACAGCCGGGCGCCGATCAGGTAGATGAACACGCCCAGGATGTTGATGCCGAGCCAGGACAGGTTGGCCGTCCAGCTGACGAAGTCGTCGTTCGTGGCGGCCATGATGACCAGGCTGATGGCGACCATGCTGCCGCCAAAACCCAGGCCCGCGGCGAGATTCGCGCCCGCGATCTCATCCTGGATACGGTAGGGGGTCAGCCACTCGTAAAGACGACTGAACAGCAGCAGCGCTACCTGGCCGATGGCGTAGAAGACCAGGGCCGTGATAACGCCGCCGCCTTCTCCGTGAATCGCCCCGGCGACGACAAACGCCGACGCCAGATAGTTGGCCCCCTGGACGACGCCGGCCGCCTTGTTGTGATCGTCGCGGATGGCCGCCGCGATGGAGAATTCGTGCAGGATGAAGCGGTCATTAAGGTAACGGGAGACCGTGAGCAGGACCAGGCCAAGGCCGGTATAGCCGGCCACCACCGCCAGGTCCATCAGCCAGCCCTGGCTAGGCCCCAGATAGGCGCCGCAGAACAGCACGGTGAAGCCCGCGTAGTAGCCGGCGAGGCCGCACGCCTGGGCGACGTTGTCGTTGCCGGTCAATTCACGGTCGATGTCGTAGGGCGTCAGCCAGCGCTTCAGGCCCTTGGCGACAACAAACAGGACAAGGAAAAGGGCCAGCATGCTGGCCCCCCGTCCCAGGTGTTGAAAGTCCATCTCCAACAGATTCACGTTGTTCCTCCGAGACTGTAAATTCTGATCCGTTCAGGGTTGATGCGTTCGGTGAGGTAGGCGCGGCAATCGTCGCCCCAGCGCTCGATACCCAGGTCGTGGCGATCGTCGTCGCCTTCGTAATCCCAGAACGTGACGTCCTCGGCCTGGTCCGGATCGCTCTCACGCAGGAAGCGGGCACGACCCTGTTCCGAGAAACGGAAGGTGATGCCATCAACCACCAGGGTTTTCGCCGGCGCCTGATGGCCCGACAGCGAAGACGGCGTGAGGCCGAGCTCTTCCAGCGACAGGCGTTTCAGTGTGACGCTCGCTTCCAGTTCATCGTCGCGCTCGACATCCACCCAAACGGTGCCATGGCCCGCCTCACATTCCAGCTCGAACCAGGCGTAGTCATCCTGACGGTAGGTGTGCCGGGCCCTCACCCGGACATCCTGTTCTTCGCGGTTCGGACCATGGGGTGGCAACTGCAGGACGCCGCCCGGGCCGGCCTGTTCAATCGTTCCCGACCCCGGAGAGACCGGGGCTTCCGGGCCGGTCCGGGGTGTCCGGTCCGCTTGCCAGGTCCGGTAGCCAATCACGCCGAGGGCAATGAACCCGATCACCAGTAGCAGGTTAACCACGACGACTCCTTAGGCTTTATCCGACCGGTTGCCGTCGCCGTTCAGACCCATTTCCTGTTTCAGCGCGTCCAGCGAGGCGGAACCGCCGGACGAACCCAGCGCCTGATCGATCTCGTCATCCAGGCTGTGGGTGGGTTTGGCCATGTCGCCGTAGGACTCGGCCAGCGCTTCCTCTTCCTCAACGCGGGTCCGCATTTTCTCAAGCGTGGCAATGGTCGAGGACGAGTCGATCTGTGCCATCTGCCGGTTGATCTTCTTGGTGGCGCTGCTGACCTTGGCGCGGGCCTTGAGCGTCTTCAGCTCGTTCTCCCATTGGGTGATCTGGCTGCGCAGGTCCTGGATCCGGTACTCCAGGTCGGCCGCCATGCGATCGTACTTGTCGCGTTCGCCCCTGGCGCGCTCTGCATTCGACTGGGCCTGTGTCTGCTGTTCCAGTGCGCGGCTGGCCAGTCGGTCGGCTTCTTCCTGTTCCAGCTCTCCCGAAGAGGCGCGCTGCAACAGACGCATGGCCTTGTGTTTGTAGTCGTCGGCCTCGGCGCCGGCCTGTTCGGTTTCGCGCCGGCTGCGGATGGCGATGACTTTGACCTCGGCCAGACTTTGCAGGCTGTTGTCCAGGTCCCCCTTGAGATCCCGGATGGCCTGCTCACTCATCTTGATGGGGTCTTCCATCTTGTCGATGGCGGCGTGCGCCTCGGCAGAGCCGAACTTGAAAAGACGTTTGAACAGGTTCATGCGACGTCACCTCCTTGGCGGGCGTAAGTAATCAACTGGTCAGCGTGTTCGGCCAGCATCAGGCTCAGGGCATTGATGGAGCCTTCCAGTTCGTTGAGGTCAATGTTTTCCAGCTGCAGCGTGTCCCGGAAAATCAGAGTGCGACCGGTTTCATCCAGGCACAGGGCGCCGTGGACGGTTTCCCGGTTGATCTGCAGCAGGGTCCGCAGACAGTCGGCGTCCGGCTGCGCAAGCTTTGCGATGACCTGCTCGATGACGAGGATGTCGTCCTCGCAGTCGAGCACCAGGTTATGGATGCCGCTTGTCGGCGCCTCGACGATCAGCATCTGCTCGTCGGCGTGTTCTTCCAGCACGGTCAGCGGCAACTGCTGGACCAGCGATTTAAGGGTGTCGAATGAATGGCTCATATCGGGGCTCCTGATGATTGGATCCTGTGGCAGCGTATTGGCTCAGTCGGTCGCGCCGAGTGCTTCGCGAACCTCGTACTCGGTGGGAATGCGATCCTCATGCACCATCATGATGAGGGCGCAGGCATCAAACCGGTGATCGGCGGCCGGGTGGCATTGCACGTGTCCGAGATCGTCCACGTACGCCAGCAGCGTTCCGAGTCCTTTTTCCATCAGCCGGCAGACGCTCGTTGACCAGGTCGCGTCGCTCAGGGGGATGTCAAAGCGGAGCGTGTGGTCGTCCTGGTGGGTAAACAGGTTCTCCAGGATTTTCTCGGCGCCGGGGGCGACGATGGAACGGACCAGAATTTCGGGATAGGCCCGCACCGGACGGATGGTGGTGTTGGCGCCGGCCCGTTCGAGGCGGGGCCGATTCCGCTCCTGGACACACTCGGCCACAGTGTAGGGCGGGTGGCCCTCGCACATTTCGGATAGCTGCAACAGGACGTCCAGCGTGATGCTATCCGACGCGCGCTTGTATTCATCGCCCGCCAGCACGATGATCGCTTTGGCGGCAGCGGGCGTCGTTGCGGCCAGCGCCTGTTGTTCGGAAGGGCTGCCGTGGTAATGGACAACGCCCATCTCCCTCAGTTGCGTGGGCAGTCCGTTCGGGAAAGCATCGGTCAGTAGCTGCACCGGCGCTTCCGAAAAGCCGTCCGCGGCCCGGATCTGGCCCACCAGCCGTTCAAAGTACAGTGCCGCGTTGGCCTTTGGACTGTTGATGATAAGAATGTGATCGGACATGTCCCACCTCCACAAGCCTTTGATCATGTGATCTTTTCGTTTGATTCGAAAATCGATGTAGTCGCTCGCCAGCTCCGCCAGCAGTGTAATGCCAGCGATGTACAGCAGGAGTGTGGTGCAAAGGCGCCCCATGGCAGTAGACGCCGAAAGGTCGCCATAGCCGACGGTCGTCAGTGTGGTAACGGTCAGCCAGAGGGCATCGCCGATAGTGAGTTGCTCGAAATAGAGCATCGCCAGGACATGCAGGCTGGACAGCAGCGCCAGCCAACCGGCTGCACGTAATAAACGTGTCCGCATGTCATTCTGGAGGCGGCGGGTGAAGCGGGTGTAAACGCGTCTTCGCTGGAGCAGACGTAAAAACATAAGCGGTGCTGGCCCTTCCTGAGCCGGGAACTCCTGTCACTGCACGCAAGAAAGTCCGGATGTGGGGCCGGCGTGGCTGGCCGACGACACCCTGACTGGATTAAGGCGATCGCGACGCATACTACCCATTCTTGCGGGCGGGCGCCATACAAACCGGATGGTTCCGGGCTTGTGTGGCCCTTATGACAGGGCGGAAATGGCCAGGTTTATGCCGTACCCTGCGACCACCAGAAAGCCAAACAGCAGACCGCCCAATAACAGCGGCCGTACCCCCGCCTGACGCACCGCCCCGATGTGGGTGCGCAGTCCCAGAGCGGTCATGGCCATGGTCAGCAGTACCGTATCCAGCGCAACCAAACCATTGACGAGCTCTGCCGGCACCACGTGGATTGAGTTGAGAGCGCTGACGGCCAGGAAAATGACCGCAAACCAGGGAATGCCCAGACCGGCTCTGGTTTGATCGCCGTGTTGCTGGTGCCGCCGCAACCACTGGCCCAGCAACATCAGGAACGGCGCCAGCATCATCACCCGCAACATCTTTTCGATCACCGCGGTATTGCCGGCGGCCGGGCTGATGGCGTTGCCTGCCGCGACCACCTGCGCCACTTCATGGACGGTGGAACCCACATAAAGGCCGTACGCGTGCTCGGACAGGCCCAGCCACGGGTAGATCGCCGGGTAGAGGAACATTCCCAGGGTTCCGAAGACGACGACCGTTGCCACGGCCATCGAGACCTTGTGCGATTGGGCGCGGACCACCGGCTCGGCCGCCATAATGGCCGCGGCCCCGCAGATCGAGCTGCCGGCACCGATCAGGACAGCGGTTTCCCGATCCAGCCCCAGCAGGTGGCGTCCCAGGAACAGGGCGAGCATGAACGTGAGCGTCAGCGTTGCTACATCGGTCAGAATCCCACTCCAGCCCACCGCGACAATCGCCTGAAACGTGATGCGGAAGCCGTAGAGAATAATCCCGAGTCGAAGCAGGCTATTCTTGGAAAAGTCCACGCCGGCTGCGGTTTCGTGGGCGATGCGGGGAAAGACGGTGTTGCCCAGGACAATCCCGAGGACGACCCCGATCGTCAGCGGGCTGAGACCATGGGCCGCCACCCAGGGCTTATGAGCCAGCCACAGGCTGATCACAGCCACCGCCAGAACCAGGGTCACGCCCAGCCGGAACTCGCGATGGCGAAGTCGGGGCAGGGGGTTGTGGGGTGTCGTCAGCAGGGCGTGCGTCAATCGACCCATCATGGCCGTGTCCTCCGAAGTGGTTTTGATGCTAAGGACACGGTAGGGTTTGCTTATAAGTAAAACGAATATATTGTTTTCATTTTGGAATAACCTTAGGTTATGGCCATGAATCTGCACCTGTTACGCATCTTCTTCAATGTGGCCCGTGAAGGCAGTTTTTCACGAGCCGCGGAAGCGCTGCACATCAGCCAGCCGGCCGTCTCCAAGGGCGTACGGGAGTTGGAACATCAGCTGGATGTGGCCCTGGTTGAGCGCGCACAGCGCCAGAGTGGCGCAAAATCCCGGGTAATGCTGACGCCGATCGGCGAGGTATTGTTCGAACATGCCCGGGGCATTTTTGCCCTGGAGAAAGCGGCCATTGATGACATCCACGCCCGGGTTGGCCTGCGCAAGGGCGCGCTGGTGGTAGGGGCCAGCACGACGATTGCCGGTTACTGGCTGGGCCCTTATCTGGCGCTGTTTGCAGATGCCTGGCCGGACATCGCCATCGAAGTGCGAGCGGGCAATACCGAGTCGGTCAGTCGCTGGCTGATTGACTGCGAAGTGGATGTGGCCCTGGTGGAGGGCGCGGTCGCCGACGAACGCCTGGAGAGCCGTCACTGGGAGGACGATGCCCTGGTCATTATCGGGCCGCCGGACTGGGAGCAGAGCCTGCCCGGATCGTCGTTGGACGCGTTGAACGGCGAACGCTGGGTCCTGCGCGAACCCGGATCCGGAACCCGGGAAGTGACCCGGCAGATGATGGCAGATCTGAAGATCGCACCGGCGTCCCTGATGGAAGCCGGCAGCAACGAAGCGATTGCCCGGTCGGTCGCCTGTGGCGCTGGGTTGGCGATTGTGCCACGGGTCGTGGCCGCCGACCTTCTGGAGCTCGGTCGCGTCACGTTGATCGAGCCGCCGGCGATGCCGGCCCTGTCCCGGCCCCTGTATCAACTGTTCCACCGGGACCGTCGCCTATCGCCCGCTGCGGGACGTTTCGTGGATTTCCTGGAAGGCTCAACGGCCGAGTCGTGACCGGTACGCATTGGGGGACAGCCCGGTGCTGTCCTTGAACAGCCGGGAAAAAGAACTGACGTCCTCATAGCCCACCGCCTGGGTAATTTGCTCCACCGAACGGGCGGTGGTTTCCAGAAGATGGCGGGCGGATTCGACTCGTAACAGCTGCAAATAGCGATGGGGTGTTTCGCCGGTCGCCGCCTTGAACCGGCGCAGCAGCGAGCGGCTGCTCAGTCCCGACTGATGCGCCATATCCTCCATGCTCAGCGGATGGGTGAAGCGGCCATCGAGCCAGTCCTGCAGCGCCAGGATGGTGTCGTCCTGGTGATAACGCCGGGTCTGCAGAGCCGCATACGGCGCCTGGCTGCGTCGGCCCGCATCCACCACAAACGCCTTGGCCAGTTCGCGGGCAACCTGTGCGCCGGCATAACGCTCGATCAGCAGGATACCCAGATCCCACCAGGCGGTTCCGCCCCCGGCGCAGGCAATCGGGCCATCCACTGTGACCAGCTGTTCCGGCACGCAATCCACGTTGGGGTAGCGTTGCCGGAACAGCGGGCTGAATCCCCAGTGAGTGGTGGCTTTGCGCCCATCCAGCAGACCCGCTTCGGCCAGCAGGAAGGCGCCGGTACAGTTGCTGGCGATCGATTTGCCCTGATCGGCCTGCTGTCGCAGCCAGTCGAGCAGGGGGGCAGCCTGTTCCAGCGTCTCCTCGATCGGGCCGCCGATGGTCGGCACCAGGATCAGATCCCCCGGGTCGGCATCGGCCAGGCTGCCGTGGGCCAGTAGCGCGATACCGTTCAGGCACTGGCAGGGGCCGCCGTCACTGGTCAGCAGGCGGACTTCAAAACGGCGTTCCGGACGTTCGCCCTGAATCCGCGCCCAGGTGACGCCGGCCAACTGGAACAGGTCGATCATGCCGGTGATGGTGCTGGCAAGGGCGCCGGGAAAACCGACGATGGAGACACGCTGCATGTGGCTTGAGTCGCTCTCGGATAGGATTGGCGATTTTCGCCAAGATTGTGTCAGAAATGACGGTTTTCACCAATGCCGGGGTGTGACACCCTTTGCGCTATTTCCCAACAAAGGCAACAACCACCATGACCGATACGCTGATTAACCGACGCGATCTGGACTTCCTGCTGTACGACGTGATGGATACGGCGTCCCTGAGTGAGCGGGAACGGTTCAATGAGCATTCCCGCGAGACCTTTGACGCGGTCATCGAAACCGCCGATCGCATGGCCCGGGAAAAATTCGCGCCGCACAACAGCCAGGCGGACAAGGACGAGCCCCGGTTCGTGAACGGGCAGGTGGAGATGTTGCCGGAAGTGAAAGAGGCGTTTAAGGCCTACGCCGAAGCCGGCTTCATTGCCGGACGTTTCGACTACGACCTGGGCGGGATGCAGCTGCCGGAGTCGGTGATGGCCGCTTGCAACGGCTTCTTTACGGCCGCCAATCCGGGCACCGCGGGTTACCCCTTCTTGACCACCGCCGCCGCCAACCTGATCAAGGTGTTTGGCTCGGAGGAACAGAGGGCGAAATACCTGCCGCCGATGCTGGACGGCCGCTACACCGGCACCATGGCGCTGACCGAGCCTCACGCGGGCTCGTCCCTGAGCGATATCCGCACCACCGCATCACCGACCGACGACGGCCACTACCTGATCAAGGGCGCCAAGATCTACATCTCCGGCGGTGAGCAGTCCATCAGCGACAACATCGTTCACCTGGTGCTCGCCAAGATCAAGGGCGCGCCTCCGGGCGTCAAGGGCATCTCGCTGTTCATCGTGCCCAAATTCCTGACCGACGATCAGGGTGACGTGACCGGTCGCAACGGCGTGGCGCTGGCGGGTCTGATTCACAAGCTGGGTTATCGCGGGACCACGTCTACCGCGCTGAGCTTTGGCGACGATGCGCCCTGTCACGGCTATCTGGTGGGCGAGGCGCACCAGGGCCTGAAGTACATGTTCCAGATGATGAACGAAGCCCGGCTGGGTGTGGGCTTTGGGGCGGCGGTGATCGGCTATCGTGGCTACCTGCACAGCCTGGAGTACGCGAAGGATCGGCTGCAGGGCCGCAAACCGTCCGATCCCGATCCCACCAAACCGCCGGTGCCGATCATCGAACACGCCGACGTGCGCCGCATGCTGCTGGCCCAGAAAGCCTATGTCGAGGGCGGGCTGGCACTGTGCCTGTATGGCGCGCGCCTGGTGGATGACCAGAACTCCCACCCGGATGCCACGGCTCGCGAGGAAGCCGGCAAGTTGCTCGACCTGCTGACCCCGGTGATGAAGGCCTGGCCGTCGGAATACGGGCCCAAGGCCAATGACCTGGCGATCCAGGTCTACGGCGGCGCCGGCTACACCCGGGAGTACCCGGTCGAGCAGTGCTGGCGGGATAACCGTCTCAACCCGATCCATGAGGGCACCAACGGCATCCAGGCGCTGGATCTGCTTGGCCGCAAGATCTGGCAGGATCGCAGCCACGGACTGCAGCTGATGATGCAGCGCCTCCAGGTGGACCTGGAAGCGGCCACCACCTCGCGCTGCCAGCAGTGGGCGCTGTCGCTGAGCGAGACCCTGCAGCGGGCGGTGAAAGTGACCCAGGATCTGGGCGCGGCCCTGCAAAAGGAAAGTCCGGATCGCGTGCTGGCCAACGCGTCCTGTTACCTGCACCTGTTCGGCCATATCTCCGTGGCCTGGATGTGGCTGCGTCAGGCCAATGTGGCGGAAGCCCGTCTGTCAGACACTGGCATCGCCGAAGCGGACCGCAACTTCCTGGAAGGGAAGCTGCAGGCGGCCCAGTACTTCTTCCACTGGGAGTTGCCAACCGTCGCCCAGGACATCGTGTTGCTGCAGAATCGCGACGATACCTGCCTGGAAATGCGCGGGGAATGGTTCTGAGCATCGGGTGATCCCGCGCCGCCGACCGCCCGGTTGGCTAAAAGTGCCATCCTGAACCAGACTGAAAGGTGTCCATTTGGACATCTTTCAGCACGTTCCCCGAGTCCTGGTCTGGATGAGAATGCTCCATGAGCCATGCCTACAAACCGATCGATTGTGCCTTCCACGATGCCTTGCTTGAGGCGGCCACCCTGCGCCGTCTGGTCGAGATTGTGTTCCGGGATGAAGCCGGGCAGATACAAACCTTCCATGACCGTATCCGGGATGTCTTTACCCGGGCGGGAGAAGAGTTCCTGGTGCTTGAGCGCGGTCAGATGATCCGGCTTGATCACTTGCTCCTTGTGGATGGACGCCCCGCCAACGGCGTCTGAAACCGCGACGTTTCCCCCTTGAATTTTCGGGCGCCGTTCGGCGTTCTCGGAGGGTCTCCGTAACGGCCGATCGGGGCGTCATATCTTTCCTAACGTTTTGTCATAGTTAAAAAAAGCGTAATCGTCCGTTTATTGTGCTGACGTGCCGCTGGCCCCTACACTGCACGGGCAGTCAAACGATCGTTTGGAATCCAAATTTTTGCTGAGGGAAAGCAATATGAAGAAGCTGATCGCAGGTACGTTTGCCGTCATCATGGGCCTGACACTGGCCGGTTGCAGTGATGATGATTCGGCCGCTGAGAACATGCAGGAATCCGCAGAACAGGCTGCCGATAACGCTGGCGATATGATGGACGATGCCGGCGATTCCATGGAAGAAACCTATGAAGACGCGACTGGACAGAGCGACAGTGCGTGGGAAAACACCAAGGAAGGTGCTGAGGAAGCCGGTGAAGCCGTTGAAAACGCAGCTGAAGACACCGCGGACGCTGCTGAAGAAGGCTACGACGACACCAAGGATGCCATGAGCAACTGATCCGGTCGTGTCGCTTGCGGGATGGTCTCCCCGGTGCTTTGATGGCAGCAATGCCAAAAGGAGATGCACCATGGCGACCATCCCGGTTGTTTTGCGCAGACGATCAGTCACAACCGATCGTCTGCCAGGAATCCTGCTGGCGCTCGTCCTGACTGCGCTGGCGGGCTGTTCCCTCCAACCTTTACCCCCCATGGCTCTGGATAAGGGCGCCCAACCGGTCCCAGAAACGGCACGGACGTTTGCAACCGAAACCCGACCGGCTCCCGGCCGCAGTCGTCTGCTGGATCGTGTCGAAAGTGAGGTCCTGCGACAAATGCAGGCACTGGGATACCGACCGGCCGACAAAGTGCCGGACTTGCGGGTGGGGATTCGCATCGATCGCACCGATGTCATCATACCGGTCATGGACACCGTCGAATCCGGGCGCCTGACCCTGGTGCTTTACAGCGGAGACGAGGTGCTTCGCACCGGCCGCTCCCCCAATCTCAACAGCATTGACCTGGACTTCATGAGCGACGACGAGATCGCCGCGCGCGTCAGCCTTTTCCTGGCCGGGATACAATCTGTTGCACCGGTCCCTGCAAAAAACAACTAAAGTACAAGTGACCTCCTGTGCCGTGTTGGTAGGCTTGGGGCAACGTCAAGAACAATAAACTGGATCGCAATCTGAGAGCGATTCGCTGTATTCAGAGGCTGGGGTTCCATGAAACTGATTGGTCGTCCGGCGGTGGTTCTCGCACTGCTCGCTGTTGTCTTGCTGGCGCTTGCCGGCTATTTCACAGGGCTGGATCTGACGGCGTTGCTGATCGGCCTGATCCTGGGATTGTCGGTCGCTACGCTGATCATCGTGGTGCGGGTGCTGGACCCGCTGGAACAGGGCCTCGCTCGCCTGGAAGCCGGCGAAACACCGGCGCCGCAGAACCCGGTTGCGCGGCTTTGCCCCTCGCTGATGGGGCGCGGGAGTGGCGGTGAGCTGATTCGTTCGTTGACCGCCGGTGCCGATGCCAATGCCATCTCCGCGGCGGAAGTGTCCTTTGCCGCCGACCATCTGAAGGCCCGCCTCGACCGTCAGGTGGAGGAAACCGGCCAGATGGCGGATTACGCCGGCCAGATCACCGCCACCGTCAAGCAATCTGCCGAGCAGGCCTCCCAGGCCGCGAGCATGTCCCGCCAGGTCAGTGACCTGAGCGCTCGTGGGCGTGAGGCGTTGTCCGGCGCCATCGACGAGGTGCGTCGGGTGCACGAACAGTCCGCCGAAACCCTGCGCCAGATCCAGGAACTGAATGACAAATCGGAAAAGATCCAGGGTGTGACCAGCGTGATTCAGGGGATCGCCGAGCAGACCAACCTCCTCGCCCTGAACGCGGCCATAGAAGCGGCCCGGGCCGGCGATCAGGGCCGCGGCTTCGCTGTGGTGGCGGACGAAGTCCGTCAGCTGGCTGGCCGCACGTCACAGGCCACGGATGAGGTGGCCGAAACTCTGCAGGCCATCCGTGTCGACACCGGGTTGATCGTGCAACAGATCGAGAACCTGGCACAAAGTATCGAGAACGGACTGGAATCGGTCGAGAACGTTGGTGAACGTCTCAATGAAATCCGCGCCCAGACCGAGCAGGTGGAACAGCAGGTAGCCAGCATTGCCGAAGGCGATCAGCACAACGAAGAAAGCCTGCAGCAGATGTTCCAGGCCATCGAAACGCTACGGGACGAGATGACCGAAAGCGATACAGCGGTACAGGGGCTGGCGCAGCAGGCGTCACGGCTGATGGACATCGCTGAGAACGCCAACGCTGCGTTTGCCCTGAACAGCGATGAGAGTTATCACCGCCCATTCTACGAAAAGGCCCGTGAAGGTGCCGATCGAATCGGCGCGTTGTTCGAGCAGGCCCTGAAAGACGGTTCGCTGACCGAATCCCAGTTATTCGACAGCCGGCGGGAGCCCATCCCCAACACCGATCCCCAGAAATACCACAGCGGGTTCGATCGCTTTACCGATCGTCACCTTCACGCCATTCAGGAGCCGGTCAAACAGGCCCATGAGGCGCTGGTGTTTGCCATCGCTACGGCTCCGGATGGTTACGTGCCCACGCATAACCGCGATTTCGCCCACGAACCGACCGGAAAACCCAGCGTCGACCTGGTGAAGAGTCGCAGCAAACGCCTGTTCAACGACCGGACCGGCGCCCGTTGCGGCAGCCACACCCAGGACATGCTGTTGCAGACTTACCGGCGCGATACCGGAGAGATCATGCACGATCTCTCCGTTCCTGTTTACGTGAAGGGTCGCCACTGGGGCGGTTTCCGGTTGGGCTACCGGCCTCGCGAACAACACTAACGATGATGGCCTGGTTGCAACAGGCGCTGTGCGGCCATCTCGATGCGACGGGTCAGACGTCCCATGAAATCTCCGCCGTGGCGCCAGTAGTGCCAATAAAGGGGCACCGTCACGGTCGTGCCGGGTGAGAGGTCCACCAGCGCGCCTTCCGGGACTTTCAGCGTCGTGTCGTGGTTGCTCATCATGTTGTCGGGGATCATCCCGTAGCCCATGCCGGCCATGGCGAGACGAATAAAGCCTTCCGAAGACGGGCACAGGTGATAGGGGAAGCGGCCGTGGTAGCCGCACTCGGCCAGGAAACGGTGCTGCAGTTGATCGTGGGGCCCGAAGACGATGGCCGGCGCTTCCTTGAAGGCGGCGGCAGTGAGGCCGTCCGGGAAGTAGCGGCGCACATAGTCTTCCCGCGCCCAGGCCCGATAGGGCACGTCGCCCAGGGCAATGCAGCGCCCGCCGGCCACCGGCTGGTCGCTGCTGCACAAACAGGCGGCCACATCCCCCTCGCGCATTCGGCGCAAACCTACATCCTGGTCTTCCACCACCATGTCGAGCAGCAGCCCCTCCTCCTGACAGAAGGCGCCGACGGCCTCTCCCCACCAGGTGGCCAGGCTGTCGGCGTTCAGGGCAATGCGCAGGCGGGTGCGATCCTCCGACAGTTCCGGAATCTGGCGACGCAGGTCGCGTTCGAGTAACTGCACCTGCTGGGCATGGTTGAGCAGGCGCCGGCCGGCGGGCGTGGCCTGCAGGTGAGGGTGGCGGGTCAGTACCGGCTGGCCCAGACGGGATTCGAGCAGCTTGATGCGCTGGGACACCGCCGACTGGGAGAGTCCCAGGGCAATGCCGGCCCGTTCAAAACCGCCGGTTTCAACCACGGTAATCAGTGCTTCCAGGAGTTTGTAGTCGAGCATAAGAAAAAATGATGCAGTATTAGCAATATGATTTTTTAGTATAGCGGCATTCGATTAGCCTTGCTCTGCAACTCAAGGAGAATGTCCCATGTTACAGAGCTACCTCACCGGCCTCGTCGTCTGCGGCGGCATCATCATCGCCATCGGTGCCCAGAATGCCTATTTGTTGGGGCAGGCGTTCCGACGTGAGCATCACTGGTCGGCGGCAGCCCTTTGCATGGGGTCGGATGTGGCCTTGTTCACCCTCGGCATGTTGGGCGTCAGTGCGGCGCTGATCGCCTTTCCGTCGGCGCTGGATATCATGCGCTGGGCGGGCGTGGCCTTCCTGCTGTGGCTGTCGTTCACCGCATTTGTCCGGGCGGTGCAGGGACGTGGCGGACTGACCGCCGAGGAAACCCGGCGCCGCAGTCTCGGCGCGGTGTTGATGACCACGCTGGCGGTGACCCTGCTGAACCCGCAGGTCTATCTGGATACGCTGCTGCTGATTCCTTCAGTGGGCGCCCAGCAACCGGAACCGGTAGGCTTTGTGGCGGGCGCCTCCAGTGCCTCGATTCTGTGGTTTGCACTGCTGGCGTGGGGTGGTTCGGCGCTGGCGCCGGTGCTGGCCCGGCCGATGGCCTGGCGGGTGATCGACAGTGTGATTTCGCTGATGATGCTCGCCATTGCGCTGCACCTGATTTTCAACGGCATCGAACTGCCGGCGACGGGGTCAACTGTCTGACGGATTCCTCTATACTGCGTGGAAAACGGAACCACCTGAGGTAGCGAACTTGACCGACTCCGATTTCCGACCCGCCGACTCAGATCCCATTGTCCGCCGTGGCGACTCCGGCCGGAATCTGGCGGTGACTGTCTACATCCTCCAGGCCCTGTCGTTCTTCGTGGGCGGCATCAGCGGCCTGGTGGGCGTCATCATCAACTACGTAAAGATGGACGATGTCGCCCAGACCTGGGTGGAGCCGCACTTCCGCTGGCAGATCAAAACGTTCTGGATCGGGCTGGCCGGGAGCGTCATTGGGCTGATTACCCTGCCAATCATCATCGGCTGGTTCATCCTGTTGGGGATTTCCATCTGGGTCATCTACCGGATCGTCAAAGGGGCCCTGGCCTTGAACGACGGCAAGGCACCGTGACGCATCTTACCGATGGTTGCCCAGCGCGCGATCGGAGCACCTAGGCTCCGATCTGCAGGGTCTGGGACAGGATGTGAGCCTCCATGCAAATCGCACAGTTCTGCTTGTCGCAGCTTTCGGGGTCATGGATGTCCATGCCGTGACTCTGGGTGCCGTGATCGCGTCGCAGGACGCCCTGGAACTGTCGGATATGGCGGTTTAAAGCCGCGGATGCATCGTCCCGGTTGGTGAACGGGCCCAGATCGATATTCTCCCGGGTGCGGACATACCAGCCGAGGAGCGTGTGCAGGAAACGTTCGCTGCGCAGGGGGGTAATAACCTGTTCGTTAACCGACATGCCGACCTCGCTTTGCTGATCCATTTGTTATCGTCTTATTCCCGGGCACCTGATGTCGGAGGGGCCGTCTGGCTACATTACCGATCCTTCCTGTCAGGAACGTCGCTGATTCGCTGATCGCTTCCCTGAAATGGCAGGCGCCTTACCTATCATCAACAACGCCGTGTTTTATGAATTGGCAGGTGTGACAAACGTCACATTTTTCTCGGTCAATTTACAATTCGACGTTGCTGGTTACGTTCCTTCAGATCCCCCAGTTACATTTCTCCCGGCTTTTTTCTCCCTGAATCTGCATCCAAAGCGACGGCCTAGCCGCAATGTTAGCGAATAAAGCGATTTATTTACCGGGTTTAGGGCCGCGACTTCAGGTTAAGTCCGGCAATCCTGAAAATTTAACAATATTTTGCGCTTTAAGTTTTTGGTAATTTTGTACCAAAAAGTTACATTTTGTCAGGCAATTAGACATTCCTGCACGGGGAGCCTGACTTTGATGCCGGCGCAGGTGGTCACATTTGTCATGGCGAATCCGTGCAGACGTTCACTATTTTGCACAACAAGTGCTCACGGATAACCGCTCTCACCGGGGCAGAACCCGTGAACACGAAGAGGCCAGCAGTTGCCTCTTTCACAAGAAGACAGGCGATGGCTTTCGGCCACCGCCACAAGCGGTCGGCAGAACGGACTCTCAGAAACGTGCTCCCACGACGGGGTTTGGTCAGTGAGGGGCACCCGACAACAAAAGGGATGAGCCGATGAGACGTCGAATAACTGAAGTACTTGCATGTAGCGCATTGTGTTCTCTGTTGCCCGGTGGCGCCTTATTGGCTGCGCCGGCGTCCTCTGACGATGGCCATCGTCAGGAATTTTCCATCCAGGGTGTCTATGTCATCGCCGATGACGACCGGACCGACGAGTACGGCTCGGGCGTGCGTGCGACCTACGGTTTCCAGTTGGACAAACAGCTCTGGCTCGAGCCGCATCTGTTCGCCAACGTGATCGAGACCGGCGATGAGGTGGGGGTCGATGCCTATCAGCAGGGTTTGGGAGCGGACGTGTCCTACCGCTTCCTGACCGACAGCGATCTGGATCCGTTTGTTTTTGCCGGCGGTGGTCTTTCCCGTAACGACGTGGATGGCAACTCCGCCAGTGAGTTTGGTGGCTTCGCCAACGTCGGGGTGGGGGTGCTCAGCCCGGCCTTCACCGATAGCGGACTGCGGGTAAGGGCAGACGCCCGCTATCTGTACGACACCTACGATGACGGTTTCCAGGATATTCACCTGTCGCTGGGGATCACCATTCCCATTGGCGCCGTCCGCGAGCGCGTTGTCGAGAAAACCGTGGTGGTGGAAAAGACCCGTGTGAAAGAACTGGCCGATTCCGACGGTGACGGCGTTGTCGATGGCGTCGACCAGTGCCCGAACACCCTGAGCGGTCTCGATGTGAATGCCGTGGGGTGTGTGGACTCGGGTCAGACCCAGACCGTCGTGCTCAAGGGCGTGACCTTCGAATTCAATTCTGACCGTTTGACCGCCAATGCCCGGGACATCCTCCAGCGCGCTGCCAGCGCCCTCAAAGGACAGCCGGACCTGCGCGTCGAGCTGGCGGGGCACACCGATAACGTGGGCGCTGCTGCCTACAATCAATCGCTTTCCCAGAACCGCGCCGAGGCCGTCCGGGACTACCTGATCGATCAGGGTGTCCAGGCCGACCAGGTGAGGGCGAAGGGCTATGGCGAATCACGACCGTTGATGTCGAACGACACCGAAGAAGGCCGGGAGCGTAACCGCCGGGTCGAGTTCAACGTGATTTCCGGAACTCAGCAGGGCGACGGGGAGATGTCATCATGAAATACGGAAAAATGGGATTATTCATTACATGTTTGTTCAGTCTGCTGATGCTGGTCGGGTGTAACTCCGACAGCAGCAGCGGTGATTCCAACTCCGCCGTGGGCGGCGTTGTCGAGCAGAACCCGGGCGACGGGGACGGTGTTGCCGATGACGACGACAACTGCCCGACGATCTTCAACCCGTTGCAGTCCGACGCCGACGGCGATGGCATCGGCGACGCCTGCGATGTGGATTCCGACAACGACGGGCTGAATGATGCCGCCGACAACTGCCCGCTGGTTTCCAATGCCGGACAGACGGACGCAGACAACGACGGCATCGGCGATGCCTGCGATAACAACGACGACGGCGACGGTGATGGCATCGAGGACGTGCTGGATAACTGTCCGGCGATTGCCAATCCGGATCAGGAAAATGCAGACCGGGACTCAAAGGGCGATGCCTGTGACGAGGACCAGGACGGCGATGGCGTCAAGAACGGTCCGGACAACTGTCCGCTGATCGCCAATGCCAGCCAGGCCGACTTTGATGACGACGGCATCGGCAACGCCTGTGACACCGACGACGACGGTGACGGCTTCAACGACGAATCCGACAACTGCCCCCTGGTGCGCAACGCGGACCAGACGGATAGCGACGGCGACGGCTTCGGCGATGCCTGTCAGGACGACACCGACGAGGACGGCTTGCCGGACGATGCCGACAACTGCCCGGCCATCGCCAATCCCGACCAGGCGGACCTCGACGGCGACGGCATTGGCGACGCCTGCGATGACGATACCGACGGTGACGGCATCAACGACGAGAACGCGCTGGGTCAGCCCAACGACAACTGCCCGCTGGTACCGAACGCGGACCAGGCCGATACGGATGGTGACGGGATCGGCGACGCCTGCGACCTGATCGACAACGCCGATTACGCCTGCGCCATTTCCGGCGAACAGTTCTCGCCGCTGTTGGCGGAAAACGACGTCACCGCTTCCGCGGACGATTCGGGGTGCCTGCTGGGCGGCCTGTTGGGCGGTTCGACCTGTGGCGTCAACAATGCGGATTACGTGATCGACAGTGATCTGGGTAATTCGGCCACGGTCTACAACACCAACCTGTTGGGCCTGTCGGAAGCCGTGCTGCGGGTATCGGATAATTCCGGCTTCGTCTACCCGGGACAGAACGTGCTGGGTGTTTCCATTGCCGAGAGCGCGCAGCTGGTGCAGCTGGACCTGCTGGCGAACAGCTCACTGATCGTTCGCACATTGCTGGACGGTCAGGTGCAGGAGAGCTCCAACGGCGACCTGGGGGTTGACCTGGATCTGCTGGGTGTTTCCGGCACGCTGGGCGGCAACGAACAGGGCTTCCTGATCTTCCAGACCTCAAAGCCTTTCAACGAGGTGGAAGTGATTAACGGCGGCTTTGGCCTGTTGTCCGCGCTGGACGAATTCAATGTCTTCAGCGTCTGTGCCAGTCGCACGGAGGTTTCTAAGTAGTCAGGCGATCACGCCGCGAGTCGTGTTATCCATGATGTGACGCGCCATTGGGCCGGCCCTGCGCCGGCCCTTTTTTGTGGGGGCTGATTCTACTCCACTTCCCGTAGCCGTACGGCGCTGACAGTGCCGGCCAAACCCATCAGCCCCAGCAGCACAATCACCGCGGTGGGTGAAATCAGCGACGCCAGCGCGCTGATCCCGCCGGTGACCAGCAGCAGGAGTCCGATCACGGTATTGCTCACCGAGGTATAGTCGGTGCGCTTGTTGCCGCCGGCCATGTCCACCAGGTAGGTCTTGCGGCCCAGTCGCACGCCGGCATGGGCGATGCTGAGAATAAAGAAGGCGAGGGGATAGAACCAGGCGCTGCGCAGGTCGCCATCGGACAGCAGGTTCCAGAACCCGATCACCAGACAGACTGCGCTGGCCAGGGCGGCACCGCGGATCATCACTTGGCGGCTGGACTTGTCGGCCATCCAGCCCCAGACCGTGGCGCTCACTGAGCTGGCCAGGCTGCTGGCCAGCAGGAACCCGCCCAGCAGCCAGCCGTTGTTGCCCTGCTTCTGGGCCAGCAGCACAAAGTAGGGCGATGCCAGGGCCGAACACAGCAGCAGGGCGCGGGTGATGACGAAATGCCGGAATGGCGCATCGTCACGCAACAGCGACAAATTCCGGAACGCTTCCTTCAGCGCATGGCCACCGCCACTGGTTTCGCCCGGTTCCTCGTCCACGCCTGCAAACAGCACGCTGGCAACGACCCAGAGCACCGCAGCCAGCACCAACAGGGTGACATAGAAGGTGATGCTCGGATCCGACTGGTTCCAGAACAGCGCGACGGTCAGGGCAACCGTGGCCGAACCGCCGATGGTCGTGGCCAGACCGCCCAGTCGGCCGCGGCGGGTTTTTGGGATGCATTTGCCCTGGACATCCTTCATGGCGACGGAGCAGAATCCCCGGGCCAGGGAAAACAGAATCAGGCAACCCACCACGCCCAGTCCGGCCAGGGTGTCGTCCAGAAAGGCAACGCTGGCGGCCATGCCCGCGACGCTGAGGGCCTGGCCCAGACTGCCGCCGACCCAGAACCACTTGCGCACCGGCCGGCGCCGTACCCAGGCGCCAATCACCATCTGCGGGATCAGCGAGCCGGATTCCCGGATCGGCACCAGCCAGGCCACCAGTCCCGATGCGCCGACGGCCCCCAGGAGCCAGGCCAGGACCGTCTTGGGGCTGATCAGCAGATCCCCCAGTTTGGTCAGCACCAGGCTGCCCAAGATCAGGAAGAAATTGCGGGGCACCTCACGGCAGGCATCGTCCGAGATGTCCTTGCAGACGCGGGCATCCTCTTCGTTGGCAATCAGGCTGTAGAGCTTTTCGGTGGTATCTCGCTGCAATTCGGCCAAGATCGACTCCGTTCCCGGTTCAAAGGAACGGAATCATAGCAGCCACCCGGCTCACCCGACAGGTCGGCGTCCTTCCGTCGGGGGTTCAGCCGAAGAAGGTGAGGTGGTTGTCCCAGTGGATGTCGAGAGCCGCGAAGGATCGGGCGGACTGGCCGTCTGCCGCGATGCGGTGAAGTGAGCCGTTACCGGAGGACACGACGAATCCGCCGTCTGGTAGCGCCAGCGCACCGGCCACATCCGGCACTTCGTGATCACCGACCCGCTCGCTGGTTCGATGGTTGATGACCACGACCCGGTCCCCCCGGGGCGCCGTCACCAGGCTGAGCGGACTGACCGGGCTGACCGCCACGCTCGCCACATAGTTGTGGAGGCTGCGTTGCAGTGACTTGGGCAGCGCGATTTCGCTGTAGGTGTCGGTGTTGGAATCGTAGCGGGCAATCAGCGGCCGGGATTCCCAGGTGGGGCCCTGGTATTGATAGCCGGCGATCACAATCCCCTCGGGGCTGATGCCCAGGTGCCGGCAGCTCAGTTGATGATGCGATGGCTTGAACCGTTGGCGGACGTCTCCGGAGTGGCGATCCATCAGCAGCAGGGCCGGTTCCATGGTGTCCGGGTTGAGCTTGATGCGGTCGTAGTCCGGGTGCGTCTTGATGCCGCCCAGGGCCACGACCAGGGTGTTGCCATCCGGGTGGAGCAGCAGTTCATGGGGGCCGATGCCGCCCACCGGCATGTCCCGGACGGCAGCGTAATTTCGCTCGGCATCGTACACCCGGACGATGCCTTCCCCGGTGTCGTACTGATTCACGGTGACGTACAGGTAGCGGCTGTCGTGACTGAAGGTGCCGTGCCCATAGAAGTGATAGCCGTCGCCCGCCGCGATGGTGTGGGCGATCTCGCCCCGCCGGGTATCCACCACGTAGAAGTGGCGACCGGGACGGCGGGCAAAGAGGATGGCCTGCAATGTGCCGGGGCGTTCACAACCGCCGTGACAGCGATCCCCGACGGGCAGCTGGAAATGCGTCTGGCCCTGCAGGTCGACCCCTGCAATTCGATGATGGCCCGCTTCGTCGTCCACCGCGCTGAGAAGGAGCGGCCCCTGATCCTGGCCGGCAACGGCGAGTCGGCTGCTCAGGCTCCCTGCGACCAGGGTGGCCAAGCTGGCCTGGAGGAACTGGCGTCGGTTCAGCATGACTCAGTCGCCGTCGCTGGAGTTGAAACCGCGAGTGATGCCCAGCGCCGGGGCGATCCGATCCTCGACCACCTGTTCCAGCTGGATCACGTCGATAAACAGCGATTGCAGCTTGCGATACCCCTCATCGGTTTTCAGGAACGGGGCCATGGCATCCGGCAGGTCGTTGGCCTTCGCCAGGGTGCTGTCGGTCTGTTCCACCAGCTTGTCCGCCAGTTCCGGATGGCCCGCGTCGTTCAGGAGCTGGGTCAGCCCGGGCACCATATATTGCTTGAAACCGGCAATGGAAGCGCGCATGGCGGCGACGGAATTTTCGCTGCGCCAGGCGTCTCCCAGGTATTTATTGCGCTTGTGCGGCGGGCGTACGCCCATGGGCGCGGCGAGGCGCTTGTCCTGCAGGATCTCCAGGCCGTTGATGGCGGCGGCGACGGTTTTCTCGGTGTATTCGTCCATCGACACGTAGTAGTCGCCGAAGGCCTGCCAGTCGCTGGCGAGTGCATCCGCCGTTCCCGCCAGATGGGTGCTGATGGTGTCGAGCAGATGGCAGGTGTCGGCGGCCGGCAGGGCCCGCTCTCCCTGTTGCATGTCGGCGTCGTACAGCAGGTATTCGATCGCCGGGAAGCCCTGCAGCGCAACGCCGGCCTGGTCGACGAACGCGGCATCCACCGGTTTGTCCTGCTTCAGGGCATAGCTCACCTTGCGGGCGACGAGATTTTTATGGTCGGGCCAGAACTGCAGTTGCCAGGCACGGCTGTTTTGCTCGATGGGGCCGAAATCAACAAAGCGGACCGCCTGCCAGTCGAGGAAAGCGGTTTTCCAGGCGGCTTCGAGCTGCTGCCGGGTATCCGCCGACGGGCTGTCACAGTAATGGCTAGCGGTCTGTTCCAGAACGTGAGCCGAGCTGGCCAGTTGCTGGTAACCCTGGCCGATATCCGTTTTCCATTGCTGGCGGGGCGTGGTGGCCGCCGAGGCCGTCGCGGTAGCCAGGCCCAGGGCGAATGGAATCAGATAGCGTACGGAACGGGTCAGGGAAAGCATGAACCAGCGTCTCCTGTCAGAGCGAATGAAGGAACTGGAGCAGGGCATCGCGCCTGTCTGCGTCCAGTGAACGGTATTGGTCGGTCGCTGCCTCGGCCTCGCCACCGTGCCAGAGTATGGCTTCCTGGATGGTACGGGCGCGCCCGTCGTGCAGGAAGCCGGCCAGAGGGTTGACGGTCTGGGTCAGACCAATACCCCACAGCGGCTGGGTACGCCACTCGGTGCCACTGGCCAGGAATTCCCCGCGATGGTCGGCCAGCGCCGGGCCCATATCGTGCAGCAACAGATCGGTGTAGGGCCAGATGGTCTGCTGGCTCAGATCGGGCCGGTCAGCCACCGTCCCGGTGGTGTGTTTGGGAGTATGGCAGCCGGCGCAGCCGATGTCGTTGAACACCCGGGCGCCTTGCTGCACCGCCGGTTTGTCCATGTCCCGCCGTTCCGGTACCGCCAGACTGGCCGCGTAGAAACCGATGAAACGGGCAATCTTGTCGCTCACTTCCGGCTCGCCACCGTTGGCAAAGCGGTCGCATTGCTGCGCCGGTGAGCAGTCGGTGGCGGGCATAAGGGTGGAGGTCAGCCCCATATCACCCGCAAAGGCGCCCATGGCCTGTTGCACCAGCGTCGGTTCGCCGGCTTTCCAGCCGAAGCGGCCCATGACGGTCTCTTCTTTCTCTATATCCCAGACCCGGTTGGGGCGACCGGAAATGCCGTCACCGTCCGCGTCCTCCGGATCGGCGTAGGCCATTAGCTGCGCTTCCGGCACCGCCGACAGCAAGCCCAGGCCGATCATGGGCGGAGCGACTCGGGGCGAGGTCAGCAGATCCTTCGGCAGCGGGCCATAGTTCGGGTTCTTGATGTGATACACCGGGCGCTGCAGGGTGACCGTCGAGCCGTCGGCCAGCGTCTGGGTGATGGGCTCCCAGGTGATGTCGAGATCCGCTTCCGGCTTCTGGCCGGAGATGGCCGCGGTCTGCAGTTGGCCGCCGTAGACCGGGGCCGGCTTCAAACCGATCTTTTTGATGATCTCCGCATCCTTTTTCGGATCCGTTGGCACGGACAATCGCAGGAAGAGCGACACGGGAGTCTCACCCTCGGCCGGCGGATTGCCTCGCCCGTCCTTTAGGTGGCAGCCCTGGCAGGAGTTCGTGTTGAACAACGGCCCCAGTCCATCGCGGGCCGCGGTGCTCGAGGGCGCCTCGACCCAGGGGTTACGGAAGAAACTGTTGCCGACGCTGAAGTCCAGGCGCTTGGTCATGGACAGGTTGCCCTGGGGCATTGAATAGGCGTTGTGGTCGAACTGCTTGACCGAACCGGCGCCACCGCTCAGCGGCGTGTCCTGGATGGGCGGTTCGTCGACAGCGAGGGCGGTGCCCGACAGGAACAGACTGGTCAATAAGGCAAAACGGCGCGGGGTTGTCATGAAGCGGATACTGTTGTCGTTAAAACGGCAAAAGCCCGGTGTTCGGCCGCCGGGCTTTTCGGTGCAGGGAGTCTACCAGAGCCAATGCGAAAGTCATCTATTTGGCAATGATTCGCATCAGCTTTGGCTGCCCCGTAATGAAGCTGGTGCCCGTCAGAAGGTATGGCCTGCATCGTCCGGCTTCATCGACTGAATGCCCAGCGTTTCGGAGACCTTCTCGATCTCGCCGGTTTGGGTGACCAGTGCGGCGATGGCGTTGTTGATGATCTCCGCACCTTGGGTGTTGCCCGGGGCAATCATCATGTCAAAGGGCATCGGGTGGGTTTTGTCCTCGGCGGCATCCTTCATGGCCTGCACGGCATCCATGGTGGCGGCCAGTTCGTTGGTCAGCTTGTCATCCAGCGCCGGATCCCGTTGGGCGACCAGGTCAGACAGGGACGGACCGGCCACAACGCTGCCGTCGATCCGCGTGTAGCGACCCAGGTAGACGTTCTGGATGCCCTTGGCGTCGTAATAGTGCGAGTTGTGGGTGTTGTCGCTGAAGCAGTCGTGCTCGTCTTCGAAGGAGTTGGCTTCCAGGGCCACTTTCATGCGCTCGCCGGCGAGCTCGCCCAGGGACAGGGAGCCCATGCCGAACAGCATTTTCTGGATCACGGCCTGCGGTTCCATGGCCAGCAGTTCGGCGCGGTAATTGTCGCTCTTGCCCGGTGCCCACTGGGCGGTCATCCACTCCAGGTCGGACACCAGCAGATCGGTGACGGCATCCAGATACGCGGCACGGCGGTCGCAATGGCCGTGGCTGCAGCCATCACCCTGGATATAGTCGGAGTAGGGGCGATCACCGTTGCCGGCGTCGAAGCCGTGCAGGTCCTGCCCCCACAGCAGGAATTCAATGGCGTGGTAGCCCGTGGCGACGTTGGCTTCGGAGCCGCCGATCTCATTCAGGTCGGCCAGCAGTCCCGGTGTCAGGGTGGAGACGTCGATGGTCTCGCCACCGATGGTGATGTTCTGGCTGGCGATGATGTTGACGGTGGCGCCGGCATTGCCCAGCTCGTGCTGGTAGTCGCTGGTGTCGACGTAGTCGATCAGGCCTTCATCCAGCGGCCAGGCGTTGAGTTGGCCTTCCCAGTCGTCGACGATGGCATTGCCGAAGCGGAAGACTTCGGATTGCTGGTAAGGTACGCGGGAGGCGAGCCAGGCCTGTTTGGCGGCGGCCAGGGTGTCTTCGCTGGGGTTGGCAATGAGGGCATCGGTGGCCTCATCCAGTGCCCGGGCGCTGATCAGCGCGTCTTCATAGGTGGCGTGGGCGATGTCGGCGTAGTTGGCGACGACATTGGCCGGTGTGGCCGGTTCCGAAGCCTCGGACGGGCCTTGCAGCGCACTGCAGGCGGCGAGTGCAGCGGGTGCCGTAATGGCAACGGTCAGCGCCTTGAAAGGAAAGCGAGCCCCCATGAAATTCTCCCTGTCAACGATTCAAAGGTAAATGTTATTAATGAGATTAATTTGTATTTGCGATTATAGGGGGCTGGATGCGAAATGCAATCGTTTACGTCAGGTTGTTGCCCCGTTCCGGGCGTTGCGGCTTAATGGCCCTTTCTGACCCGGAGCACAGCGATTTATGCTGAGTTACCTTCACGCCTTCCACGCCGGCAATTTTGCCGACGTGCAGAAGCACCTGGGGCTCTTCCTCGCCCTGAAAATGATGCAGGCCAAGCCGTCCGGCATTGCCTGTTTCGATACCCATGCGGGCAGCGCCCGTTACGATCTGGCCAGCGAGCGACCCCGCAAGACCGGCGAGGCCGATTCCGGCATCCAGAGTCTGTGGCAGCATCGCAACCGTCTGCAGGATGCCGAATGGTCGGCTTTCTGGGACACTCTGGGGCTCGCAGGTGACGAGAAGCGCGTTCGTTTCTATCCCGGTTCGCCGGCGTGGCTCGACGCGCTGGCCCGGGAACAGGACTCGGTGACGGCCTTTGAACTGCACAGCGGTGAGAGCAGTCTGTTGCAGGACTGGGCCCGGGAGCATCAGGCCCGGGTGATCGCCGGTGACGGTTTCCGGGGGCTGTTGGCCGCCCTGCCACCGCAGGCGCCCCGCCTGTTCACCCTGATCGACCCGCCCTACGAAGTGAAGGACGACTACATGACCACCGCGGAGACGGTCATCAAGGCCTGGAAGCGGTGTCGTCACGGCGTCTATCTTGTATGGTATCCCCTGTTACCCGAAGCGCGGCACGAGGCGATGATCCGCCGTTTGCAGGACAGCCCTGTACAGAAAGTGCTGCAGTGCCACTATGAACTGGATGAACGGCCGGCGCGGGGCATGTACGGCTCCGGACTGCTGATGGTGAATCCACCGTGGGGGTGGGGTGACCGCCTGCAATCCATGTTGGAGGAGGTGGCGGCCTCAGGTGCCATTGCCGCAAGACAACGGGTGACCTGGGCCGTCCCTGAAAAGGCCTGATAGTTTCCGTTTCAAGTGACCTTCGAAAAGGAGTGTTTGATGTCATCAATTAACCCATCCCGATCGCGACTTGAATCACTGGTCAAACAGTTTGCGCCGGATGAGCCGGTCGTGATGCTGAACCTGCTTCGATTCCGTGAGGACGCGGAGTATGCCGATGAGGATAACGAGTCGCCCTGCAGCGGTCGCGAAGCCTACGCCCGTTACAGCAAGCTGGCTCTGAACCAGTTGGCCAAGGTGGAAGCCAGGCCGGAGTGGGTAGGCGAGGCCACGGTGCCGGTGATCGCCCCGGACGATGAGGACTGGGATGAGGTCCTGCTGGTGCGCTATCCCTCGGCGCAGGCGTTCCTGTCGATGGTGTCCGACCCGGAATATCAGGCGATCGTCCATCACCGCACGGCGGCCCTGGCGGATTCCCGGCTGATTGCCATGCGCCCGAAGAAGACCTGATATGACAGCGGCCGAGGCCACATCCTCACCGCTGCGGGAACTGGTCAGCAAGGACCAGTGGGCGCTGCCTTCGGCGACGGTGAACCGCACCTTGCAGGACGGTCTCAAGGCGTTTGTCGAGCGCGTACGCCAGCCCAACTGGTTGCAGGATCAGCCGGCTGGCGGGCAAGACGAGCTGCAGCCGTTGTCCCGCAGGCAGCTCGAGCGCTGGGCACCGGAACCGCAATGGCGTTCGAATCTGTCCGGTTTTGTCGATGCGCTGGACCACTGGTGCACGCGCTGGTCGGCCATCCAGCCTGTCGGATTCGTGGTGGCCCCGCCGTTTACCGGGCTGGCCGAATCGTTGGAGCAGGTGGCCGCTGATCGCGACTGGCGGCTGATAGCGCCGCCGGATCTGGATCGCATTCACCGCGGGCAGGCCTTGCAGGACTGGTGGTCCCAATTCGAGGGTGACACGCCCTGGGTGCTGCCGGAGCTGGGTCATTGCTGGTTGCGCACACCCGCCGGCCTGACACTGGTGCGTCACCTGTTGGGTGCTATCGCGGCCGGTGAATTGGGGCGGGGACTGGTTGGTTGCAACAGCTGGAGCTGGACCTTCTGGACCCACCTGTTGCCGGAATTGCGATTCTCCACGTTGACCCTGCAGGCGCTCGATCATCAGCGTCTGGGGCAGTGGCTGCAGGGCCTGGCGGGCACCGGACAGTTCCGGTTGACGACCAACGGCAGCTGGGTGGTCCCGCCGAAAGACGAGCCGGCCCGCAACGGCGCCAGGACCAGCGCCTTCCTGCGCGACCTGGCGGCCTGGTCGCGGGGTATCCCGGAAGTGGCCTGGGCCATCTGGCGCGATTCGCTGCGAGCCCGGCCCGAAGCCGAGGTTGAAGAGCCGCCGGATGCCGAACCGACACAGTCAACCTGTTGGGTGATTCCCTGGTCCCAGGTGAGCGTGCCAACCATGCCGCCTGGCGAGTCGCGGCCGCTGGCGTTTGTCCTGCATGCGCTGCTGTTGCACCAGGGGCTGGATGAGACGTCTCTGCAGCAGACCACCGGACTGGCGCCGGACGACGTCCATATCGCCCTGCATTCGTTACATCGGGCTGAGCTGATCGGCCCGCATCCACGGGGCTGGTTCGTAACGCCGCGAGGTTATCCCGCCGTCCGCCGCTACCTGCATGCGGAAGGTTTTGCCGTGGATGGATTCTGAATCGTTAACGGGGAACATGGCATGGATGAATCGGGCCTGAAATCCGCCCTGGAGGCCATCACATCAACCGCGGTGCTGGATGCCGTGCTGCTGATCGTGGTGGCCTGGGTCATCATCGTTCTGGTGCAAACCCTGGTGCCGCGGATTGCCGGTCGATTCTCGGGCAAAACCCGTCTGTATATCCTGGCCTCTGCGCCCCTGCTGCGGCTGTTGGTGATCCTGGCGACCATCCTGCTGATTGTCCCCATCCTGATCGAGCCGACCTTTGAGAACCTGATCGCGATTTTTGGCGCCCTGGCGCTGGCCTTGGGGTTTGCCTTCAAGGACTACGCCACCAGCCTGATCGCCGGCATCGTCACGCTCTACGAAATGCCGTACCGGCCGGGCGACTGGATCGAAGTGGACGGTTATTACGGCGAGGTCCGTTCCATCGGCACCCGTGCGGTGACCATCGTCACACCCGACGACACAGCCGTCGTCATCCCGCATGGCAAGCTGTGGGACTCGCTGATCGCCAATGGCAACGCCGGCAGCAGCAACCTGATGTGCGTAGCGGAGTTCTATCTGGCGCCGGACCACGATGCCGGAGAAGTCCGAGCCCGACTGCGGGAAATGGCGTTCACCAGTCCCTGGATCAAGGCCTATCAGCCGGTGCTGGTGGTGTTGTCGGAAAAGCCCTGGGGGACCTGCTATCGGGTGAAAGCCTACCCGGTGGATCCCCGCGACCAGTTCCAATTTATTTCCGATCTCACGGTTCGTGGCAAGGCGGTCCTGCGCCAGATGAATGTCCGCCAGGTCACCGCGCCCGTGGTAGCCGACTGAGATCGTCGATCGACCAAAGGATAGTGTCCATGAAACAACGTCCCCTGATGACCGCGGTGGTCGCGGCCACCCTGCTGGCCGGCTGCGCCAGCACTCCCGAGCCCGAGGCATCCGAATCGAAGGGCCCGCCGGCGTTGACGCCCGGTCGCTACGTCAGCGCCGATGACAGCCAGACCTGGGTGTTCTGGGGCAACGGCATGTACGAACGTCGCGTGGCCAGCGAGGATGCGCCGCCGCGTTACGATCACGGTCAGTGGTGGCGGGTAACGGGCAGTGGAGCGGTCGTGGCGCATGGCGGAGGCGACGCGCCCACCATGTTGCAGATTGCCGATGACGACACGCTGCGTCTGCAGGGCATCGGTCAGGGCGCGGCGACAGAGCTGACCCTGGATGATGACGAGCCCGAGCCATTGGCCGATGATCGTCCGATGGCGCTCTGCTTCATGACCCAGGCCGACGCGCCGCTGGCCTACGACCCGCGGACCATGCGCAACTGGCCGGTGACCATGACTCAGGCGTTTCCCCAACTGGAATCGGCCTATCGGCAGTCTGGCTTTCAGCCTCCCAGGCGCTTGCCAATGATCGTGCAGGGCCATTGGGTCGAAGGCGAGGCGCCGGATGGGGGGGGTGCCCAGCTTTTCCTGGAAGCCAGCGGCCTGCAGCGGGTGATGGATCTGGGCGAGAACCGCTGCCCGTCAGCATCACTGCAGGATAACAACTGGTACCTGACCCACCTGAACGGGCACCCGGTCCAGGTAGAACCCGGTCAACAGCCGATTTTCATTCGCTTTGACGGTGAGCGGCGGGTGGCTGGTCTGGCCGGCTGCAATCGGTTTTCCGGGCCCTTCGAGCGCCGTCGTGACGATCTGACGCTGGGGCCACTGGCCACAACGCGCATGATGTGCCCGCGCCGGGCCGAGACCGAACAGGCCTTCCTGAAGGTCTTGGATGAAACCGAGCGCTTTGCGATTGAGGGCGAGACCCTGTTCCTGATGAAGCAGGCCGGGCAGGTGTTGGCTGTTTTGCAGATGCGCCCGGCCAAAGTGGAACCGTAAACATCCCATGGGGGCTCCGGTGAGCGCCCACAAAAAAGGCGTGGCCGGAGCCACGCCTTTCGAACAGGAAACCGGAGTGGGGATTACTCTCCCTGCTCCATTTGTCCTTCTTTCTCTTTCACCATGGACGTGATGGTGTCGAGAATCTTCTTGCCGCGGTCGCCCGCTTCTTTAATGTAGATATCACGGACCGGCATGCTTGCCTTGCGGAAGGCTTCACGCTCTTCGTCGGTCAGCGTCACGATCTTGATATCGCTGCTTTCCTTGATCTTGTCCAGACGCTTCTGGTTGAACTCTTCCTGCTTCTTGTAGATGTAGTCCACCAGGTTGTCGCGCGCGTCGTCCAGGATCTTGCGCTGGTCGTCCGGCAGGCCGTCATACCAGTCCTTGCCGGCAATCACAGTGGCGATGAACTGGGCGTGGTGCGCGATGGTCATCACGTCCTGTACTTCGTAGAAGCTCATTTCCTCGATGGCGAAGATCGGGTTGACCTGACCGTCGATCTGCTTCAGCTGCAGGCCGCTGTAGACTTCGGAGTAGGGCATTGGCGTCGGGTTGGCACCGTAGGCCTTGTAGGACTCGGTCAGGATCGGCGACGTCATGGTCCGCATCTTGAAGTCTTCGAAGTCCGCCGGGGTCTTCAGCGCCTTGGTACCGGTCCAGGTCATCCAGCCTTCCGGCACGATGCTCAGCAGCTCCAGGCCCTGGGCGTTGTAGCGGTCGGCGAACAGGTCATGCACCTTGTCGCTGGACAGCACTTCCTTGTTGACGTCGTTGTCGTCAGACAGGACGAAGTGCAGGGTGAACACGCCCACTTCCGGGATGACGGAAGCCAGGTGGCCCGGCGAAGCAAACGCCAGCTCGACGGCGCCCTGCTGGACCAGCTCGGTCAGCTGGGATGAGGTGCCCAGGGAACCGTAAGGGTAGATATCGATCTTGATACTACCGTCGGAGGCCTTCTCAACCTCTTTCTTGAATTCTTTCGCGTAGGCGTCCTGGACACTGCCTTCGATTTCTTCCAGGGCAAAACGCCATGTCACGGTGTCGCTGCTCTTGGCAGCCGAGTCGGAGGATGAGCTTGAGGACTCCTGTTGTGTGTTGGCTTCCTTGTTCGCGCTGTCGTCACCTGAATCTGAACATCCGACCAGGATGAATGACATCAGAATGGTCAGGCTTCCAAGCCAGCGAATGAGTGTTCTCATGTTCTTATCTCCTTTGAGTTCTAACCAATGTGCCCACGATAACACACTATCAAATAGACATATTTCTTGAAGTCTGCCATCTATTACAACGTATACTGTATTTACCGGAAAAGAAAATGGAGCGAAACCATGGCAGAACCCAGGGGCGCGTCCGATGGCCCAAAGCAGGGAAAGGGAAAAAAGAAAGGGCCCTTTCATATGATCGATACCGGTCTCAATGTGATTGAGCAGGGTATCCTCATCGTCGGTATTCTCTTGATGGCCCTCGCGGCCATTGTCGGTGTGTTTGCCCGCAATATGGGGCACAGCCTGTCTTTCGTTGACGAACTGGCGCAATTGCTGGTCGTTATCGTCACGTTTGTTGGTGTCGGACACGGGGTGCGCAATGCGCGCCATATCCGGGTGTCGGCCGTCCACGACCTTCTGCCGCCGTTGGGGCAGAAAATCCTGCTGACGTTTGTCAGTTTTTTTTCGTGTGCACTGCTCGCCCTGCTGGCGGTCTACTCCATCGACTACATCCAGAGCCTGTATAAATCGGGGCGGGTGATGCCGTCGATGCAGTTTCCCCTCTGGATTCCCTACCTGATCGTTCCCATCGGTTTGTTCGTCGGTTCAGTCCAGTTCTTCCTGGCGGGCGTGCGCAACCTGATCAGCGATGGCGCGTGGTTGTCGTGGCATCACCGGGACGAGTACGAAGAGGAACTGGCCGTCGAAGGAGGCCTGTCGACAGAGGAGCAGGACTACTACGAAGAACAGGTGACGGCCGCCGAGAAGAAACACGCCGGCGAAGGAGGTCAATCCAATGGATAACGTGATGGCTGCATTGGGTTTGGCCGGCATGTCGACCGCTTCCATGGCGATTGTCGTGGCTGTGGTCATGATTGTGCTGCTGCTGATGGGGTTCCCCATGATGGTGCCACTGCTGGTGGGCGCCATGGTGTTGTTGTTTTCCCAGTTCCCGTTCCTTGAAGGGTCGGTCATTATCCAGCAGATGATTGGGGGCATCTCCCAGTCGGTGCTGGTCGCGGTGCCCATGTTCATATTGGCCGCCGATATCATGATCAAGGGGCACACCGCGGATCGCCTGCTGGATCTGGTGCAGAAATTCGTCGGGCACCTGCGCGGCGGTCTGCCGATGACCACCGCGATGTCCTGCACGCTGTTCGGGGCGGTGTCCGGTTCCACCCAGGCGACGGTTGTCGCGATGGGTCAGCCGCTGCGCCCCAAGCTGATTGAGGCGGGCTACTCGGACAAGTTCGCCATCGCGTTGATCATCAATGCCAGTGACATTGCGCTGCTAATCCCGCCGTCCATCGGCATGATCATTTACGGCGTGGTTTCGGGCACGTCGGTGGGTGACCTGTTCATCGCCGGTATCGGACCGGGGCTGATGATCCTGGCGCTGTTCTCCATCTATTGCTACTACCGGTCAGTGCGGCTCAAGATTCCCGTGATGCCGAAGGCCAGTTGGTCCGAGCGCGTGACCGCCTTGAAGAAAGCCGCGCTGCCCATGGGCTTTCCGGTCATCATCATCGGCGGCATCTATTCCGGGATGTTCAGTCCCACCGAAGCGGCTGCCATGTCTGTGGCCTATGCCCTGTTGCTGGAGATGGTCATCTTCCGTCAGGTGAAAATCAGCGACCTGCCGTCGGTGGCGCTCTCCACGGGTCTGATCACGGCGGTGGTGTTTATCCTGGTGGCCGCCGGTACGGCGTTCTCCTGGGTGATTTCCTTCGCCAAGATCCCGGACCTGCTGCTGGGCGATGTGGTCGCCAACGCCGCTGACAGTCCCTATTTCATCCTTGCGCTGATCTCGATCTCGTACTTCGTCGGCTGCATGTTCGTGGACCCCATCGTGGTGATCCTGATCCTGACGCCGATCTTCTCGCCGGCTGTGGCGGCCGCGGGGATCGACCCGGTGCTGGTGGGGACACTGGTGACACTGCAGGCTGCAATCGGTTCAGCCACGCCGCCGTTCGGCTGCGACATCTTCACCGCCGTGGCGATCTTCAGGCGACCCTACCTGGATGTGATCCGGGGCACGCCGCCGTTTATCGTGCTGCTGTTGCTGTCCACGGTGTTGCTGATCGTGTTCCCGCAGATCGCACTGTTCCTGCCCGGTTTAATGAAATAGGGAAGAACAGACGCCCACAAAAAACCCCGCTCGATGGCGGGGTTTTTTGTGCCTGAAGCAAAAAGCCGGGATTACATCAGCGCTTCGACGCGATGACGGACTTTCGGCTGGCTCTGGTAGGCCTTGGCGATGGCATTATAGGTCGGGATGTCCATGCCTTTGTCCTGGATGGCCGCGACCATCTTGTCGTTCGCTTCGATCTGGAGTTTGCGAACCTTGGACTTGTCGCCTTCCTTCTTGATCTGCGGAATGTATTCCTCGCGGATCGAAGAAATGTCTTTCTGAACCTTGATGAACTGTTTCAGCTCCTTATCGGAGTAATCGGTTTTCTGAGTGCCGGTTGCAGCCGGGTTCTGGTATTCCTGGGATTGTGACTGGGTGTCTGCAGCCAGCGCCGGGCCGGATGCCAGAAGTGCCATGGATACAGCAACGGAAGTCATCAGGGTTTTCATCGGAGTCTCCTTCTGGAGGGTGAAGGACAGCCGCCGGCCCACGCCTTTGACCGGTCAGCAAGCCCGGTTCCCGGACGGAGCGCAAAAACAGGAAGGCCATCCATCCGGATCGGATTGGGCTCACATTGCCACGACCGGAAACCCGTTCAAATTAAGATTTCCACATACTCCGTCCATAAAATCGACAGGCATCCCGCGCGGTGGCGTCATACCGGGGTCTCCGCTATCCTGCGGCGTCTGGACCGTCCTCTGAAACCGAATCCGGAGTTCCATGAAAAACCAAAAACACGCCCTGATGTTTGGCGGTGCGACCGTATTGCTGTGGTCCACGGTGGCGACGGCCTTCAAGTTGTCACTGCGGGAGATGACGCCGGTTCAGTTGATGCTGATCGCCTGCAGTGTGTCCGTGGTCGTGCTGGCCGTGATTCTGGTGACGCAGAAGAAGGTGGGGGAGCTGTTCCGCCTGAACCGGAAGCAGTACCTGGCTTCGCTGGTGTTCGGGCTGATGAATCCGGTGCTCTACTATCTGGTGCTGTTCGGCGCCTTTGCCCGGTTGCCGGCGCAGGAAGCTCAGCCGCTCAACTACACCTGGGCGTTGACGCTGACCTACCTGTCGGTCCCGCTGCTGGGGCAGCGACTGGGGCGCTCGGATTTCCTGGCCGGGTTGCTGTGCTATGGCGGCGTGGTGGTGATTGCCACCCGGGGCGATATCCTGGGCCTGCATTTCTCCGACCCGCTGGGCGTGATCCTCGCCTTGGCCAGCACCGTGATCTGGGCGTTCTACTGGATCGCCAACACCCGGGACACCCGCGATCCGCTGGTGGGCCTGTTCCTCAACTTCCTGTTCGGGCTGCCGTTCATCATTGGCATCTGCCTGGCGACCGACGGGGTGCCCGAAGCGTCCTCCACGGCCATGCTGGCGTCGTTCTACATCGGGGTGTTCGAGATGGGGATTTCGTTCGTATTGTGGATGTTTGCCATGAAGCGGGCGGAGAACACGTCGCAGGTCAGTAACCTGATTTTTATCTCCCCCTTCCTGTCGCTGGTGTTTATTCACTTCATTCTTGGCGAAACCATCTTCAACTCCACCTATGTGGGGCTGGTGCTGATTGTGGCCGGTCTCTGGTACCAGCAGCGTGGCCGCAAAGTCTCTCCGGAGACAACCGCCGCGTGAGCACCTGGCACCTTTACCTGGTAAGGACCCGGAGCGGGGCACTGTATACCGGGATCACCACGGATGTGGAACGGCGCTTTTCCGAACACCAGTCCGGCGGCCCGCGCGCTGCCAGGAGTCTGCGCGGCAAGGGGCCGCTGACCTTGGCGTTCGCCGAAGCCATCGGCGAGCGCACCCGGGCGGCGCAGCTTGAGTATGCGCTCAAGCAGTGGTCGCGCAAGCGCAAGGAGGATCTGGTCGCTGGCCGCCTGCGCTTGCAGGATGTGGACGTGTGATCAGCGCTTGCTGAGCAGACCGATCAGCTGCCGTGTAAAGGCATTGGGCAACCACTTGCTGCCGAACACCAGGGATTTGAACTGCAGGCTCACCGGGTTATGGATCTCATCGCCCTGGTGCGCTTTCCAGACCGCCTCGGCAATGTCCTCGGCCTGCAGGTTCACACCCAGTCGCTCGATGATCGGGGCCTGGAAGGTCTGATCGGTCACCATCTTCGTTTTCACGAAAGGCGGCATCATGTCTTGCACGGTGATGTCGTGTTCCTTCCACTCGATATTGAGCGCTTCCGTCAGCCCGCGAACCGCAAACTTGGACGCCGAGTAGCTGGCGAAGTAGGGCGTGCCGTACAGGGCCGAGGCCGAACTCATGTTGATCACCCGGGATCCCGGCGTTGCTTTCAGCAGTGGGAAAGCCTGTTGGGTGACGTCCATCAGGGCGATGACGTTGATCTCCATAATGCGGCGGTGATCGTCGCCCGGGATGGTCTCGAATTCCCCGATCCGCAGGATGCCGGCGCAGTTGAACAGCAGGTGGAGCTGGCCATGGGCAAATTCACCAAAGGCCGTGAGCGCATCGCCGATGGCCGCGCTGTCGGTGACGTCCACGCCCCGGTGCCAGTGCTGGCCACCGAGTTCCTCGTTCAGGGCTGAAACGGCCGCTTCTTGGATATCCAACAGCCCCAGGCGCCAGCCTTCCCGGGAAAACCGTCGAGCCGTGGCGGCTCCGATGCCGGCGCCCGCGCCGGTAATCAGCATCGTTTTCTGCATCGTCATTCCTTATTGTTTTGACTGAGGAATCGGGCGATCTGCTCGATGGCCCGATTGGCCGCATCCAGTGGGCCCGCGTGGATCTGGAAAACGTGCCAGAGCTTGTCGAATTCCTGCAGGGTGACCGCCGCGCCCGCTTCCCGGGCCTTCTTGGCCAGACGCCGGGCATCGTTCAGCAGGATTTCCTGGCTACCGACCTGGATCAGCATCGGGGGCAGGCCTGACAGGTCGGCGTTGATCGGCGAGATGCGGGGATCGTCCAGGGGCAGATCGCCCCGGTAGTCGTCCGCCGCTGCTTTGATCCAGCCCAGTTGCAGGACCGGTTCCACTTGCGGGGTATGCATCTGGCGATGGGTCAGGTCGAGCCAGGGAGAGAGCATGACGAGCGCGCCCGGCAGGGGCAGCTTGTCCTGTTTCAGGCGCACGGCCAGCGCCAGAGCCAGGCCGCCACCCGCAGAGTCGCCGGCAATGCTGATCCGGTCCGTCAGGTAGCCCTGGCTCAGCAGGTGGCGATACAGGGTCAGGGCATCTTCCAGCGCGGCCGGGTACACGTGCTCCGGCGCCAGCCGGTAATCCGGTGCATAGACCGCTGCACCCGTGGCCTGGGCCAGGTGCCCGGTCAGGCCCCGATGGGTGTCCGCTGAGCCGATGGTGAAAGCGCCGCCGTGCAGGTAGAGCATGGCACTCTCAGTCTCACTGGGGCCGCAGGTGACCCGGTTGTAGGGGACGCCGTCGATCACCGACGCCTCGAATCGGGCCTCTTTCGGTGGCGGCGACAGTCGATAGGCCTGCCGGATCAGGGCCCGCAGCACCGAGACCGGCATCCGGGGCGTCAAAAAGGGTTTGACCAGGGTCTGCAGACTAAGCCGCAGACTGGCCTGCAACGCCGTTTGCAGCATCGCGATCTCCGATTGTTGTTAAGCGCTTCCCGGGAACAGGGTCAGGGAAGCGAGCACGTGTCAGACAGGATGTTGTATATGATTATGCATCCACTCACCAGATCAGTTGGCTGGTTTCTGTTGCAAAGACACCATTTCAGTCAATCCGGCCTTCACGGGTCACTGAACGGAGGCTGTGATGTGCTAATGTAGACGTTTCCGCCTCCGGCGACTGGCCCGACGAGACCGCGCCCGAGATGACAGAGACGTAATACCGGGTTTTCAGCCCTCTACGTAGAATACGCAACCGACGGCGAACCACTGTGTATTGGAAGACAGACAACCTGGATATGCCCGACTGGGAACGGGCGAGCCTGATCGCTCAGCTGCCGGCCTTTGAGGTCAGCAAGCAGAAGGGAGCCTGTCAGGACGGGCTCAGCCAGGAAGTGGCCGCTTACTGCCGCTTCTATGGTCTGGATCTGTGGGTTGAGCATCCGGCCGTGGAATACACCCTGGGTAACCTGGAAGCGGGTAAGCACCGGGTTGCGATCCACTATTATAGGATCCCCAAAGCCCGCGGCACCGTCTTCATCCTGCACGGTTATTTTGACCACGTCGGTCTATACAGCCAGTTGATTGACCGCTGCCTGAGCGCCGGTTTCAACGTGCTGGCGTACGACCAGCCCGGACACGGTCTGTCCAGTGGCACGCCCGCATCCATTGGCAGCTTTGCCGAGTACCAGCAGGTATTGCTGGATATCCTGGAGGCCGTGCGCCACCGGGTGGATGGACCCTGGTTTGCGGTGGGGCAGAGTACCGGTGGCGGTGTGCTGATCGACTACCTGCTTCAAAACGTACCCAGGGGCACGGCCGAGTTCCGGCACGTGGTGCTGTTGGCGCCCCTGGTGCGACCCAACGGCTGGATTGGAGCCAAGATCCTGCACAGCCTGGTGCGACCATTCATGACCAGCTGGCGGCGGATGTTTTCGGAGAACAGCGGGAATTCCCGGTTTCTCCGGTTCCTGCGGGAACACGATCCGCTACAGGCCCGGGCGGTCCATGTGAACTGGGTGACGGCACTGCGCAAGTGGGTGCCGGGGATCGAAGCCGCCAAGCCGGTGCATTATGCCGTGACGGTCATCCAGGGGGAGAAGGACATGACGGTCGACTGGCAACACAACCTGAGAATTATCAGGAACAAATTTTCATCGGTCTCTGAGCGCCGCCTGCCGAACGGGCGCCATCACCTCGTTAACGAGGCGACGGATCTGCAGGCAACGGTGTTCAGCGTGACCATTAACGCCTTCATTGAAGGATGTAGCGGCCTGGCCGAGCCCCAGCGGGCAGCCGGCGCCTGATAGATGTAGAGGAAGGAGCAGTAGGATGAAAAAAACAATCATGGCCCTGTCCGTAGCGGTCGTTACGCTGAACGGGTGTATGACGTACGATCCCTACACGGGCGAAGAGAAAGTCTCCAACGCGACCAAGGGTAGCGTGATCGGTGCGGTCACCGGCGCGGCTATCGGTGCCGCAACGTCCAGCAAGAGCGACCGCGGCAAGGGCGCCCTGATCGGCGCGGCGGCCGGTGGTGCCGCAGGCGGTGGTATCGGCTACTACATGGACCGTCAGGAAGCCGACCTGCGCCACAAGCTGGAAGGCACCGGCGTGCGCGTCCAGCGCAACGGCAACCAGATCCAGCTGATCATGCCGGGCAACATCACGTTTGACGTGGATCAGTCGTCCATCCGGTCATCCTTCACGGACGTGCTGGAATCCGTCTCACTGGTGCTGGAAGAGTACGACGAGACCATCATCCAGATCGACGGTTACACCGACAGCACCGGCTCGGCGTCCTACAACCAGCTGCTGAGCGAACGCCGCGCCTCATCCGTGCGCGACTTCCTGCTCAACCAGGGCATCGCCTCCAACCGTACCCGGGCCACGGGTCACGGCGAGAATAACCCGATTGCCTCCAACAGCACCGAATCCGGCCGGGCCCAGAACCGCCGGGTCGAGCTGACCCTGGTGCCGATGCAGGGTTAATCACCCCGCCGGCCACAAAAAAGCGGAGCCCTCCGGGAGGTCTCCGCTTTTTTTATGCCGAAAGATCCGTGATAGTTTTCGGTTTCCTCGAGCATGTAGCAGATGCTTCAGCTTCTGAGGCGCCGAAGGGGCCTTCTTTACCCTTCGAGGAAACCCGGCAGCCCGATGGGCTGCTCCGAAGCTAAAGCGTCGGCTACATGAGCGGGCGCTGCCTTCGGGTTAGTTCGTATTACTCGGCAACCACTCCTCAACCCGCTTCTTCAGGTCGCTGAGACGATCCTCACCGGCCTCGCGCAGCTCGCCCATTTTCTGACGGGCGCTTTCCACGTTGTCTTCCAGTTCCTGGATGCGCTTGGCGAAGTCTTCCTGAATCTCCGCCTCCGCTTGCTCATCCTTGGCCTTGGCCATCTTCTCTTCCGACTGGGCGCGTAGGCTGTCGATCTGCTTGCTCCAGTACTCGGTCTGGGTTTCCAGTTTCGTCATGAGCGTGTCTTTCAAAGACATGGTCTTCTCCTTGTGACTGCAGAATTTGAGGCGATTTTCCCCAATACAGTGAAAGACTTTAGGCTGATGGTGTGACGAAACAAGGTCAGAACAGGCCTGACGAGATTAAGAAAAGGTAAAGGAGGTAGGTTCAGGGAGGCGACAGGTTGGCGTGCAGGCACAAAAAAGCCGGGCTGGGCCCGGCTTTTCAATCAGCGAAACGCCGACACTCAGAACAGGACGCGGCAGCGGATGGTGCCACGGACCGACTTGAGCTTCTCCAGCGCCAGTTCGCCGTATTCCTTGTCGACATCGATGACCACGTAGCCAATGTCTTCCTGCGTTTGCAGGTACTGGCCACAGATGTTGATGCCGTTGTCCGAGAACACGTGGTTGATTTCGGACATCACGCCCGGGATGTTCTCGTGGATGTGCAGCAGGCGATGCTGGTTCGGGTGTGACGGCAGAGCCACTTCCGGGAAGTTCACGGAGGAGACGGTGGTGCCGTTGTCGCTGTACATGGCCAGCTTCTCGGCCACTTCGCGACCGATGTTTTCCTGCGCTTCGATGGTGGAACCACCGATGTGCGGAGTCAGGATCACGTTGTCGAATTCGCGCAGTGGAGACACGAACTCTTCCTCGTTGGACTTCGGCTCAACCGGGAACACGTCAATGGCCGCGCCCAGCAGCTTGCCGCTCTTCATGGTCTCGGTCAGCGCTTCGATGTCCACCACGGTGCCGCGTGAGGCGTTCATCAGGATGCTGCCCGGCTTCATCTGGGCCAGTTGCTCGGCGCCGAACATGTAGCGAGTGGCCGGCGTTTCCGGAACGTGCAGGCTCACCACGTCGGCAATGTTCAGCAGCTCCTTGAGGGAGTTGACCTGCTTGGCGTTACCGATCGACAGCTTGGAGACCACGTCGTAGAAGTAGACGTCCATGCCCAGCGCCTCGGCCAGCACGCTGAACTGGGTGCCGATGTTGCCGTAGCCGATGATGCCCAGCTTCTTGCCACGGATCTCGTAGCTGTTCTTGGCGGACTTGATCCAGTCGCCACGGTGCGCCTTGGCGTTCTTCTCCGGGATACCGCGCAGCAGCAGGATGGCCTGGGCCAGAACCAGCTCGGCGACGGAACGGGTGTTGGAGAAGGGCGCGTTGAAAACGGCCACGCCACGCTGGGTAGCGGCCTTCAGGTTGACCTGGTTGGTACCGATACAGAAACAGCCCACGGCCACCAGCTTGTTGGCGGCCTCGAAGACCTCCTCGGTGAGCTGGGTGCGGGAACGGATGCCAATAAAGTGCGCATCAGCGATCTTTTCCTTCAGCTCCTCGTCTCCGAGGGAGTGCGTCAGGTACTCGATGTTGGTGTAACCCGCTTCATGCAGTGTATCCAGTGCAGACTGATGAACGCCTTCAAGCAGCAGGATCTTGATCTTGCTTTTGTCGAGGGACGTGTTTGCCATGGGCTTTCCAGACCTTTCGTCGCGTAATGTAAACCGTGCGCCTGCCGGGCTTTTTGACGGCAGGGTCGCAGAACAGGGCGGGTATGATACCATAATCGCCCGTTTGTACATTGTGTTCGGTGACGTCAGTCATCAGGCTGTGAAGCCGCTCGCGCAAGCGCTTTCACCCTGGGCCGCCACCGTCCATTGCCCCCTGTAATCCGACAGTGCGACCGAGAGTGCCATGACGCCCGACCAGATTGTTGACGCCCTCAAATCCCTCGTTGACGACGGTAAGGTCCTGACCGATCCCGCCGATCTCGATACCTACGGCAAGGACTGGACCAAGATCTACGCGCCCAAGCCGGTGGCGATCGTTTTCCCCAAGACCACCGAGCAGGTGCAGGCCATCGTCCGCTTCGCCAACGAGAACCAGGTCGCACTGGTGCCTTCCGGCGGCCGGACCGGCCTGAGTGCCGGTGCCGTGGCCGCCAACGGTGAAGTGGTAGTGGCGTTCGATTACATGAACCAGATCCTCGATTTCAACGCCAGCGACCGGACGGTTCACTGCCAGGCGGGCGTCATCACCGAACAGCTGCAGAATTTCGCCGAAGAGAACGACCTGTATTACCCGGTGGACTTCGCCTCCGCCGGCTCCAGCCAGCTGGGCGGTAACCTCTCCACCAACGCCGGTGGCATCAAGGTCATCCGTTATGGCATGAGCCGCGATTGGGTCGCCGGCCTGACCGTCGTGACCGGCAAGGGCGACATCCTGGAACTGAACAAGGACCTGGAAAAGAACAACACCGGCTACGACCTGCGCCACCTGTTCATCGGCGCCGAGGGCACGCTGGGCTTCATCACCGAAGCCACCATGAAGCTGACCCGCAAGCCGGACAACCTGACCGTACTGGTCCTCGGCCTGAACGACCTGACCAACACCATGGACGTCCTGCAGACGTTCCAGAAGCAGATCGACCTGACCGCCTACGAATTCTTCTCGCACCAGGCCATGCAGCACGTGCTAGCCCATGGCCAGGTGCAGGCCCCGTTCGAGACCGAAGCCCCGTACTACGCGTTGCTCGAGTTTGAAGCCATTTCCGACCAGGTGATGGACGAGGCCATGGGCCTGTTCGAACAGTGTGTCGAGAACGGCTGGGTGCTGGATGGCGCCATCAGCCAGAGCGAGACCCAGGCCAAGAACCTGTGGATGCTGCGTGAAGGCATCTCCGAGTCCATTGCCCCGCGCACGCCCTACAAGAACGACATCTCCGTGATCGTTTCCAAGGTGCCCGGCTTCCTGCAGGAAATCGACGCCGTGGTCACCGAGCACTACCCGGATTTCGAGATCATCTGGTTCGGCCACATCGGCGACGGCAACCTGCACCTGAACATCCTCAAACCCGAGGACATGGCCAAGGAAGACTTCTTCGAGAAGTGCCAGCAGGTCAACAAGTGGGTGTTCGAGATCGTCGAACGCTACAACGGCAGCGTCTCCGCCGAGCACGGCGTGGGCATGACCAAGAAGCCCTACCTGCAATACACCCGCAGTGAAGCGGAGATCGCCTACCTCAAGGGCATCAAGCAGGTGTTCGATCCCAAGGGGATCATCAACCCGGGCAAGATTTTCGACCTGTGACACCGTGGCGGTGGATGGCCAAACCCCACCCGCCGCCTAATTCCTGCAGGATGTCGGTGAGCCTCGCGAACTGCATCACAGTGGCTGCCCACGACTCCACGCCCAGGCCCTCAAGTGCTAAAGTCCCCGGAAAGCCAAGCATTCCGGAGACCTCCATGAAACAACACATCGTCGTCCTCACCGGCGCCGGCATGAGTGCCGAAAGCGGCATCGCCACCTTCCGCGACAACGACGGCCTCTGGGAAAAACACAACGTCCAGGACGTTGCCACGCCCGAGGCGTTTCAGCGCGATCCTGAGCTGGTTCTGCGCTTCTACAACGACCGCCGCCGACAACTCAAAGACGCCCAGCCCAACCCGGCCCATCACGCGCTGGCGGAACTGGAGAAAGACTACCGCGTCACCATCGTCACCCAGAACATCGACGACTTGCACGAACGCGCCGGCTCCACGAGTGTGGTCCACCTCCACGGCCAGCTCACCCAGGCCCGCAGCGTCCACGATGAGAATCGCCTCTACGACATCGGCTACAACGACATCCATATTGGCGACACCTGCGAACGCGGCGGCCAACTCCGCCCCCACGTTGTCTGGTTCGGCGAAGCTGTCCCTATGATCGAAACCGCCGCCGAAGTCGTCAGCACCGCCGACCAGCTTCTGATCGTCGGCACCTCGCTGCAGGTCTACCCGGCTGCCGGGTTGGTCAACTGCGTGGACTTTGATGTGCCCATCACCGTGATCGATCCGGGGGAAGCGAGCGTGTCCCGGGCGAGGGTGATTCGCAAGACGGCGAGTGAAGGGGTGTTGGAGTGGATGGCATCGTTACGGCGTCAGTAGATGGGATATTGGATGCACGAAAATAAGAAGTCACGATATGGCATGGCGGTGAGGCTGGAGACTGGCTAAGCTGTTGTTCAGGTTGGATAAAGAGGAAAGGCTGGGGCCGTCGATCCGGGATGTTATACCGAACGCTCGTCTATTCAATATCAGGGAACGCGGTCTAATCACGGTTATGTACAACCCACACTAGAGGTAACATGAAGAAAGAATTAACTATTGAGCAGCTTGGAAAAGAGGCTGCAAAATTTGCGGAAATTGAGACGAAATATGACGAGCCTACGTTATACGGAGTTACTGACGGAAAGGCGGTTGGAACTTACCTAGAGCACAAATTCACCGCCTACCTTGCTGAGAGCTACTCTTATCAAGAAGGCAACTCTGCATCGGGCATTGATTTGCCTGGGTTGGGCGTGGATATAAAGGTTACAAGCATAAAACAGCCTCAATCGTCGTGCCCTTTCAAGTCGGCTACTCAAAAAGTTTATGGGCTTGGTTATAGTCTACTTGTATTTGTTTACGAGAAGTATGACGATCACGAAAATCGGACTGGCAGGCTAGATATGAAGCACACAATTTTCGTTGAAAAAGAAGCAACCGCTGATTTCCAGACTACCAAAGGACTTGTAGAAATACTGGATAGAGACGGGAATCTTGATGATATCAGCGCATTTTTGGTTGAAAGAAATCTTCCGCTTGACGAGATTAGTGCAAATGAACTGGCAGAGAGAATCCTTAAACACCCGCCTAAGGTTGGGTATTTGACTATATCTAATGCTTTGCAATGGAGGCTTCAATATCGAAGGGTGATCGATAAGGCTGGTGACGTCGATGGCGTTCTAAGGATTAGGTGATATGGCAAAGACGTTAGACAAATGGCAGTTTGGTGATTTTCAAACTCCGAACGAATTAGCCACACAAGTCGTTGAGGTTCTAAAAAGGAATCATCAAATTTCGCCCGACTTGATAATTGAGCCAACTTGCGGAAAAGGCGCATTCGTGCGAGCTGCTTTGAGTGGTTTCACTGAATCTAAAGTCGTAGGGTATGAAGTAAATCCAGAGTACGTATCGGATGCCAGAGCATCCGTTGAGCCAAGTCACGCCGAGCGGGTTTCTATTAACCAAGGTGATTTCTTTTTATTGGACTGGGAAGAGATGCTAAATCGGAATACAGGAAGCCTTCTAGTTCTCGGCAATCCTCCATGGGTAACTAGTAGTGAATTAGGCATTCTCAATAGCGAGAATCTTCCCGAAAAAACTAACTTTCAAGGGCGGCGTGGGATCGAAGCTATAACAGGGTCAGGTAACTTTGATATATCTGAGTGGATGCTACTTCGTCATGTTGAATGGCTTGAAAAACATGATGGCGCGTTGGCGATGCTATGCAAGTATTCAGTCGCGCGTAAGATTATGCGCAAGCTGCGGCAGAGCAAGGAGCACCGTCTATTTGGGCATATCTATTCAATTGATGCGATGAAGCATTTCTCCGCTGCCGTTGACGCATGTTTGTTTGTCCTTACAACCGACATCGGCAATGCGGATTGTGAGGTTTTTGACAGTCTCGAGGCTACTAACCCAGCTTATGTCATTGGCGAAAGGGACGGGTTTGTTGTCAGGGATATTGATACCTATGAAAAATACAGAGGTCTCCGAGGGCAAGATTCAGTCTATGTTTGGCGCTCAGGACTAAAGCATGATTGTTCGAAAGTAATGGAGCTAACCAAGCAGAATGGTGCTTATGAAAATGGTTTCAAAAATAAAGTCGACGTGGAGCCAACATTCGTTTATCCGCTTCTGAAAAGTTCAGATATTGGTAATTCAAGAACAGATATTTGCAGACGTTGGGTAGTGGCGACCCAAAAATTTGTAGGTGAAAACACAGATAGAATAAGGTCTGAAGCTCCTAAAACATACAAATATCTCGAGGATCATGCTGAGCTATTGGATTCTAGAAAGAGTTCGATATACCGTGGAAAGCCAAGGTTTTCCATTTTTGGCGTTGGTGAATACACCTTCCTTCCTTGGAAGGTGGCTATATCAGGACTATACAAAAAGCTAAATTTCTGTCTGGTTGGTCCAATCGATGGAAAGCCTGTCATCTTCGATGATACCGTCAATTTCCTTTCATTTAACACAGAGAGCGAGGCGAAGTTTGTACACTCTCTTCTTGTCTCTGAGCCGGCTAGAAAGTTTTACAACGCGAGTATTTTTTGGGAGGAGAAAAGACCAATTACCGCTGAAATACTAAGGCGCCTTTCCTTGAAAGAAGTAGCCAAATATTTAGGTGTGCTAGATGAATATGTAGCGCATGTAGAAAATAGGGAAACAAAAAACGCTAATGGTCAACTTAGCCTAGGAATTGCTGAAAAGGCCACGAAATACAAGCGTGCAAGCAGTACATAACAAAGCGCTGCACTCGGACAATTTTTCCGCTACGCACCAAAATTTCCGGTGAGCGCGCCGTTATGCGCTCTAGGAGTAGAAAGTACCATGGAACCAGTTAAAAAGGATGAATTGGTAGTTGCACTAGTAAGTGCTGCAATCCCAAGCATTGAAGACTTTTTCAATAAGCATGCTGACGAGAAATTCTTTGGTTTCGCGGTAGAGATACTTGCAGAGGAAGGCTATTTCCACGTAGGGGCAGGCTCTGAAGAATCCTTTCAATCAACCGTAGATTCATATTCTAAGTCCGGAGAATCTATGGAAGAGATAATGGGGGAAGGTATCCGCTGGAATAACCAAGACTGGGAATACTTTGATCTAAATTACAATAGCAAGATTTGGCAAGAGAAATGGCAATCTACGCTAGAGAAGATCAATAAATACAAAAACTACATGCGTAACTTAACTGATTCGGAATGTGGTTCAGCGCAGGAGGAGTTTAGCGCACTATTTCAAAGCGCTGGAGAGGAAGCTTATCGCCAGATTATCGATTCAGGTGTACTAAATGGAGCAAGAAAAACTCAGGATTTTAGAGCTTGGGTTTTCGAACATCACGATGTTTTTTAAAAAAACGCGTAACAAGGTGCTGCAGCTGACGTTGGGCTTCCCTGTCGGGCTGCTTATTTCAGCCATAGAAATCAGGGAGAGATTGAAGTGATTGCTCGAATTTGGAAAGGATGGACCACTCACGAAAATGCCTCGGTCTACGAAGAGCTTTTCAAGAATACTGTTCTCCCAAAAGTTACGCAGGGGGTTGAGGGGTACGTCAGTACCAATCTGCTACGGCGTGAAACAGAGCAAAATGTGGAATTCACAACTGTATTCTGGTTTGAGTCGCTCGAGGCCGTAAAGAACTTTGCTGGCGCAAATTTCGAGCAGGCCGTCGTCCCGGAACAAGTAAAGGCGCTCATGTCGCACTACGAGGAAACAGTCCATCACCATGACGTTGCTTTGTAGGTTTCTAACAATGCCATTAAATACGTTCCGGCCTTCGACCTCCACCGGATGCCCTTGTCAGGGCGCGGTTTGTGGCTGGCGTTAAATACCAGTGACAGCCAAGTCCAGGGCTCCAACAATCTGATCTCTGAAATGCGATAAAGTGCCAACGGGGTTCTTGAGATGCTTTTCTGAGACCGAGGAAATTTGCGGGGTTAACAGTAGAAGTTCCTGGTCGGCAAAGCTGACTTCCGGCGTGAGTCCTTGCATGGCTTCGCCACCAAAGGCAGACCGCTTCCCCAAAGGGATGACGATGCGAGTTGTCAGTTCACTCAACAGGCTGCTTTGAATATCGACAAGATACGGGTAGTGCGTTTTGCTTGTTTTGCTTGGGTTGGGATACACATCGAACTGTGCCATCAAAAGTCCCTGAATTCGTCGCCGAAGCATCCGTGTTGTTCGACGAAATCATTGTAGCTTTTTATCGCCGCGCGATTTGCTTCGACCCACTGGGCTGCCTCGCGTTTGGCAAGCTCTTCCTTCAGGGCTCGCTCCAGGGTAGCGGACAAGTTAACCTTCAGGTCCCGGGCCTTACGCAGCAAATCGCTATTAATTGACAGGTTAGCTGCTTTCTTGGGTGCGGCTGCGTTATAAAGTTCGGCCATCGGAGCCTCCGTGTGGCTGTTTAATGCACCACTTCAGTTTATGCGCACGCAAATGCGCATTCAAGCATTTGACCAGCGGCTGTTGGCGGACGTGGACTCCCCCGCGTCAAGAGGCACACGCCGAGCCAGGCCCGTTTTTCAGAGCGGTGGTTTCGCCGTTAAAGGGCGGTTCAGGGCAGGCACTAGCTCCCCTCGACAGTTTTCATGAGATACGCGAGAACATGATAATTCATTGGAATTTCGATCCTGTTTTGATTGCCGTTGGACCGTTGGTTATCCGGTGGTATGGCCTCCTGTTCGTTGGAGCCTTTCTGGCCGGCCAAGCGCTGCTCACTCGGATGTTCAAGGCCGAAGGGATTCCCCAGGAAAACGCCGAGCGCCTGTTGCTGTATGCACTGCTGGGAACCATTGTGGGCGCGAGATTGGCTCATTGCTTGTTCTACGATCCGCAGTACTACCTTTCACACCCGTTGGCGATTCTTCGTCTATGGGAAGGCGGTCTTGCGAGCCATGGTGGCGCTGCGGGGATGCTGCTCAGCCTTTGGCTTGGTACCCGGGTACTAAGGCCCAGAATGCCATTTCTCTGGCTCGTTGACCGGGTGAGTGTTCCGGCCGCATTAGGGGCTGTGTTTGTACGGGTTGCCAATTTCCTCAACTCGGAAATTGTCGGTATTCCCACCTCCGGGGGATGGGGCGTGGTGTTCGAAGCGGTCGATAAGTTGCCTCGCCATCCCGTACAGCTCTATGAAGCGGTCGCGTATCTGGTCGTATTCTTGATATTGGCCGTCCTATACCGGCGGTTAGGGCAGCGCACACCACACGGTCTCCTGTTTGGTGTATTCCTGATGCTCGTATTCTCTGCGCGCTTCGCACTTGAATTCTATAAGGTTCACCAGGCTGCCTATCCGTCAGGGCAGTTATTGAGTGTCGGCCAATATCTGAGCTTGCCGTTTGTGGTTTTGGGGGCTGTCATGGTGTTGTGGTCAACCGGGTATCTAAAAGGTCGTTCCGTCGGACGCGAAAAAGCAGCGCGCCTGTAGGTTAGACGTCGAGGCCGCAGGAAATCTTTTGGCAAAAGGCTTGACGGTTTTACGGCTGCTTCGTTATCTGTCTGAAGCGGCCGCGGCAATGAATCAGGGAGGTGTTATGAGTGGGTATCTGATTGACCACGACAATTGGCGTACGACCTTTTCGCCGCTTCGCAGATCCAGAATGGCCTAAAATCTTTGCCGGATAAAAGCATGAGATTCCCATGAAAGAGAGTGATTGGAAGAAATTCAAAGTGATCAAGGAGAAAGCCATCGAACGCTTCTGTAGCCAAGCGCTTGAAGAGTTCGAAGAGGTCATATCGAACACGGAAGAGCATGTCCACAATCGCTATCTTCTTCTGTACAAGCTCGTTCGAAATCGAGACAAAGAGATGGCGCTCATATTCGATTATCACAGTCGATCAAAGGCTGCGATGCAATTGACGGCCATGAGGGCTAGAGGGCTCGCCGATGAATCCTTATTGGCTGGGCTGTCAGAGGAATTCCTTGAGCAAACAGACCCTAAACCGTTTGGTTGGAATTAGCGTTGTAGGTTGGCCCGTGTGGGCGAGACTGGAAGCAGGTCAGGATCGTCCGGGAGGCGGCTTGCTTCATCGAACAACAGGCAAACACCATGGACAAATACCACCTCACCAAAGCCGATATCGACCAGTTCGAAGGTATCGAGAAAACCCATTTCCTCAATGACAACGCAAGGCGGACCAACAAGTCCCTCGGCGATCTGACCGGCATTACAGGCTTCGGTTTTCACATCATCGAAGTGCAGCCGGGTCGGGAGTCCACGGAATTTCACCGGCACTATGATGAGGATGAGTGCGTCTACATCCTGGAAGGCACGGCGGAGGCGCGGATTGGCGATGAGACCGTGCAGGTGAGCGCCGGGGATTTTATCGGCTATCGGGCCGGCGGCGAGGCCCATGCGCTGCGGAATAACGGCGACGCGGTGCTAAAGTGCATTGTTGTCGGCGAACGCCGGGACCACGATATGGCCGACTACCCCGACCTCAAGAAGCGTATCTATCGCAGCAAGGCACGGCCCTGGAATCTGGTCGACTTTGATGCGATCGCTGAGCCGAGTGGTGGCAGGAAGGTTTAGGATCTTATTCCACCCGAGTTTTGCACCGATTTACAACCCAAGAGAGCCAATACCATGTTCTACCTGGTCACCACCTTTCGGACTCCGGAATTCGATCCGGGCGTCATCGATGCCCACTATGCTTTCCTCGACGACCTTCGCCAACAGGGCAAACTGGAACTCGCCGGCCCGTTTACCGACAAATCCGGCGGTGCCTACCTGATCCGGGCGGCCAGCAAGGATGAGGCCGAGGCTCTGGCGTTCCGCGATCCGGTGCACACCTCCGGGTCGTCGGTCGTGACCGTCTATGAGTGGAACGCAAAGTAGGACAAGCCACGCGCGTTTTGAACGGGCCATCGTCTGGTTTGAATCCATCGCAGCGGTGAAACAACTTGCCGGCGACCCCGTTGATCAGGCGGCCGTGCCCGAGGACGTCCGGGATATCCTGACTCGGTTTGAGAGCAGCGTTCATCACGACGAGACTGTTCTCTAACCTTCTTTTAACTCGTCATTGCCCGCCGTCGCCGCCAGGATAGGTCCCACCTGACCATCGTCAAAGACTCACATCATGGCATTCACTCCAAGAACGATATGGGCTATTGCGGTCCTCACTCTGATGGCAGGGTGTTCGACCGTCCAATCCGGTGCTGGCGGCAATCGCGTGGGCTATACGGAAACAGGGCAAGCCTCGTATTACGCGGACAGCCTGCAAAACCGAAAGACGGCCAGTGGGGACATCTACAAGCACGAGCGCCTTACCGCAGCCCATAAAACATTGCCGTTCGGCTCGACCGTCAAAGTCACCAACGTCCAAAACGGTAAAAGCGTCGTCGTCGAAATCAACGATCGTGGGCCGTTCGTATCGGGTCGCATCATTGATCTCTCCAAATCCGCGTTCCGTCGCATTGCGAACACGTCGTTGGGGCTGATCAACGTCAAGATTGAGGTGCTTTCGATGTGATCGGGTATCTCGCCAACTTGGCGTTGTCAGGGCACACTGCTCTGGTGGCGTAATACCCGACTGCGCCACTCATCCTTTTGCGTGGAACCAGGAGACACGAGCATGGAACGCCTGATCACGAGCGACAACGCGGAGGCCATCGGCCGACCGATCATTGAACAGATTATCACCGCCCACCTGAATTCAGACTACGACCACCTGCTGGCCCAGGTGCCGACCATCCGGGGCAAGGTGCCGCAGGAAGAGTTCGAAGAGGCCGCGGCCAATCTCGAGCCGTTCGGTAATGTACGCTCGATTGAATACCTCGGCCACTTCGCGAAGGTCAAGGAACATCTTGTGCTGTGGCGCGTGCGTTACGAACGAGCGGATGAGGATATTCTCTGGCACCTCTACTTGTCGGATCTGGAAAGCGAGGTGCAGACCGTCGGGTTGTTTTTCGATCTGTAGTGTTGGGTAGGGCTTCATCGGGAGCGTCGGGAACCGTTACGCTGACGGCAGGGAGCCAATTCATCCGAACACGGAGGGCGGTGAGATGTCGGAGTCTCAGAAACAGGGCCATCAGGCGGCCACCGAGGGCTGGTCCCAGCGGGTCACCGAATCCAGTGATGCCCTGGATCTGGAAGAGGGCGTGTTCACGCTTGAGGACCCGAAGGCCATCGCACAATCCCTGAAACGGTCCGCTGAAAACAGTCAGAAGCGCAAATCGGATCCCTATCGTTCCGCCATGTCGATGCTGACGTTCTATCTGAACCGGGCCGGGAAGAACATGCCCGAGTCGCAGCGTGAGGTTCTTGAAGCGGCGAAGGACGAACTGAGGGCGCTATACGGCCGCCCGCGCAAGGGCACCGTTCGCAAGTAGTCGGGTTGGTATCCGGTTAGCAGAATGACCAGGTTGTGGATTCCGTATTAGAAAGACGGGCGGGTGTGGCCTACGTTTTACGTCAAAGTCACCCATCGATGCTGGAACCGAAACGGGTCGCTGCCATTTTTCCGGAGCCTGTCGAAAAGGCGCGGGGTCATCCGACCAGTGGAGAACAGCATGAGGCTGTTGTCTGATGGATAACCTGGAGAAATTATTATGTCCCGTATGATCTTTGTGAACCTGCCAGTTGCCGACTTGCCCGCGTCCATGGCGTTTTATAGCGCCCTGGGTTTCGAGAATAACCCGCAGTTTACCGACGAGACGGCCGCCTGCATGGTGTGGAGCGAGTCGATTTTTGTCATGCTGCTGACTCACGATAAGTGGCGCACCTTCACCGATCGTCCGATTCCGCCGGCCACGTCCAGCGAAGTGATGCTGGCCCTCGCCTGTGACGGCCGGAAGGAGGTCGATGCGCTGAGCCAGTCGGCCGCGAAAAGCGGTGGCACGGCCGATATCAACCCGAAACAGGATCTGGGATTCATGTACGGCCGCAGCCTGGCCGATCCGGACGGCCACGTCTGGGAGGCCTTCTGGATGGATCCGGCGGCGATGGAAGGCCAGACCCAGGCCGGCTAACCACAATCAGGACACGCGATGGAAGGGTACCGTTTACTGGCGTTGTCAGGCAGTTTGCGTCAGCGCTCCTACAACACGGCAGCGATCAAGGCGCTGCGGGCGCTGGCGCCGGACAATGTGGACATTGTGATTGGCGAAATCGGCCACTTGCCCCTGTTCAATCCGGATCTGGAAGACGACTGGATCCCGGCACTGGACGACCTGAAGGCGCAACTGGCCGAGGCTTCGGGCCTGATCATCGCCAGTCCGGAATACGCCCACGGCATCAGCGCCCCGATGAAAAACGCGCTGGACTGGCTAGTGAGCGGTACCGAGTTTCCCTTCAAGCCGGTGATGCTGATCAACACGTCGCCCCGGGCCGGCCACGCCCAGGCCGCTCTGAAAGAGGTGATTACGACCATGTCAGGAAACCTGGTCGAAGAGGCGCACGTGGCATTGCCGCTGCTGGGCAGCGAGCTGGACCGCCGTGGCATCCAGGCGGATGCCGCGTTGTCGGGGGCGTTGCTGGCAGGGCTGAAGGCCTTCTGTGCGGCCATGGACGCGCAACCTCGTGACGCCTGAAAGGGCGACATCGTCATCGGAAGGAGGACGGTATGCAGGCTGTTTGTCACGTGAGTACCTACATTGCACGGTCTCCGGAGGCTGTCTATGCCTTTGCCTCGGATCCCCGGAATCTGCCGCAATGGGCCGCGGGGCTGGCCCGCTCTGACGTGCGCCCGTCTGGCGAAGATTGGCTGGTCGACGCGCCGTTTGGCCGGGTGACCATCCGCTTTGCCAGAACCAACGAATTCGGCGTGATGGACCACGACGTCACCCTGGATTCCGGCGTGACGGTCCATAACCCGATGCGCGTTGTGCCCAATGGCGAAGGGAGCGAGTTTATCTTCACCCTGTTCCGTCGGGACGACATGACTGAGGATCAGTTTGATGCAGATCGACAGGCCGTGGAGGCGGATCTGGCCTCGTTGAAGGCGCTGTTGGAATCGAAGCCGGAAAGCGGTGCATGAATCCCCACAGCGACGCCAAGATCATCGATTCCTGGCGTAAGAACGCCGAGCCCTGGACGGAGGCCGTTCGGGGCGGGCAGATTGCCAGCCGGGAGCGCGTGACCAACCAGGCCATCGTGGCCGCCGTGTTGCAGCGTTCTCCGCGGTCCGTGTTGGACGTAGGCTGCGGTGAGGGCTGGTTATGCCGGGCGTTGTCGGCCGACGTTGAGCGCGTGGTGGGTGTCGATGCCATACCGGCGCTGGTGGGGCAGGCCCAGGCGGCGGGCGGCGGCGATTTTCGCGTGAAGACCTACGAAGCCCTGGGCGATGGCTCGTTGTCGGAGGCCTTCGACGCCGTCGTTTGCAACTTCTCCCTGCTGGGAGACACGTCGGTCGAAACCGTATTTGCCAGCGTCCCTCAGCTGCTGAGCAATGCAGGGGCATTCATCGTCCAGACCCTGCACCCGGTCGCCGCGTGCGGCGATCAACCCTATGAGGACGGTTGGAGGGACGGCTCCTGGGAGGGCTTCGATCCCTCGTTTGTGGACCCGGCGCCCTGGTATTTCCGGACCCTGGCAAGCTGGGTGGATCTGTTTCTCGACCGTGGTTTGCGTCTGGTCGACATCCGGGAGCCATTGGATCCGGCCACGCACCAACCGGCGTCGATTATCTTTGTCGGTGCCGTCTCGCCATAGTCCATCCACCCAGTGTCAAAGGACTGATCTCATGAAAGTAAAACGCATTGTGCCCAACATCGCGACGGATGATCCCGCCAAGGCGGCGGCCTTCTACGAAACCATTTTTGGGCTGGACATCATCATGGACCACGGCTGGTTACGGACCTACAGCTCTGGCGAGTCCATGACGGTACAACTCGGCGTGGCGTCGGAAGGCGGTTCCGGGACACTGGTGCCGGATCTGTCGATCGAAGTGGATGATCTGGACGAGGTGCTGGAGCGGGTTCATACAGCGAACGTCCCGATCGACTATGGGCCGGTCGAGGAACCCTGGGGTGTCCGGCGCTTTTTCGTGCGCGATCCGTTCGGCAAGATCGTGAACGTGCTGCAGCATCTATAGCGCCGGAAAGCGGCCTTCGCCACGAACGGGAGAAGGCCGTTTCAGTCGGTTCACACCAGCGGCAGGCACACGTCGGTCACCAGTTCGTGCTCCGGCGTATCCTGGAGCAGGTTGTGGTAGTGGAAGAAGAGGGGGAAGTCCCGCAACTCCTCACCACTTTCCGGCAACCATTCCCGGTACAGGTAATAGGCCGGTTCGGTCATCCGGTCGTGGGAACCGAAATGGCGAACCACCGCGCAGCGCCCGGCCGGGATTACCTTGTTGACGATGCCAAATTCGTTCTCCGGTACGGGCTCGGTGACCGATCCGCAGATGTCGAACCGGAACTGGTCCGGCGGCGTGGCGTTGGGATCGTCCCAGGCCAGGCCGATCGACTCGCTGGTGGCCACCGGCGACAGGCCCGTCTGCTTGCGCCATTCGATGAATTGGGCGGCGGACTCGTTGACCAGGGCCGGCGAGCCCCGGTGTTCAAGCACTGCCACACGGGTTTCGGGAAATTCAATAATCTTGACGTCCATAGGTTGTCTCCGCTCTCTTTGGGGCAATTGAAACCGCTCGTTCCACGGCTGCCAGGCCGGGACTTTGCGGAATTGGGAGGGTGTCTGACCAAAGGTGGTCTTGAAGGCCCGGGAAAACGATTCCGGATTCTCGAACCCCGCTTCCAGCGCAATCTCGATGATCGACATGTCCCCCATAAACGCCAGGCGATAGGACGCCCGCCGCAGTCGCATCAGCTGGATGTAACGGGCGACACTCGTACCGGCGTACAGCGAGAACTGCCGGTGGAAATGGTACTTCGAGAAATGCGCGACCCGGCTCAGGCGTTCCAGGGACAGGTCCTCGGACAGGTGTTCGTCGATAAACCGAAACACCGTATTGAAGCGCGCGGCGTAGGCCGATGCCTTTGATCCATTCACTGCCAAATCTCCTCAATCGGGCGCCACTATGCCCGAGCGGTGCCGGCCAATCCTGACTCAGATTGCTCAATCGCGATGCCAGCCTGACGAGCATAGCGAACAGGGCCGCTAAGGGGGCGAATGATTTGGCCTGTATCGAGAGGTTCCATATTTGAGTGAAGGGTCGTAAGGTGAGGCCAGTCTCAAGCCTATGACGGTATTGTAGGAGCGTAGTGAGCGCCGTAGGTTGGGCTGACGCAGGAAGCCCAACAAGCCGGGTTTGCGGCCGATCTCATCCAATTCAAGGGTCGCCAAGCGGGTTGTAAATAGCCGTATTCCAAGCATGTCCGGGATAAGGGGAACGTCTGTTGCCCGCTTATTGTTGGGCTTCCTGCGTCAGCCCAACCTACGCCCCCTGAGCCTTTGCAACAGGTTCTCAAGAGTGCGTCGAAACGGCGCTTAACCGAGAAAGGAGCAACCGATGAAACAGACTCCCACAGATTTTCAGGCGATGAAGGGCGTTGAGCCGATCACCATGCTGACCGCCTACACCTGCCCGGTGGCCCGCGGGATCGAGCAGGCGGGCGTGCCTGTGATCCTGGTCGGCGATACCGTCGGAATGGTGGAGATGGGCTTCGACAGCACCCGGGATGTGACCATCGAGCATATGGAGTATCACATCGGAGCGGTGCGCCGTGGCGCGAAAGACACGCATATTATCGGTGATCTGCCGTACCTGACGGACAAAGACCCGGCCACGGCCCTGATCCACGCCCGGCGGCTGATTGCAGCCGGCGCCGACAGCATCAAGCTGGAGGGGCCGAAACTGGATGTGATTGCCCACCTTGTGGCCCATGACATTGCCGTGGTCGGTCACACCGGCCTGACGCCGCAAACGGCTACCAGCTTCAAGAAGGTCGGCAGCACCAGCGAAGACGCCCAACGCATTGCCGACGAAGCCCGGGATATCCAGGATGCCGGCGCGTTCATGGTGGTGATCGAGCACGTGCCCTACGACCTGAGCACCCGCATTACCGCCGAACTGCGGATCCCCACAATCGGTATCGGCGCCGGCCCGGACTGCGACGGCCAGGTGCTGGTCATCAACGATGCGCTGGGGCTGGGGGATTACTGGCCGCCGTTCTCCAAGCAGTACGCGCACGTCAGCGACACCATCCTGCAGGTGGCGAAAGACTTCCGGGATGAAGTCGCCTCGCGGGAATTTCCCAATAACATCATCCGGTTCACCGGCACCGGTAGCCGCTAGTGGATTAATCCGGGGCCGGTTCCCAGCCCGCCCACACATCGGCTTCACACAAGGAGCAGCGATCACCATGCGCTGGAACCGGGTGGTTGTGGTCTGGTTACTGATTATCGCCGCCGAATCCGTCAGCGGCGCGCTGCGGGAAGTGTTTCTGACGCCCCGTATTGGCCCCGTCATGGCCCATCAGATCGGCGTGGTGGTGGGCTGCGTCGTTATCTTTGCCATCACCTGGTTCCTGCTGCGCTGGATGCAGGTGATCACGATGTCCCGGCAGCTCCTCGCCGGGCTGGTTTGGGTGCTGCTGACGCTTGTTTTTGAATGGGCGCTGGGCCTGGCGCTCGACGTGCCGCCGGAAGCGATCAAGGCCGACTACGATCTGGCCCAGGGCGGACTGATGGGATTGGGGCTGCTGTTTATGCTGTGCGCGCCGGTTCTGGTGGGGCGTCTGCAGGGAATCGGGCGCGACCGTTAGCGTCAGCTCACCGTTTCGGTCGCCGTCGTTTGCGGGACGCTGGCCTCCTGCCATAGCTGCTTGACCAGGGCGATGACAGCCGCAATCGCCGGCTCATCCACCCGATCCCGACGCACCAGCAAGCTCAGGTTGATGCTCAGGCGGGGTTCGGAATAGACCCGCACGCTGCCTCGATCGGCCCAGTGACTGGCCAGTTCATGCTCCACCAGCCCATACCCCAGACCCGCCCGGATCATCGACAGGGTGCTGAGTTCATCAATCGACGAGGAAATGTTGTTGGCCTGCTCCCGGCCGCCGCCGAGGATGTCAGGCAGCATGGTGGCCAACGGGCAGTGGCCGGCGGGCCAGATCCAGGGCAGGGCCCTGCGTTCAGCGAACTCGGTGGGGAAGCGTTCGCGGCTGCCTTCCAGTGGGCCCACCACACTGACGCGAATGGGTGCCAGACGCAGGCCAAGCACCTGGTCGTCGGCGTAATCGCCGTAGGCATAGCCCATGTCGAGCTCACCGGCTTTCACCTGATCACGAATCACGAATGATGAACTGGTGGCCAGTTCCAGTGCGATTTCCGGCAGGTCCCGCGCGACCGAGCGCAGCAGTTGATCCACCTTCAGATATTCCGGCGGTGCGTTGAGGGCGAACGACAGCGGCTCGGGCTGTTCGCAGCGCAGCGCCCGGGCAATCTCGTCCAGTTCCGCCACCTGCATCAGCGCCTGGCGCGCCGGTGCCAGCAGTTTGCGACCGGCGGTCGTCAGGGCCATCCCGCGTGTGTTGCGTTCGAACAGGGCCAGCCCGAAGTGATCCTCCAACTGACGCAGGTGTTCACTGACCGCCGATGGCGTCGTGTGGCGCCGGTTGGCAGCGCGGGTCAGGTTACCTTCGTCGGCCACCAGCACGAATGAACGTAGCTTATCGAGTTTTATGTTCATATTTTACGAACGCCGCTTTTCAGAAAGACTGATAGATACCCCATCTTTATCGCAGTTTAATGGCATTTACCGGCCGGCCTCAATTCATATTTCCTGGAGGTATTTATCATGCAAACTGCGACATCCAGACGCACTGAAACTGTTTTTATTCCTCCTATGGAGGTCGGGAGTTCTGACGTACTCCGCCGGCCGCTGCCGAGGTCTGTTCGAGTGGGGCGTGTGCTGCGGGAATGGTTCCGGCGTTACCGGACGCGTGCCCGGCTGCGCGGGCAGTTGAGGGAGATCGATACCACACGGGCCGAACTGGACGTAGGATTGCCCATCGGGTCGTTGGTCGAGGAAGCCTACAAGCCGTTCTGGAAAGCCTGATGCGTTATGCCGTAAAGGTCGGGTGTTGACCGCCGGACGCCCCTGACCGGGACGCCTGGCGGTGGTTCAGTCAAACGATCAGTTTTCCTTCACGCCCTGTTCAATCCGGGCGCCAACTTCGGCGTCGATCTTCTTCCAGTAGTCCAGAGCGCGGGACAGCACGGGCTCTTTTACTCCGCCCTTGATGTGCCCGACCACGTTGGACACCAAACGGTCCCGGGCCGCCTGGTCCATCACCTGGTTGATCAGGGCATTGGCCTGTCCGAAATCGTCATCGTCTTTGCGCAGCGTGTACGCGGCGCGGACCATATCGCCGCTGGTCTCCCAGGTGGAGTCCGTGGGGTAGCGCTCTCCGTCGGCCACTGGGCCGCCCTTGCTGTTCGGGGCGTAGACCGGATCAGTGGCGTTCTGCATCCGCATCGCGCCGTCCTTGGTGTAGGCATGTACCGGCGCTTTGGGCGAGTTCACCGGTATCTGCTTGTAGTTGACGCCCAAGCGCGCGCGATGGGCGTCGGCATAGGAAAACACCCGGCCCAGCAGCATCTTGTCCGGACTGATGCCGATCCCCGGGACCAGGTTGTTCGGCTCGAACGCGGCCTGCTCGATCTCGGTATGGTAATCCGTCGGATTACGGTTGAGGACCAGCCGGCCCACCTTGGTCAGCGGGTAGTCGTCGTGGGGCCACACCTTGGTCAGGTCGAACGGGTTGAAGCGGTATGTCTCTGCATCCTTGAACGGCATGATCTGCATGTAGAGCGTCCAGCTGGGATGGTCACCGCGCTCGATCGCCTCGTAGAGATCCCGGGTATGGTAGTCCCCGTCTTCACCGGCCAGGCGGTCGGCGTCTTCCTGGGTCAGGCATTGGATGCCCTGGTCGGTCTTGAAGTGGTATTTCACCCAGAATTTCTCGCCCTGGGCGTTGACCCACATGTAGGTGTGGCTGGAGTAGCCGTTCATATGGCGCCAGGTTTTGGGAATGCCCCGGTCGCCCATCAGCCAGGTCACCTGGTGGGCAGACTCCGGTGACAGGCTCCAGAAATCCCACTGCATGTCGTGGTCGCGCAGGTTGGTGTCGGCCCGGCGTTTCTGTGAGCGGATGAAGTGCTGGAATTTCATCGGATCGCGCACGAAGAACACCGGCGTGTTGTTCCCCACCATGTCGTAGTTGCCCTCGCTGGTGTAGAACTTCACCGCAAAACCGCGGGGATCGCGCCAGGTGTCCGGGCTGCCGCGCTCACCGGCCACGCTGGAGAATCGAATCACCAGATCGGTCTTGGTGCCTTTCTGGAACACCGTCGCTTTGGTGTACTGGCTGACATCTTCCGTGGTCTCGAAATAGCCGAAGGCACCGCCACCCTTGGCGTGGGGCTGGCGCTCCGGGATGCGCTCGCGGTTAAAGTTGGCCATCTGCTCGATCAGGTAGTGGTCGTGCAGCACGATCGGGCCGTCCGGGCCAATCGTCAGGGAATGTTCGTCACTGGCGACAGGAATACCGGCATCGGTCGTTGTCGGTTTCTGGTCCTTACTCGTCATCGTGAGGTCTCCTTTTCATCGTGTTGAAGCGGCTTCCGTCACGCAAAGACAGGCCCGGCAAAATAACGCGTCCGCCGGGCGACGGATTGGCGGATCGACCGCTCCTGACCGGGAGGTGTGGCTGGCCATGGTGAAATGGCTCGGTCAGTGTGGACCACACCCCTTACAGCTCGGGCCCATGCTTGCTGGTGCCGCAGGCACGCGTCAAGGTGCATACTTGGGGTGTCATCCTCGCTCTCTCCTTGGACTTTCCCCAACTCGAAAGAGGTCTGCGTGGCAGGCCTTCCGCGACAGTCGATCCGACGTTGTGTCGCCGGGCACGGTAGGCGTTGGATGACAGGAACTTCGGTGATATTTAATAGGATGGATATAAAAATCTCATCATGAAGTCGGACTGGCCGGGTTCGTTCGGCAGCGGACGTGACGAGCGTGGGGCCAGATCCGGTGGTTGGTACAGGAGGAGGTGTCGGTGAGGCATCGTGAAAAGCATCGCAGTGGTCGGATTGGTTGGCTTAGGGCCGCCGTTTTGGGTGCCAATGACGGGATCGTCTCCACTGCGAGCCTGATTCTTGGGTTCGTGGCCGCCGGGGCATCGTCACAACAGATCATGATTGCCGGCGTGGCGGGGCTGGTGGCGGGGGCCATGTCGATGGCGGCGGGCGAGTATGTGTCGGTCAGCTCCCAGGCGGATACTGAACGGGCCGACCTGCGTCGGGAGCGGTATGAGCTGGCCCACCAACCCCAGGAGGAAATCCGCGAGCTGGCGGAGATCTATGAAGGCCGGGGGCTGGCCCCGGAGCTGGCCCGTCAGGTGGCTGTTGAATTGATGCAGCACGATGCCCTTGCGGCCCACGCGCGGGATGAGTTGGGTATTGAGGGCGCCGCCTATACGACCCGCCCGGTGCAGGCGGCGCTGGCTTCAGCCGCGACGTTTGCGGCGGGGGCTTTCCTGCCGCTTTTGGTGGTCTGGCTGATGCCGGTGGCGGGACTCGGCTGGGGGGTGCCGTTGGCGTCGCTGATTTTCCTGGCGCTGCTGGGGTCCTTGTCGGCCCGGGCCGGCGGCGCGTCAATTCGCAAGGCGGCTGCCCGGGTGACCTTCTGGGGTGCGCTGGCTATGGCGGCGACGGCTGCGGTGGGGCTGCTGTTTGGCGTGTCGGCGTAGTCTGAAAGCTCCCGGCCTGCCCGAGAAAGTTTCGCAGGCAGGCCGGTGAGACGGCCTGGATCAGGCAGTGACGGGCGCCTGTTGCCGGCGCTGAAGACGGAACAGGCCGAAAATGCCGGCCCAGAACGCCAGCCACACGACGACGTCGGTCAGTGCCGGATAGGCCCGGTAGCCGGTCAATGCGGATACGACACCGCCAAAGCGGCTGGTATCGTCGAGCACGGCAGAGGTGTCCCACAGCGGGTCGATACCGGTGGGCACCCAACCCAGGCCAATCATGCGATCCACGGCCGACAGCAACAGCGAGCTGGCCAGCAACAGCAGCATGATTTCGGTGAAGCGGAAGAAGTGCTTCCAGGACATCCAGCGACGGCCGGCCTGAAGCAGGTAATAGGTGAAACCGGCCAAAACCAGGGCCACCGCCACGGCACCGGCGAAACCGAGCCAGTCCTGGGCGGTCTGCTGGGCATAGCTCATGCCGTAGAGGAAAATCACCGTTTCCGAGCCTTCACGGCCAATGGCAATGGCCACCAGGATGCTGATGGACCAGAAGGTCCGGTCTTCCAGCGCCCGCTGGGTTTCGTTCTTGAGATGGCTGTGCAGGTGCCGGCCATGCTCCCGCATCCACAGCACCATCTGTACGATCAGCACGGTGGCGACCAGCATCATCAGCAGCATAAAGATTTCCTGGCCGACATCCCCCAGGAATTGCTGGATCCCCAGCAGGGCCGCGGCCAGTGCGATGGCGAACAGGATACCGCCGCCCACGCCGAACCACAGGTAGCGCATCGCCCCGGCCACTTCGGCCTGGCGCAGCCACGCGTAGAGGATACCGACGACCAGCAGGGCCTCGATGCTCTCTCTCCAGACGACAAAGATAATTTGTTCCATGTCGGTTCCTTACTCTGCGATCAGCGTGCCCTGGGCTTCCGGCAGGTTGAACTCGTCAAAGTAGTCGTATTCACCGGCTTTCAGGGGCTTGATCACCACTGCCCAGTTGGCGCCGGGAACCAGGATCTTCTCCTGGCGCAGGCGCTTGCTTTCGAACTCGGCGGGTGCCTGGCCGTTGTTTTGAACCTGCAGCTTGAAGCGCTCGCCCGCCGCTACGTTCAGCGTTTTGGGCGTCAGCTGACCATCCTTGAGCTCGATGTTATAGGTCTTGATGTCCGCAGCAGCAGGCAGGGCAACCAGTGTTGCGAGCAGGATGGCGGCGGCTGAGAGGGTACGGTTCAGCATTCAGTGGTCTCCCGGAAATAACGATAGCGGTTGGTCGGCCCATGACGATGGCTGCTGACTTCCGCGCTCATGTGGCGCGAAGGGCGGCTGCCGGGCCGGCGGCCCCGAATTGTTGCAGAAATGATCATCAATGATAAAGAGAATTGTGCACCATTTCTAAACGAAATTATTCGCATTAAGGTTTTTTGAGGATGATCTGGATCAACTTCTTGTGGGTTGTTGCAGTCGGGGATCGCTTAACGAAGAGGGGGGCAGGCGCTGTCTGGCGGGAAACGTCCGGAATGTCCGTCGGTTGGCGTAAATGCTGCTACGCTTTTTAGGGGGCCTACAAGAGGCTCCGTAAGAACGGCCAGGGGGGGTTGTGGCCGTCGGTCAACCAAGGAAGTTGATTATGCTCGACTATATTGCCCTGTTCCTTCTGTTCTTCGTCGTGATTGTCCTGTTCTACGGCATCATCGCAATTCACGATATCCCCTACGACATTGCCAAGCACCGCAACCACCCGCATCAGGACGCCATACACATTGCGGGCTGGGTCAGCCTGCTGACGCTTCACGTGATCTGGCCGTTCCTCTGGATATGGGCGTCGCTGTACCGGCCCGACCGGGGGTGGGGGTTCAGCGATGGGCGTTCCGATCACAGTCACCTGGCTGATCTTGAGGCCCGTGTGGCCGAGCTCAGCGAGCGTCTGGAACGATTTGAGTCGCAGTCCGGCGACCGGCAGCGGGAGGACTGATCATGGACTTGCTGCTGATTCTGACTTACACCGCCATTTGCGTCTTCATATTCAAGGTTTTCCGGGTGCCGCTGAACAAGTGGACGGTGCCGACCGCGGTGCTGGGTGGCGTCTTGTTGATTGGCGCGATGATCATGTTAATGAACTACAACCATCCCTATTCGGAGCGGGCGCGCAAATATGAACTGACAACGCCGATGATTCCCTCGGTAAGGGGCCGGGTGGTCAGTGTGGACGCCTCCCCGAATGTTCTGCTTGAGAAAGGGGATGTGCTGTTCCGTATCGATCCCACGCCGTTTGAAGCCAAAGTGGCTTCGCTGGAAGCCCAGCTCAAGTCGGCGAAGATGGATCTGGATCGGGCGACCCAGTTGGCGAGGACCGGTGCCGGTCCGAAACGTAACCAGGATCTGGCCAGGGCGCAGGTCGATGACCTGTCCAGTCAACTGGTTGCGGCCCGTTACGATCTCGACGAGACCGTCGTGCGGGCACCCACTCGTGGTTATGTGTCCCAGTTGTTCCTGCGGCCGGGCATGATGGCAGTCAACCTGCCACTGCGGCCCTCGCTGATCTTTGTCCACCAGGAAGCCGACATCTTCACCGGCTGGTTCCGCCAGAACAGTCTGCTTCGGCTGGAAGTCGGGGATGAGGCGGAAGTGGCGTTCGACGGGATTCCCGGCCAGGTGTTTTCTGGCGAGGTGGATACCGTGCTGCCCATACTGGCCGAAGGTCAGCTACAACCTTCCGGAAACCTGCAGACCGACCCGGCCGGCCCGGGCCGGGTCCCGGTTCGCGTGCGTATCACCGACCCGGCCTTCGACAAGTATCGCCAGCACTTGCCCGGCGGCGCCTACGGCCAGATGGCGGTCTACAGCGATCATTTCCATCATGTGGCGATCATGCGCAAGATCCTGTTGCGGATGTCGGCGTGGATGAATTACCTGTTCCCGTTCCACTAGTGCCCCGTCAGGTGAGCAGGGGGCGGTAGACGAAGTCATAGCCAATCGCCCCCGCCACGTAGAGCAACAGCAGGGCCATCACCCGGTTAAACCAGCGAAACACGGCCGGTCGGGTGATGCGCCGTCCAAGAACGCTGCCGGCCAGGGCGTAGCTGCCGGGGGCGCCGATAGCGAGCAGGGCCAGAACGCCCGACCAGATCACCACGCCAACGCCATGGATGCCGGCGCCGGGAAACTGGATGGTGGCGATGGGCAGTGTCGCGACGACGCCCTTGGGGTTGAGCAGCTGGATCACCAGTCCGTCCCGGAAGCCCAGGGCCCGTGCTTCGCCAGCGTTCTCTTCCACGTGCACGCTGGCCCGCAATAGGCGTATGGCCAGGTAGATGATGTACGTGCAACCTGCCAGGCTGATGACCAGCAAGACGTTGCCGCCCACAAACGCCGAGCCGATCCAGCCAAACGTGAGGAACAGGATCAGCATGGCGCTGCCAACCCCCACATAAAAACCGGTGGCCGCGCGGAACTGACCGTTCAGGCCGGCATTGAGGCCCAGCAGATTGACAGGCCCAGGCGTGTACATCACGCCTATGGCATAGGCGAAGATTTCAATCATCAGTGTCCCCTGGATCGAGCTTTTGAGTCTGGGTGGAGGCCCGGGTTTAGCGGCGGATGCTGCTCTGGTACTGCTTCGGCGTCATACCGTAGATCCGCTTGAAGCGGCGGTTGAAATGACTCAGGTCCGAAAATCCGTAGCGGTAGACCACGTCGTTGAGTGGCTCGCCGGTTTCCAGCGCGGTCCGGGCGGCGTTGATGCGGCAGTTGATCACGTACTGGTGAGGCGTGATCCCGAACTGGCGCCGGAACAGCCGCAGGAAGTGGTATTTCGACAGGTTGGCGGCGTCGCTGATGTCCTCCAGGGACAGGTCGGCATCCACGTGGTGGTGGATGAAATCTTTGGCCCGTTGCAGCAAGGCGTCGGCCCGGCGTGTCAGCTCGTCCGGTTCGTAGTGGCCGACCCGCTGCACCACGCGGGAGGCAATGCGCAACAGGGCGTGTTCCTGCTCGATGCGGCTGCCGACGTTATCTGTAATCAGCCGTACCAGCTCCATGATGTGTTGACGCAGGACTGGATCCTGCACCAGGGTTTCGCTCATACGAACGTCGTCGATGCGCTGCACGCCGGCGGCATCGGCAAACAGCGGCTCGATCTGGCGTGGGTGGACGTACAGCATCACGTAGCTCAGCGGTTCTTCGACTCCAGAGTGCCCATCGTGCACCTCTTCCGGCTTGAGGTGGATGATGTTGCCCGGCGGACTTTTGTGGAACTGCCCGTTGCTGAAGAAGTCCTGGCGACCGCTCAGGGTGACGCCGAAGGCATATTCCTCGTGGGCGTGCTTGTCGTAGGTGAACCCGTCCATTTCGGCCTGGAGGGCGGTGACCTCCGGCAAATGGCGGCTCTTGATAAACTGGAATTGGCTGTCCTGTTCCACGGCTGTCTCTCCGGCGTGTGAATCGCCTATGCAGACCACTATATCGTCGCCGGAAAAGCCGTGCTTGGACAATATTGCGCAATGCTGACCAGGAGAGGATCAAGCGTGCTCTGCTTTGCCTATGGTTCCAACATGTCCCGGGCCCGGCTGCTCGAACGCATTCCCGCGGCCCGTTTTGTTACCGTTGCCGCCATCGAGGGCTATCGACTCTGTTTCCACAAGCGCAGTCGCCGCGACGGCTCGGCCAAGTGCGATGCGCTCTGGACCGGCGACCCTGCGGACCGGCTGCATGGCGTGGTCTATGACATTCCCGAGCGTGACAAGCGCCGTCTGGACCGCATCGAAGGCGTCGGCGGAGGTTATGAGGAGGCCGTTGCCACAGCCAGGACGAACGAGGGGCGTGAGCTGGAGGTACGGCTCTACGTGGCCACGGACATCGACCCGTCGCTGCGTCCTTTAGACTGGTATCGCCACCATGTACTCGTGGGCGCTCAGGAGCATGCGCTGCCGGAGTCGTACATTGCGCGGATCGAGGCGATAGCGGTCGACAAGGATGCCGACGACAAACGGCGAGAGCGTGAACTGGCCATCTACTCCGTCAGATAGCGAGGCAGGGCTCCGTTCAGAGGGCTGGTGGCCGGCAAAAACCGCCGGGGATGACGCCAGCGATTGAATCGCAGCAGCTTGCCGCGCATCCGGCGGACGTGGCTGCCTTCCCAATAAACATGCTTGCAGCCCGGGCAGTGACAAAAGACCCGCTTGTCGTCGATCTCCGGCGTATCGTCGGGCAATGGGCCGGGGCGCAGTGGGGTGTTGCAGCGTTTGCAGCGGGAGAAGGGCGCGTGTAACCAGTCCAGGTTCAGCAGCCGGGTCAGTTCCCGGAAGTTGGATTCCATGCCGTTGCTTTCCAGCAACAGCACGTACTGCGGAGCGTTGCGATGCAGCAGCAGCTCCCGGTCCCGCGTGATCAGCCAGCGGTTTTCGTCGACGGCGGTTTCCAGCACGTCGCGATCGCGGGTGCCGCTGGTGGGTGAGGTGGTGTCGTAGCCGGCCACCCGCAGCCATTCGCCAAAGCCCCGCAGCATCTCATCGCACAGGAAACGCGGTGTCTCCAGCGGGCAGAAGGCGCCTTCTATCCACGGTGTTTTCGCAGTTTTCATAATGGACCGTCGATTTCTTTGTCGGTTGTTCCATCCGGTTAACAGCCTGCTGACCCAACCCGATGGCGATTTTTACGGGCGATGGCCCTTAAAACCGAACTCCCCACAACCCAGTATTGCTTCCCGTCTCTCGTTTCGCCAAGCATTTATCGGCAATAGCGGAGGTTATCTCTGTCCTGTCGCGGCGTCGTCGGCGCTGCTTTATGTTGCCAAAAGCGACGTCGAGATTGTTTACATGGTAACCCGTCATGAAGCATTAACTCCTTTCATATCAAGCGGCTGGGGTGTTGGCACCGGATTCGCATACTGGAAGTGCGAATCCCATGTTTCCAGGAAGGAGTGTTTCTATGAAACTGCGTGCACCTCTTGCCGCAGCAGTCGTCTGTTCTGGCCTTCTGGCTGGTCCGGCTTCAGCGGCATACATCAGCGCATCAGATATCGTATCAGGGTCATCTGGTGGTCTGACGTTCTCTTCAAGCGGCGGCTCACTGGGCCTCAAAACGGTTGCTGGCGTTGAAGGTGCTGGTGTCACCTCCGGTGCCGGTGGGAACGAAATTGATATCGGCCAGAGCATTACGGCTGATTCCAGTTCCGGATTTGTTTTGTCGGGCACGACATTGGCGTTTCTATACGACGGCCCGGAGTTCGGGGACTACCAGGAAGTGGCGACCATCACGGCGAACTTCTTCGGTTCTTCAGACACCAGCACAGCGGTGCTCACCAACACCTATACCAGTGCCAATGACACCATCCTGTCGCTGCTGATCGATGGCGTCGATATGACGTCACTCATCCTGGGTGCAAGTGAAGCAACGTCTGCGACAGCCGGTACCGTGGATCTGGGCGCCCTGTTTGGCAATACGCTCTTGTCGTCACTCACCTATACAGCGACCGCAGGCACTTGCGGTACTGGCAGCTGTAACAACCAGAGCGATTATGGCATTGCCAGCATTTCCACAGCTTCCGTACCGGAGCCTGCCACCGTTGCGTTGCTGGGCCTTGGCCTGGCAGGCATTGGCATGTCCCGGCGTCGCAAGGCGTGATGTCCTGACTGGAAATGAAAAGGGGGCCCTCGGGCCCCCTTTTTCGTTGGCGGGATGCTTTTACATGCCGGCGTCGGTGCTTTCGAAAATCTTGTCCGCCGACGCGGCGACAAAGCCGCTGTAGAGCTGACCGTCCGGCCTGGGATAGCGGCGGGCAAACTCGTAGAAGCAACTGGGGATGACCTCGGTGCGATCGCTGAACTGCACCTCAACCCGGTCCGCCATGGTCGAGGACTGTTCCAGCAGCGCTTCCGGAGAGCCTTTTACTTCCCCGCCCGAACTGTTGACGGTGTAGCCCGCGTCCTTCAGCGCCTGGTTGATTTCCTCAACCGTGCGGAACTTCTCCAGCTGGTTCACGTTGACCGTGAAGTGGTTGGCGCGATAACCCCAGGCGGCTACCCATGCCGCGTACTCGCTCTCGGCCAGCAGCTGCTTGTAGGTGGCGTAATCCACCTGCCAGTGGGTACCGGAGTAGAGGAAGTTGTCCGCGGTGACCGCTTCGGGATCCACTTTCTCCACCAGATCCTTCACGACAGCCTGCAGCTCGGGCGAAAATTTCTCCACCAGCAGCTCGGAGATGAACACCTTGGGCGCGGTCGGATCGTCATGCTCGTAGTGTTTGGCGTAAAGCTTCTTGGCTTCGAAGTGGTATTCCTGACCTTCCCGGTAGCCCAGCTTCAGGAAGTGGGCGGCCAGCTTGTCCAGGTTCACTTTTCCCAGGTTGAAGGTCCGCAGCGCGATGTGATCGTTGATGATCTCGCTGCCCTGGGTGCCACCGAGCAGGCGATGGATTTCCTCGGCTGACGGCGTCACCTCGCGGTAGTTGTCCCAGAGATTCTGGAAAAGGGTGTCGCGATCAGAGTGCATATCGAAGCTCCTGTTGAAGTTGGGCCTGCGACGCATTGTCGGTGTCTGTCGCACGTCCGGTTGTCTTGTTGTGGGCACGGCTGGCCAGCGTCACGCAGCGGGCCTTGGCGCCGTCTTCCAGATCAAGGGCGCGGGCCAGGTCGGCCGGCACCTGAAGTAATCCGTGCTGGGGGTGATGGATCGCCCGTTCTGTCAGTGTGGCGCGGAATCCCGCCACTTGCGTATTGGCAATCGACAATAGATCACCGCCGTGCTGCAGGACGGGGGTATCAGACTGAACCACCTGCACCGTGCACTCACTGGACTGGGCGACGCTGCGGATCTGGTCCAGCTCGGCCTCGACTGTGGGGCCGGCGTCGAACAGGTCCACATAGCCCTTGTGGCGGAAGCCTTCCGCTTCCAGCATCTTCAGTGCTGGCCGCGTCTTGTCATGCACCTCGCCGATCACCGCCTGGGCCTCGGGGCTCAGCAGGTGCGTGTAAAGCGGGTACTTGGGCATCAGCTCGGCAATGAATCCGTTGTTGCCGGCGCCCACCAGTTCGGTGACCTGGGCGAATTCTAGATCCACGAAGTGATGGCGCAGCCAGTTCCAGAACGGTGATTCGCCGCTGTCGCTGGAGATGCCGCGCATCTCGGCAATGACGGTCTGGGAAAAACGGGCTGAATGCTGGGCCATGAACAGGAAACGAACCTTGGACAACAACTTGCCAGCATTGGGACGGCGGAACTGCGGGCGCAGGTACAGCGTGCAGATTTCCGAACAGCCGGTGTAGTGGTTGCACATGTTCAGCACGTCGACGCGCTTGAACAGCCCCAGCTCCCGGGAGTGATGGACCACCTGACTCTTGTGGTAGTGATAGAGTGGGCTGTCCAGTCCGACGGACGCTTCAATCCCGGTGGTACCCAGGATATCGCCGGTGTCCGGATCCTCCAGCACGAACAGATAGCCTTCGTCACCGGGTTCAACAACGTCGCGGCTGAAGCTGTCGATCGAATGCTGGATCTTGGCCGTCAGGAAATCGCGGTCGTCCACCAGTGAGGTGAAGCCGGGCCCGGACTCCCGGGCAATCTCAGCCAGGGCGTCCAGATCCGTATGAGCGATTGGGCGAATGATCATGGCGCGTCCTCCGCGTCGGGTCAGCCGGCCTTGGCGACAGAACCAAACAGCGAGTCGATGGCCGCTTCGAAGCGGGCCAGACCTTCCTCGATATCCGCCTCCGGAATCACCAGAGACGGCGTAAAGCGAACCACGTTAGCGCCGGCGACCAGCGACAGCAGACCTTCCTTGAGGCCGGCCTGGAGGATTTCCTTGGCGCGCCCGGCATGCTCGTCGATCAGCTCGGCGCCTATCAGCAGGCCCTTGCCGCGGATGTCCTTGAAGATGCCATAGCGGGCGTTGATGGCTTCCAGACCTTTCTTGAACTGTTCGCTGCGGACACGCACGCCGGCCAGCAGGGTATCGTCGTTGACCGTGTCGAAAGTGGCTTCGGCCACGGCGCAGCCCAGCGGGTTACCGCCGTAGGTGGAGCCGTGGGTGCCCGGCTTCAGGTGGCTGGCGATCTCGGCCGTGGTCAGCATGGCGCCGATCGGGAAGCCGCCACCGAGGGCCTTGGCGGACGTCAGGATGTCCGGGGTGACGCCTGTATCCATATACGCGTACAGATGGCCGGTGCGTCCGACGCCGGTCTGGACCTCGTCAAAGATCAGCAGCGCGTTGTGTTTATCGCACAGCTCGCGCACGCCTTTGATGAACGCCGGATCCGCATCGATGATGCCGCCTTCGCCCTGCAGCGGCTCCATCATGACAGCGCAGGTCTTGTCGGAAATCACGGCTTCCAGGCTGGCCAGGTCGTTGAAAACCGTATGACGAATGGCGCCGGGCTTGGGCCCGAAACCGTCGGAGTAGGCCTTCTGGCCGCCCACGCTGACCGCAAAGAAGGTGCGGCCGTGGAAGCTGCGCTCGAAGGAAATGATTTCGTCCTTGTGCTCGCCGTACTCGTTGAACGCCCAGCGACGGGCCAGCTTGAGGGCCGCTTCGTTGGCTTCGGTGCCGGAGTTGGCGAAGTAGACGCGCTCGGCAAAGGTGGCGTCGGTCAGCTTCCTGGCCAGGCGCAGGGCCGGCTCATTGGTCATCACGTTGGCCAGGTGCCAGACCTTCTCGCTCTGCTCCTGCAGGGCCTTGACCGGGGCCGGGTGGCAATGGCCCAGACAGTTCACGGCAATCCCGCCGGCAAAGTCGATGTACTCGCGGCCTTCCTGGTCCCAGATGCGGGAACCTTGCCCTTTCACCGGAATCACGGCGGGCGGGGCGTAGTTGGGAACCATCACGTCATCGAACAAAGCGCGGGATACTTGCATGTGTAAACCTTTTGCGAATCAGGGCTTTCGGGAGTGGTGTTAAAGACTCCCATGAATCAGTGGCTTCATTATGGATGGGCCCAATGTCATTTTGCAGTTTCAAAACGGGCGAATCAGTGGGAGAATCTGTCAAATTGACGATAAAATGTGGCGAATTGTGAGGGGTGGTGGCGTTGTGATCAGTCCGCAGGACCAGAAACTACTGATGTTGTTGCGCCAGAACGCCCGGACCAGCGTGTCCGATCTGGCCCGGTCACTGGGGCTGTCCCGATCCACGGTGCAGAACCGCATTGCCCGACTGGAGACGAGTGGGGTGATCCAGGGCTATTCGCTGGATGTGGGCCGGGCCTACTCGGAGAACCAGGTGGAGGCGCATGTGTCCATCAAGGTGCGCCAGAAGCTGACGGCGCGGACCAATACGGCGCTGGAGCAGATCCACCACGTCGCCCAGCTGTTCTCCGTGAGCGGCGAATACGACCTGATCGCCATCGTCCAGGCCCAGTCCCTGGAAGAGCTCAGTGCCGTGCTCGATGAAATCGGCAACCTCGAGGGGGTCGAGCGCACCAACTCCGCGGTGGTACTGGAAACGAAGTTCCGTCGTTAGCCCGCGTTGTCCATGCCCTGGATCAGCTTGCCCAGCAGTTCATTGAGCCGCGCCTGCTCCTGTTGGGTCAGCCCTTCCAGCGCGCGTGCCTCATTCTCCACATGCAGGGGCACGATCCGGTTAATCAGCGCCAGACCCTCATCGGTGAGTGTCACAAGCATACCGCGCCGGTCCTCGGGGTTGGGGGAGCGGCGGATCAGTCCTGCCTTTTCCAGCCGGTCGAGCCGGTTGGTCATGCCGCCTGAGGAAATCATCAGGGCCTCAAAAAGCTGCGTGGGTCCCAGTGCGTAGGGTTGGCCGGACCGGCGCAGCGTCGCCAGAACATCAAACTCCCCCTGATGCAGCCCGTGTGATTTGAAGAAGGGCTCCAGGTAATCTCGCGTGATCTGGCGAGCCGCGCTGCCCAGTCGGCCCAACAGCTCCATGGGAAGCAGGTCCAGTTCCGGCATTTCTTTCTGCCACTGCTCGGTGGCGAGTTTTACTCGACTCATTGCGCCTCTTTTTATCTTGGTGCTAAGATAAATTTATCTCGACGTAAAGATACTTTGTTTCGAGATAGTTGATCGTTTTCATCTTGATGGCAAGACACTGGAGGACAATGATGGCCAAGGTGATGCAGTCACACAAGTCGGCTGAGCGGCAGGGGCTGTATGCCTTAGGCTGTCTGTTGCTGGTGGGGACCTTTCTGGCGCTGTCGCTGGTCATGGCCAAACTGGCGGATGATGCCGGGGCGCCACGGTTGACGTTTCTCATGCTGGGTCTGGTTGGCGCGGGTGTGCTGCTCACGGCGCTGACCGCGTTGCAGGGCCAGACGATGCCGGTGAACCGGCGGACCCTGGAGTACGCCGTCGTGACCGGCGTTTTGATGGCCCTGCCGAATGCGTTGGGGTTCCTGGCCGTGCGCCACGTCGGCGCCGGGTTTATTTCGCTGAGTTTCGCGTTTCCGATCCTGATTACCTGGCTTATGGCCGTCCTGCTGGGTATGGAGAGCCTGCGTGTCCAGCGGCTGATTGGCGTCATTCTGGCGCTCGTGGGCGGCGTGATCCTGGCTTTGTCCAAGGCGGGTAGCAGCGCCGGCGACCCGGTGTGGGCCGTACTGATCCTGGCCATGCCGATTGCACTCGCCATTGGCAATATCTACCGGACCCTGCGCTGGCCGGCCGGCACATCGCCCATTTTCCTGGCGGCCATCATGCTTTTCGGTGCGGCGATGGCATTGCTGCCGTTTGCCGTGACTACGGAACCGGGGGCGTTTGACGACCTGTTCCGGTCTTCGACCATGCTGGGTTTGCTGGGCGTGGAAATCCTCGTTTTCGCGATCCTTTATTTCTTTTACTTCGTACTGCAGAAACTGGCCGGTCCCGTCTACCTGAGCCAGATAGGCACGGTTGCCGCGGTGGTGGGCACCCTGATCGCCGTGTTGGCGCTGGGTGAAGCGACGCCGCCCAACCTGGCCCTGGCCGGCGGGCTCGTGGCGGCCGGCACCGTGGTTTTCCATCGCGCCGCGCGCCGGCCGGCCTCTCCTTCGGCCACCGCCAAAGCGGCCGGTTCCTGATCCATAAAGACGGTCCAGACCAAGACAACAGGAGTCATCACCATGTCTTCATTTTACGACGCTCTCAACTGGCGTTACGCCGCCAAACGTATGAACGGCCACACGGTGCCGGCAGACAAGGTGGCGCGCATCCTTGATGCGGCCCATCTGGCGCCGTCGTCCTTCGGGTTACAGCCCTACACGGTGCTGGTGGTGGATGATCCGGCCCTGCAGGCGACTATCCGGGAGAAGGCTGCGGACCAGCCGCAGGTCACCGAGTGCTCCCACCTGCTGGTATTCGCCACCTGGGATCCGGTTGAGGAAGCCCATGTGGATGAGCTGATCGAGCGGATTGCCACCGAGCGGGACGTCGATCCTGCCGAACTCTCTGGCTATCGGGACATGATCAAAGGCACCCTGCAACAGCGCACGCCCGAGCAGCGGGTTGAGTGGGCCGCACGCCAGGCCTACATTGGCCTGGGCACCGTCCTGAGCGCCGCGGCCCTGGAACAGGTCGATGCGTCGCCTATGGAAGGATTCGACCCGGTGGCGCTGGATGCGGTGCTCGGACTCCGCGATCGGGGCCTGCACGGTGTCGTCCTCGTCGCTCTGGGCTACCGGGACACGGAGACGGATTGGCTCGCTGGCCTGAAGAAGGTGCGCTGGCCCCGGGAGCGCACCATCCTGTCGATCAGCTGATTAGGGGGCAGGCCGCCATCAGCGTTTTTTTGAATCTGGTCGGGATTCCGCAATGGAGGTGCGCCAGATCCTGATGGCGGTCTGTCTTCGGCGGGTCTGCACGCTAAATTAAGGCTGTACACGGATTCTATCTGAATGATAGTAAGCATTTTTGTCAATTTATGTCGTTAGCGAATCAATCTATAGTTTGCGAGTGATTATCGTTACCCGCTGAATTGGATGCTGCATGTCGAAGACGGAACCGCACGTTCGCTTTTCACTCATTTTTGCGCTGGCCTCGACCATGATGCTCGGGCCGTTTTCGGTGGATACCTATCTACCTGCGTTTCCCGAGATTGCAGACTCCCTGGGGGTGTCCTCCCAGCAAGTCTCCCTGAGCGTGTCGGTCTACATCTTTTCCCTCGCTTTTGGTCAGTTGATTGGTGGGGCCCTCTCGGATCGCTATGGTCGCAAGGTGGTCCTGATGTCCGGCCTCGCCATCTTTTCGATCGCCAGCCTGTGGCTGGCATTCACCGATGCCCTGGCGGTGTTTCTGGTCGGGCGAGCCGTGCAGGCCATCGGAGCCGGGTGGGTGCTGGTCTCGGTGCCGGCGCTGGTGCGCGATCGGGTGAGCGGTCAGGATGCGGCCAAGCTGTTCTCCATGATTGGTTTGATCATGGTGATCGCACCAGGGATTGCCCCCAGCATCGGCAGCACCCTGCTGGCCATCGGGCCCTGGAACGTGATTTTCATCTTCCTGGCCCTGTACGCTGTGCTCGTGGTGCCGGTTCTGCTCGGGACAGTGTTCCGCGATCCGGTCGCGGTACCCGGCACGGCGGTCAGAATGAGCATCCTGAAGCGGTATGCCTCTGTGCTGTCCAACACCCGGGCCTTGCCCTTCATTTTCTGGCAGATCGGGTCGTTCTCGGTGATGATGCTGTTCATCACCCACGCCTCGTTCATCTACCAGGAGCATTTCGGCCAATCCGAGCAGACCTTTGCGCTGTTGTTCGGCGCCAACATCGTGGCGATGTTCTGCGTGAACCTGACCAATCGTGCGCTGTTGTCCCGCCTGCCGTCGCTGCGTGTCCTGCAAATGGCGAGTGCCTTGCAGGGGCTGGGTGCCCTCCTGCTGGTAGCGGCCGCTGCGCTGAACTGGCCCGTCTATGGGTTCCTTGCTGCGATGATGCTGACGATCGGGGTCATGGGCGCCATTTCGCCCAACATCCAGGCCTGTTTCATGGAGCATTTTCCCACCAGTGGTGGCACCGCAGCGGCATTGCTGGGTGCGGCCCAGTTTGGTGCTGCCGGCACGATAAGCGCGCTCTCGGCGCTGCTGCCACACACGCTGCTGGCCGTTGTGCTGGCCATGGCGGCCTGCGCCGCCGTGTCGTTTGGGTTCATGCTGCGCTCGCTTCGTCATGAGGCGGTGCCGTCGGTCGGGACGACAGGTGTGTCATGAGCCAGGCTCGCATCACATCGCCGGATGCCTCCGCCGAGTATTTCTTCGAGGAAGGCTGTTTCATCCTGGAACTCTCGAACTCGGTGGACGATCCCGCCCTGTCCATCGCCCGGGCCCGTGTGGAACCTGGATGCATCACCCGCCTGCATCGTCTGGCGCATCAGGTCGAGCGCTACGTGATCCTGGACGGCGAAGGCTGGGTCGAAGTGGGGGAGACCGTCGCCGGGCCCGTTAAAGCGGGCGATGTCGTGATCATCCCGGCCGGTGCCAGTCAGCGCATCCGCAATACCGGCGATCGTGATCTGGTGTTTCTCGCCCTCTGCACGCCCCGTTTTGAACCGAAGGATTACGCCGATATCGATCCGGCGCCGATGGACCGCGGCAACCTCGGCGATTGATCCCCGTGATCGTCAATGGTTGCGGGTGCGGCGTCATCGGTTCAGCATGAACTCACAAGACTCGTCGCTGGCCGGCGTATTGGCCGACTCAAAGCGACCCCCTCTCAAGCTCGCCTGTGCATGACCTTGAAAACACCGAACCACCCGAAGGAGGTTGCCATGGAATATCGCCGATTGGGTTCAACCGGTATGAAGGTGTCACCATTGTGTCTGGGGACCATGACCTACGGTACGCCGGAATGGCGTGACTGGGTCCTGGACGAGGAGGCCAGCCGGCCCTTCATCAAGAAGGCGCTGGATGCGGGGATTAACTTCTTCGATACCGCCGACATGTATTCGGTCGGGGAATCCGAGCGGGTCGTGGGCAAGGCGCTGCTGGACTACGCCCGGCGTGACCAGTTCGTGCTGGCCACCAAGGTCTATAACCCGATGGGTGACGGTCCGAATGACCGCGGCCTGTCCCGCAAGCACATCATGGACGCCATCGATGCGTCGCTGGAACGGCTGGGCACCGACTATGTTGACCTCTACCAGATTCACCGCTGGGACTACGACACGCCCATCGAAGAAACCATGGAAGCGCTCCACGATGTGGTGAAGGCCGGCAAGGTCCGCTACATCGGCGCCTCGTCCATGTTCGCCTGGCAGTTCGCCAAGGCCCAGCACGTGGCCGAGCGCAACGGCTGGACGAAATTCGTCACCATGCAGCCGATGTACAACCTGGTCTATCGGGAAGAGGAACGGGAGATGTTCCCGTTATGCGCCGATCAGGGCGTGGGCGTGATTCCCTGGAGCCCGCTGGCTCGTGGCGTTCTCGCCGGCAAGACCACCCAGGGCGAAGGCGGCGAGAGCACCCGCGCCCGCACCGACCAGATGACTCGCAAATGGCACCTGGGCAGCGATATCGACGCGCCGGTGATCGAAGCCCTGCGCAGCGTCGCCGAACAGCGCGGACTGCCCATGGCACAGATTGCGCTGGCCTGGGTGGCGTCCAACCCGGTGGTGTCCGCGCCGATTGTCGGGGCCAGCAAGGAGGCGCATCTGGATGACGCCATCGCCGCCCTGGACATCACCCTGAGCGACGAGGAAAGGACGATCCTGGAAAGCCCCTACGTCCCGCACGCGGTGGCCGGACACCAGTAATCCGTGGCTCAGACCGGCGGCGGACAGCTGTCGTCGCCGGCCAGCAGGCGTTTGGCCTGGGCGCGGATCCGATCGGCCAGGGTGGCGATGTTGGCCTGCTGGGCCAGAACGGTGTCGGTGACGGTCGGGCCGGCCTGGCGCCGGATGCGGGTGGTGCAGTTCAGTTGCTTGAGCTGGGCTTCGGTATCGCGGTTGTCGAGGCGGATGTCCGCATCCAGCCAGGCCTGATCGTTGCGTATGGCCTCAAACCGGGTGATGTTGATCCAGGCATGGATCCGGCTGTCCCTGGCCTGCGGCGGGTTGAGTGAGACCGTCAGGGCGCTCTGGATTTCCTGGGGCAGTGGCGCGCCCCACCAGTCCGATTCCAGCACCTGCAGCTGACTCCGGTCCGACCGCAACACCAGTGCCGTGCGGTCAACCTGCGGCGGCACCGTGACGTTCTCCACCGTAATGCGCGCCTCCTCACCCGTCGCCTCCGCGGCGTCAGCCGGCGGAACCAGCGTATGAAAGCGCACCGGTGGACTGCTGCTGCACCCCGTGAAGGTCAGGACGATTCCCAACAGGGCGCTGGTTGCCAGTACGGCGTTGGGACGGCGTGTAAAAGGTTTCCTCACTGGTCACTCCTTACCGGCTGCGAGCGCCCGCGGATCATGGATTCAGGATGTCGGCGCAAGTAGTCGGACAGCTCCCTCACGGAACGGGACATGCGCTCCACTTCGTCCAGGGCATGGCCGATGCGCGTGCGTTCCGGCGACGACGGGTCCAGGGCGTCTGCTGCCTGGTTTAGCGTCGAGCGCATGTCGGTCATCACCCCATCGATGCTCTTGAGGGTCTGCAGGGCTGAGGGCATGACGTCGCTGTTGATGGAACTCAACGTCTTGCGAAGCTCGGCGAGGCTGCCGTTCATGTTGTTGGCGATGCTTTCAAACGGAATCTTGCTGAACCGGTCCACCAGTCGGGTGAGCTGTTCCTGCAACTTGTCCAGACTGGTCGGACGGGTGGGAATCTGGATGGGATCGAGGGTCACATCAAACTCGACCGGCTGGGCGTCCGGATACAGCTCCAGTGCCACGAAGAGCTGGCCGGTCAGCAGGTTGCTGGTCCGGGCTTCGGCACGCAAACCCTGGTTTACCAGATCTTCAAACAGCCTGGGGACCTCGTCGGCATTGCCGGCCGGCTGGCGGATGTCGGTCAGCAGTTTGCCGTAGGCCTGCCCCATCATCTGGGGATAGATGCGGGCGTCCACAATCACCGGGAACGTCTTGCTGCTGGCGTCGTAATCCAGGGTGACGCGGGTGACCTCACCGATCTCCTTGCCGATCAACTCCACTGGCGAACCTTCCTTTAGGCCGCGCAGGGACTGGTCGAATCGCATCCGGATCCGCTGGGCCGGCCCTTTGCCGGGCGATAGCGCCACGCTTTTCTCCGAGAAGAGCTGGAACTCGGTGCCGGCCCCGGCCGGGGCGCTATCGGACTCCCGCTTCGGTGTGGAAAATGCCACCCCGCCGGTCAGTACGGACAGCAGCGATTCAGAATCCAGTTCCAGCCCATTGGCGCTGACGCCGATATCGATGCCGCTGGCGTTCCAGAATCGGGTGTCTGCAGTGACATATTGATCATTGGGCGCGTTGATGAAGATGTCTACGTCGACACCGTCGCCAGTGTCGTCCAACTCGTAGGAGACCACCTGGCCCACACGCACCTTGCGGTAATAGATGGGTGAGCCGATATCCAGCGAGCCCAGATCGCCGGCCTTGAGGCGGTAGCGCTTGCCCGGTTCGCCGTAGGTGACCGGTGGCGGGTTTTCCAGGCCCTCGAAGCGGGTGACGTGCTGATCGGAATCGCCCGGGTCGGCTGCGATAAAGTCACCGGAGAGCAGGGTATCCAGCCCGGAGACGCCGCCGGTGCCGATGCGGGGGCGCACGACCCAGTAGCGCGAGTCCTTGCGGGCAAAGTCTTTCGCGTCGCGATCCAGATCGATGGTGACGACCACTTTCTTGTGATCCTGGCTGAGACGGATGGCCGACACTTCGCCAATGACCACATTGCGGTATTTCACCTGGGACTGGCCGGGTGTGAGCCCGCCGGCGGTCTCAAAGGTGACCTCCACGGTAGGGCCGGCGTCGTGCCAGGCGCGTATCAGCATCGAGAGTCCGACCAGGGCCGCCACCAGCGGCACCAGCCACACCAGTGACAAGCTCCAGCGACGGGACTTGACGTCTGCCTCGGCGGGCGACTGCGGCGTCGTTCCATTAGTCATCGTGGGTATCCGTGTCCCATATCAATCGTGGATCAAAGCTCAGGGTGGCCAGCATGGTCAGCACGACCACCAGGCCGAAGAAGAGAATACCCGGTCGGGGTTCGATGGTCCCCAGTGCGCCGAACTGGACCAGCGCCGTCAGCAGCGCAGCCACGAATACATCGAGCATAGACCAGTAGCCTATCAGCTCAAGCCCTCGATAGAGGCGGGTTCTGTCCCGGCGTGAGCGCGTATTGCCCTTGTGAACGGTACACAATAGCAGACCGAGGACCAGGAACTTGGTCACCGGTACGCCGACGCTGGCGATAAAAATGATGGTGGCGATGTCCCAGGCACCGTCTCGCCAGAGGGTCACGACACTGCCCAGAATGGTCGCCGTCGAGTCGCCCTTGAAAGACGTCGTGTGCATGATCGGCAGCACGTTGGCGGGGATGTAGAGGATCAGTGCGGTCAGCATCAGCGCCCAGGTGCGGGTGATGGCGTTGCGTTTGCGCTTGTGCAGGTGGGCGCCGCAGCGGGGGCAGGTGTGTGGGCTGGTCTCCAGATCGCAGGCCTGGTGGCAGCGGTGGCACAGGCACAGGCCCAGTTCGGCGGCAACCGGCACGGTCATGGCAGTTCATCCCACAGGCGTTGCACGTCCCGACCGGCCATGCCGATGATCAGCAAGCTCAACCCGCCGAGGGCGAGCAGGCCCATCGTCGGCAATACATCGATCCGGCCACTGATCTTGAACACGGCGACCAGCGCGCCCAGCAGAAAGACTTCCAGCATGCTCCAGGGGCCCAGCGTTGCGAGCCAGCGCATGCAGCCCCGGAATCCCGGCGCCCGCTGGCGGAAATGGGCAAACCCCAGCAGCCAGGTCAGTAGGGCGACCTGGGTGACGGGAACAATGACGATGGAAAAGGCCGCCACCAGGGCCAGCATGTCCGTTGGCCCCTTCGTCAGGGCCCAGACCGCGTCGACCAGGGTGGCCGCATGGGACTGGCCTCCGGTGCGGATGACCAGCACCGGATAGAAGCTGAGGAAGCCGATCAGCATGATGGCGGTCAGGCACAGCGCCAGCAGATGATCGACATGGAAGAGATGAGGGCGCGCCAGCAGGCCGCCGCAGCGCACGCAGTGGGCCTGTTGGTGGCGGGCCAGCGTCGGACGTTGGTAAACCGCATCGCAGTACTCGCAGATGATCAGCTGGTTGTTATCACTCATGCCCTAAGATTAGCTGTGATTTGCCGGGGTGACTGGCACAGGTTACCGGAATTCCAATGGATTCTGACACGTTCCGGCGACTGGCGGGATTAATGTGCGTTCAGCCACTGGTTCCCGACCAATCCGGTTCCGGTCGGTTGCCTTGTAGCGCCCGGTGCTCCAGTTTTTATCAAATTTCCTGCCTGATCTTGTCATGGCCCTGCCGGCGGGGACTGAGCCACACTGTGGGTATCGATTGAATTCAGGCGCCGTCCGGGTGTCTGACCGAAATAGCCAACGAAGAACAAGAGGCGATTATGGAATTCAAAGGTGTACCCGCCATCGTCACCGGTGGCGCTTCCGGGCTGGGTGAGGGCGCCGTTCGCGCACTGGCGGCGGAAGGCTGCAAAGTAGCTATCCTCGACCTGCAGGAAGAGCGCGGTCGCGCCGTGGCCGAAGAGGTTGGCGGTATCTTCGTCAAGTGCGATGTGTCCTCGGCTGAGAGTGCCGAAGCGGCGATCGCCACAGCGCGTGAAGCTCACGGCCCCTGCGGCATCGCGGTGAACTGCGCCGGTATTGCCCCGGCGGCGAAAATTGTCGGCAAGGAAGGCCCGATGCCGCTGGAGGATTTCAGCAAGGTTATCCAGGTCAACCTGATCGGCACCTTCAACATCATGCGGCTCGCCGCGGCGGACATGATGCAGCGTGAGCCCAATGCCGACGGCGAGCGGGGCATCATCATCTCCACGGCCTCGGTTGCGGCCTACGAAGGCCAGATCGGGCAGGTGGCCTACAGCGCCTCCAAGGGCGGCGTGGTGTCCATGACCCTGCAGGCGGCCCGTGAGCTGGCCCGCCAGGGCATCCGCGTCAACACCATCGCGCCGGGTATCTTCATGACGCCGATGATGGCCGGCATGCCGCAGAACGTTCAGGACAACCTGGCGGCGACGCTGCCGTTCCCGCAGCGCCTGGGCAAGCCGGAGGAGTTCGGCATGATGGTCGAGCAGATGGTCAAGAACCCGATCCTCAACGGCGAGGTGGTCCGTCTGGACTGCGCGCTGCGGATGGCGCCGAAATAGGCCGGAGGTCAGCATGAAACCGATTCGTGAACCAGAAGAGCGGGCGATGTTCCGCGACATGGTGGTGAAGGTCCTGGAGAGCCAGGTCCAGCCCCATTACGATGCCTGGGACGAGGAAGGCATCGTACCGCGTGAGCTGTGGCGGACCTTTGGCGAGGCCGGCATGCTGTGTGTCGACGTGCCGGAAGCCTATGGCGGCGTGGGCGTGCCGTTCGACTATTCGATTGTCGTGGGCGCCGAGCTGGCGCGTATGGGCTTCGGCGCGCTGGCCACCAACGTGATGGTGCACTCCGATATCGTCGCGCCGTACCTGACCAACATCGCCTCGGAAGAGCAGAAACAACACTGGTTACCGAAGCTGGTCAGTGGCGAGGTGGTGGGCGCCATCGCCATGACCGAACCCGGTGCCGGCAGCGACCTGCAGGCGATGCGCACCAGCGCCAAGCCGGACGGTGACGGCGGCTACATCCTCAACGGTTCCAAGACCTTCATCACCAACGGCCAGCACGCCGACATGGTGATCGTCGCCGCCAAGACCGATCCGTCGGCCGGCGCCCGCGGTATCAGCCTGTTCCTGGTAGACACCTCGCTGCCCGGCTTCAGCCGTGGCCGCAATCTGAACAAGATTGGCCAGCACTGCGGCGACACCTCGGAGCTGTTCTTCGAGGACCTGCGGGTGCCTGCGTCAGCCCTGCTGGGTGAAGAAGGCAAGGGCTTCGTCTACCTGATGACCGAACTCCCCCGGGAGCGACTGGTGATCGGTGCGCTGGGCTGTGCCGCGGCTCGCGGTGCCCTGGACCTGACCATCGCCTACGCCGACGAGCGGGAACTGTTCGGCCAGAAGCTCAAGCAGCTGCAGAACACCCGCTTCCGCATCGCGGAGATGGAGACCGACTACCGGGTCAACCAGGCCTTTATCAACGAGTGCATCGAGCAGTACAGCGAAGGGGAACTGGATGCCGCCACAGCGTCCATGGCCAAGTACAGCGCCACCGAGATGCAGTGCCGGGTGGCGGATGGCTGCCTGCAGCTGTTCGGCGGCTACGGCTACACCACGGAATATCCGATCTCGCGGGCGTTTACCGATGCCCGTGTGCAACGCATCTATGGCGGCACTTCCGAAGTCATGAAGGAAGTCATCGCCCGCTCCCTGCTGGGCAAGTAACCGGAATTGAGGAATAAGCTATGTCTGATTCAGATGTCGTGATTGTTGGCGCCGCCCGCACCCCGATGGGCGGCATGCTGGGGGCGCTGAGCCCGGTCCGGTCGCCGGAGCTGGGGGCGGTCTCCATCAAGGCGGCCATCGAACGCGCCGGCCTGGTGCCAGCGGACGTGAATGAAGTGGTGATGGGCTGTGTGCTGCCGGCCGGTCTCGGCCAGGCGCCGGCGCGTCAGGCGTCCCGTGCGGCGGGCATCCCGGACAGCTCCGGCTGCACCACCGTCAACAAGATGTGCGGCTCCGGCATGCAGGCGGTCATCATGGCCCATGACCAGATCAAGGCGGGCACGAGCACCATCATGATCGCCGGTGGTATGGAGAACATGAGCCAGGCGCCCTACCTGCTGCCCAAGGCCCGGGAAGGCATGCGCATGGGGCACGGCCAGGTGATCGACTCCATGTTCTTTGACGGCCTGGAAGACGCCTACGAAGGCGGCCTGATGGGCGTGTTCGCCCAGCGCAGTGCGGACGAGTACAAGATCAGCCGGGAAGCCATGGACGAGTTTGCGATCAGCTCGCTGAACCGGTCGCTGGCGGCCATCGAGAACGGCGGGTTCCAGGACGAGATCGTGCCGGTCACCGTACCCGGCCGTGGCGGAGAGACGGTGGTCGACACCGACGAACAGCCGGGCAAGGCCCGCCCCGAGAAGATCCCCACGCTGAAGCCGGCGTTCAAGAAAGACGGTACGGTGACGGCGGCCAACGCCAGTTCCATCAGCGACGGCGCCTCGGCCCTGGTGCTGGCCAGCGAGGCGGAAGCCAGCCAGCGTGGCCTGAAACCGCTGGCCCGCATCGTCGCCCACGCCACCCATGCGCGACTGCCGGCGGAATTTACCCTGGCGCCGATTGGTGCGATCCAGAAGGTGCTGGACAAGGCCGGTTGGTCGAAAGACGACGTGGACCTGTACGAAGTGAACGAAGCGTTCGCCGTGGTGGCGCTGCTGGCCATCAACGAACTGGGGCTGGATGCGGACAAGGTGAACGTCAACGGCGGCGCCTGCGCCCTGGGACATCCGATCGGGTCGTCCGGTTCACGGATCATCGTGACGCTGATCCATGCCCTGAAACGGCGGGGACTGAAGAAAGGCGTGGCGTCGCTGTGTATCGGTGGCGGTGAGGGGACGGCTGTGGCGATTGAGCTGCTGTAATTCGTGGTGGCGTCGAAGCTTCGTTTTGGCGCCTTCCCCCCTCTCCCCAACCCCTCTCCCGCCAGGGGCGAGGGGCTTCTTTTCCGGCTGCCTGGTGCCAATGGTTTTATCTCATTGCTCCATAGTGGCCAAGTTGCCCCGAGCTGGATTTGAAGCCTCTCTCCCCTGGCGGGCCGGGGCGTGGAGCGGAGGTTTGGAGGGAGAGGGGGAGCCGACGCCCATCAAGCTCTAAATGAACACTCTCACTGGTCCTGCTGCCGATAAGCCAGCGGACTCAGCCCCGTCCAGTGCTTGAACGCCCTCGAAAACGCTCCGGGCTCGGCAAACCCCAGCTGCGTCGAAATCTCCGCCACACTCAGGTTCTGTCGCGTCAGCATGATCACCGCCTGATCCCGACGCAGGTTGTCCTTGATCTGCTGATAGGCACTGCCTTCGGACTTGAGCTTGCGGCTGACCGTGTAGGACGTCATGTGCAATTGCTCCGCCACCCAGTCGAGGTTGGGTAGGCGCGAGTCCTCGCAGGTTTCCAGTAACCGGCGCACCCGGGTGCTGAGACTGTCGTCGTCCGCCGTCCAGATCATCAGGTCCCGCGGTGAACTCAGGATGAAGTCGTCCAGTTCCTCCGGCGTACGGACCACCGGCATGGTCAGGTAGTTCTTGCTGAAAAACAGGCTGTTGCGCTTGCGCTCGAAATAGCACTGGCAGGGAAACACGAAGCGGTATTCGTCGAAGTGGCCCGGCAGCGGGTGTTTGAAGGTGGCGTGGCTGAGCACGATCTTGCGGCCGATCAGCCAGCCCACCAGCCGGTGCCAGACCATCAGCAGCCATTCCACCAGGAACTGGTCCGGATCGAGTTCCGGATGATGGTGGGCCAGGCTCAGTTCCGCCTCGTCACCGTCCAGGTTCAGCGAAATCTCGATGTCGTCCGAGAACAGCCGGTAGCAGCGAATGCTCTGGTGCAGCACCTCTTCCAGGTTGGCGCTGTGCACCACCAGCGAACCCATCAGATGAAAATGGCCGACCCGGCAGGGGTGGGTGGTGCGGCCCATGAACTCGTCGTCCAGTTCCTTCCAGGCCAGCCGGAACAGGCGGATGAACTGATCCGTGGGGATGCGGGCGCGGGGTTCACGGACGAGGTCCGGGTCAATGCCACGGCTGCGCAGCAGGGCGTCACAGTTGCCTTTCGCCGCTTCCAGTCCGCGCAGGGCGGCCCGGGCGTAATGGGGCGAGAAGGTCAGGTTGTCCATGGAGGTTGAGTCTGCCGATTTCATGCACGGGGCCCGCGCAAAACTTGTTAAGTTATCTGCCCGATCCTGTCATTCTGTTCCCATCGGGGGTTGCCTAATCTGACGTCATCAGACCAACAAGAACAAGGTGAATCAGTATGGATGCAACCCGCTACGATGTGTTCGCCGAGACGTTTTCGGTGGACCCGATCTTACAGCAGTTCCGGGGCGATTATAACGACGGCCTGAACGTCTGCGAGGAAATCTGCGACCGCCACGCCGACGATCCTGATCGGGTTGGACTGCGCTACGAACGGGCCGACGGCACCTCTGGCGAAATGACCTTTTCCGAGTTGCAGAAGAGCGCGGCCCGGTTTGCCGGTTTCCTCAAATCACAGGGCATTGGCCGCGGTGATCGGGTCGCCTGCCTGTTACCCCGAACGCCGGAATTGCTGATCTGTGTGCTGGGCACCCTGCGGGCCGGTGCGGTCTACCAGCCGCTGTTTACCGCCTTTGGCTCCGGGGCGATCGAATACCGTCTGGAAAAGGCACAATCGAAGCTGATCGTCACCAACCCGGCCCAGTGGCCCAAACTGGCCGACGTGAAAGGACTGCCGAAAACCATGCTCGTTGCCGACAGTCGCGACGCGGTCGACGGCACGCCGGACGTCCTGTTCGGGGAGGAGATGGCCAAGCAGGCGGACACCTTCGAGCCGGTCAAGCTGGGCCCGGAAGAGCCTTTCCTGCAGATGTTTACCTCCGGCACCACCGGCAAGTCCAAAGGGGTGGCGGTACCGGTCCGGGCGTTACCGGCTTTCGACATGTACATGCGCTATGCCGTGGGGCTGCGCCCGTCCGACAACTTCTGGAACGTAGCCGATCCGGGCTGGGCTTACGGCCTGTACTACGCGATCGTCGGGCCGCTGCTTCTGGGCTGTACCACCCATTTCAACGAAGCCGGGTTTACCGCGGAAAACACCTTCGAATTCCTGCGCAAGTACCGCATCACCAACCTGGCGGCGGCGCCAACCGCGTACCGGCTGCTCAAGGCGAACGAGAATCTTCTGAAGGATTACCCGGAAATCGACCTGCGGGTGGCCAGCAGCGCTGGCGAGCCGCTGAACCCGGAAGTCATAACGTGGGTGAAGCGGGCGCTGGACTGCGTCGTCTGCGACCACTACGGTCAGACCGAAACCGGCATGACGTCCGCCAACTTCCACGAACTGGAACACACCCATCGCGATGCCAGCATGGGCTACCAGATTCCCGGATACCGGCTGGTGGCGCTGGATGCCCAGGGGAATGAAGTGGCGCCGGGTGAGACCGGCGAACTGGCGGTGGATCGCGAACAATCTCCGCTGTTCTTCTTCCAGGGCTACACCTGGAACGAGAAGGACCCGTTCCGCGGCAAGTATTACCTGACCGGGGATGTAGTGGTCAGCAACGGTGACGGTTCCCATTCCTACACCGGCCGGGACGACGACATCATTACGTCGGCCGGCTATCGCATCGGTCCGGCCGAAGTGGAGAGCTGCCTGCTGGAGCACGAAGCGGTGGTGGAAAGTGCCGTGGTGGGCAAACCGGACGAGAAACGCGGCGCCATCGTGAAAGCCTACGTGGTCACCCGGCCGGAATTCGACGGCGTGGACGATCTGGCCGAACGGCTACAGCAGCATGTGCGCACGCGGCTGTCGACTCACTCCTACCCACGGGAAATCGAGTTCGTCACCGAGTTGCCGAAGACCTCCAGCGGCAAGATCCAGCGCTTCCTGCTGCGCAAACAGGCCGCCGAGGAAGCATGACGGCTGCCTGATTCGTATTAACCCGGTACCGGCGACGAGGTGCCGGGTTTTAATCCGCTTCCAGCAATCTTATGACATCCCCCGCCTCCATGGCTTTGGCCAGGGACAAGGCGGTATTGCCTTCGGCGTCGACCGCGTCCCGGTCGGCGCCCGCTTCGAGCAGGCGCTCGACCATCTCTGCATTGTTGAACATCGCTGCGTACATCAACGGTGTCTTGGCACCTTCGGGCCGGCTATCCACGCCGGCCCCTTTTTCCAGCAGCAGGTTCACGATCGCCATCTCTCCCTTGAAGACGACGCCGGCCAGCGGGGTCTGCAGACGGTCATTGGGTAGGTCAGGATCGGCGCCTTTCTGCAGGAGCAGACGCGTGGTTTCCAGATGGCCGTGATAGCTGGCCAGCATCAGCAGACTGTCGCCACTGCTGGTCCGGATGTCCGGCGGCACCCCGGCATCCAGAAGCGGCGCGAGCATCTGGGTGCCGCCATTGCGGGCCAGGTCGAAAATGCCTTCGGCAAACGCGATGGCGTCTTCGTCCAGCTCATTGCTGGGCTGTTGCGGCTGACCGGGTTGGTCGTTGCTCATGGAAAGCTCCTGCTCGGGTATCGGTTTAGGGGACTGATTGTCCCGCTTGAAGCGCGGCTTGCCAAGCGGTGTGAGTGTGGCTGGCGTTTCCTAACCGCTTTCCGTCGCCGAGCGTGCTTTACGGCGCTTGGGGTGAAGATAGGCTTCCAACTCGGGCCGGAACGCCGCCTGAACCCCGAGACGCTTCATCATCCAGTAATGGCCGGCAATCATCCGGTCGATGAAGATGCTTTCCACCGGAGGCTTGAAGTAGTCCAGGTACTTGAAAACGGTCGTGGTCTTGGCGGCGACGTCCTTGTGGATCTCGGATTGGGCGAAATCGTAAGGGGCGTTGGTGTCGAAAGGTTTGATCAGGATATCCCGCCACATGGCGTAGTAGTCTTCGTCCACCGCCGGCTGGCTCCCGACGCGGGCGCCCAGGTCGATCAGGTGGCGGTCGAGGGCTTCGTAATCTTCGTTCAGGGCCGCAATCAAGGCCTTGCGATAGGCCTCGACGATGGCCGGCTTGAGCTTCTTGACGCAGCCGAAGTCGTACATGATCAGCGTGCCGTCCGGGCGGAAGGCGAAGTTGCCGGCATGCGGGTCGCCGTGGATGGCGTGGAAGCGGAACAACTGGTCCGCCATGGTGTGGAAGATGCGGGTGCCGATCTCATTGAGGGTGGCCTGGTCGTAGCGGTCGGCCGTGACTTCGCTGATGTGGTCGCCTTCCACCAGTTCGAGGGTCAGGATACGGCGCGTTGAATGGCTGTCGATGACCGCCGGAATGATGACTTTGGCATCGTCGGCGTGGAATTCCCGGAACTGGCGCAGGTTGCGGGCCTCGTTCTCGTAATCCAGTTCTTCCTGCAAACGCTCACGGATCTCGCCGAAGAGCTGGTCCACGCTCTCTTTTGGCATCTTGAGCAATCCGCCGAGGCGCAGGGCCGTGCGCAGCTGGCGCAGGTCGGAATCGCAGGATTCGTCCACGCCGGGGTACTGAACCTTGACGATCACGTCCTCGCCGGACTGCAGCCGGGCCCGGTGCACCTGGCCAATCGAGGCGGCGGCGTAAGGTGTTTCCTGCAGGTATTCGAAGGCTTCGCCGATGGTTTTGTCCAGTTCGTTCTCGATCTGCTCGACGATGACCTCGAACGGCATCGGGGGCGCTTCTTTCTGCAGCTTCTGCAGGGCGTCGGAAAACTCCTTGGGCAGGAAATCCTGGGTCTGGGAGGCAATCTGGCCGACCTTCATGACGGCACCCTTGAGCTCGCCCAGGGTGTCGGCGATCTGGCCCGCCATGCGGGTGTAGTGTTCGCTGCGGGCTGCTTCGTCATCTTCGCGGCCAAACAGGCGGCGCGCTCGTTGGCCGGCGTATTGGCCGGCGACGGACGCGGTCATCCCGGCGAGCTTCACGAAACGTCCGCGGCGTGTGGTGACTGGTTTCCTGGCCATGAGTCTCTGCGCGCTCCCTTTGTCGACCGCTTTGCTGCCGCGGCCACCCGTTGAACAATACGACTGCCGGGGAACCTGAGTCTAACGCGGCCGGCAGGCCCCGGCGAAGGGCCTGCATCACATGGGTGAAGTGTCGCAGGTGTGCTTCAGACGACCTTGGTGTCCACCATCATGCTCTCGCCCAGCGCCAGACTGAGCTTCTGGCCGGGGTAGAGCGGGCCAACGCCTTCCGGCGTGCCGGTCAGGATAACGTCACCGGGCATCAGGGTGAAATGCTCGCTCATGTGGGCGATCAGCGGCACGATCGGGAACAGCATGTCGGCGGTGGTGCCGGTCTGCTGGCGATGATCGTCGATGTCCAGGGTAAAGCGGATCGGCTCGCCGTGGTCCACGGCGTCGGCCGGAACGAACGGCGACAGGGGGCAGGCGCCGTCGAACGCTTTGGCGCGTTCCCAGGGCTGGCCTTTCGCCTTGAGTTGGCTTTGGACATCGCGCAGGGTCAGATCCAGTGCCAGGCCATAGCCGACAATGGCATCGCGGACGTCGGCTTCGGTGGCGTTCGTCAGGGGCTTGTCGATCAGGACCGCCAGCTCGGTTTCGAAATGCACGTCGCCCCGGCCTTGCGGCAGGCGCACGGGCTGCTCCAGGGCGGTGGCCGCGGTGGCCGGTTTCATGAACAGCAGGGGGGTATCAGGGACCGGATTGTTCAGTTCCCTGGCGTGGGCGGCGTAGTTGCGGCCGACGCAAACGATCTTGCCCAGGGGCAGTTCAATCGGGTTACCGGTGTGCCAGAGATGCTGGTAGGGATGCATGGCAGTGCTGTCCTTCAAACACAATGGAGGACAGCACAGTGCCACTACCGGGAATGGGAATCAATTGTCTGAAATCAATCTCCGGCGAATTCGCAGACGGTGTAGACCTGCAGTCCCTCGTCGCGCAATTTGGCCGAGCCGCCCAGGTCCGGCAGATCGATCATCGCCGCCGCTTCGAAGATCTCGGCGCCAATGCGTCGGATCAGGCGGGCTGCGGCCAGCATGGTACCGCCGGTGGCGATCAGGTCGTCGACCAGTACGACCTTGTCGCCCGGATTGAACGCGTCCTTGTGGATCTCCACAGACGCCGTGCCGTACTCCAGCTCGTAATCTTCCACCAGCGTATCGAACGGCAGTTTGCCCTTCTTGCGCACCAGCACCAGGCTGGCGTTGAGCTCGTAGGCGAGGGCGGAACCGATGATGAAGCCGCGGGCGTCCACGGCGGCAATCGCGTCGATGTCCTGGCTGTGATAGCGGTGGACAAAGGCGTCGATCAGCTTGCGGAATGCCGTGCGATCCTGCAGCACCGTGGTGATGTCACGGAACTGGACGCCGGGCTTGGGCCAGTCCGGTACGGTGCGGATCGCCTGTTTGATGCTTTCGGAAAAATAATCCATTGGATTGCCTTTTGGGGCGAGCGCCGGAAACCTCCGGCGCCCGCCTTGCTTAACCGTTCAGGAAGATGAATTTAAAGATGAACACCAGGGCGATGATCACAACGCTGGCGTTGAGGTGCGACCAGCGGCCGCTCAGGATCTTCAGCAGGGCATAGGTGATAAAGCCCATGGCGATGCCGTTGGCGATGGAGAAGGTCAGCGGCATCATCAGCGCCGTGACTACGGCCGGCGCGGCGTCGGTCACGTCGTCCCAGTCGATCAGCTTGAGACCGCTGGTCATCAGCACGGCCACGTAAAGCAGGGCCGGTGCGGTGGCGTAGGGAGGAATAATGCTGGCGATCGGCGACAGCAGCAGGCAGGCCAGGAACAGCAGCGCCACAACCACAGCCGTCAGACCCGTGCGGCCGCCGGCGGTGATGCCCGCGGTGGATTCGATGTAGCTGGTGGTGGTCGAGGTACCCAGGGCGGCGCCGGACATGGTGGCGATAGAGTCGGACATCAGTGCCCGGCCCAGGCGCGGTAGTTTGCCGTCCTTGTCCAGCAGGCCGCCACGCTGTGCAGCGCCAATCAGCGTGCCGGACGTGTCAAACAGATCCACGAACAGGAACGCGAAGACGATGCTGACCAGCCCCACATTGAGGGCGCCGGCAATATCGAGCTGTCCCAGCGTAGGCGTGATGCTGGGCGGTGCCGAGACAAAGCCGTCGTATTCCACCTGACCGAGGACCATGGCCGCCACAGTCACGGCGATGATGCCGATCATGACCGCGCCGGTGACCTGGCGGTAGGACAGGGCGCAGATCAGCAGGAAGCCGGCGAAGAACAGCAGGCTGTGCAGGCTTTCCAGGTCGCCCAGCCCGACCAGCGTGGCCGGATTATCGACGACGATTCCGGCATTCTTGAAGGCGATCAGCGCCAGGAAGAAGCCGATACCGGCGGAAATGCCGAAGCGCAGCGACATCGGGATGCTGTTGATGATCCATTCCCGGATGCGGAACACGCTCAGCAGGAAGAAGATGAAGCCGGACAGGAACACCGCGCCCAGCGCCACCTGCCAGCTGTAGCCCATGCTGCCGACGACGGTAAAGGAGAAAAAGGCGTTCAGGCCCATGCCCGGTGCCAGGGCGATCGGGTAATTGGCCCAGAGCCCCATGATCAGGGTGCCGATGGCGGCAGCCAGACAGGTGGCTACGAAAACCGCGCCGAAATCCATGCCGGTCGCGGACAGGATGCTGGGGTTGACGACAATGATGTAGGCCATCGTCAGGAAGGTGGTGATACCGGCGATGACCTCACGACGCACATCAGTGCCATGGGCCTTGAGCTGGAACAGTTTTTCGAGCATGGGTCAGCCTTGGGATGGTGAATGAAATCAGTATTGTCAGGCCGATTGGGCCTCTGGTTCAGGACGTCCCTGCCCCGGAAAAACCGCGCATCTTAGCGGTCGTAACGGTGTTGGCCAAGTGCGCGGTCATCCATGGGCTTCGGCATCGCGTTGCAGCCGGATGTCAAAGTGTACGGCCAGCAGACGGATCGCCACGATAAACAGCAGGCCGATGGCCAGCGCGAGCGTGTCGTTCGCCAATGCCCATCGGCACACGAAGTATAGCCAGCATCCCGCAAATGAAATGGAGGCGTAAATCTGGTCTTTGCGGAAAATAAAAGGCACTTCGTTGCACAGGGTGTCGCGCAGGGCGCCGCCAAACGTGCCGGTGATCACGCCGAGCAGCGAGGCAATGAACCAGGAGTGGCCCTGGTCGAGCGCAAACTGGGCGCCCAGAATGGAAAACACGCCAAGGCCAATGGCATCCGGCAGCACGATATTGGATTCGCGGAGGCGTGACAAAGGGCGGAAGCAGGTGAACAGCAGGGTCATCACCAGGATCAGGACGGGCATTTCCTGGTGATTGATCCAGTAAAGCGGGTGATTATCGAGAATCAGGTCCCGCAGAGTGCCGCCGCCAAGGGCCGTCACGAAAGCGATGGCAAATATACCGACCGGATCCATGTTGGCCTTGCGGGCCACGATCATCCCGGACAGGGCAAAGGCGACGATGCCAATGGTTTCGAGGCAATAGAGAATATCGGGCGAATGCATTTCAACAGCCGGTCAAAGACGTCGGACGTGCCGGTTATCGGCCCGACCTGTTCAGTTACTGATCAGAAGGGCGCGAAGGATACCGGAAAAGCAGTGTTGCTTCATCCCGTATGGGTAGCCGTTTTCCGCAATCATGTGATCCAAATCCCATAGAGGCCTGTAAAACCTCAGGTTAATGATTTTCCGATCCAACCTGATGCAGGAGTTCAGGCATGGCATTGATCCGTCTGGCCTACGCCAGCAGGGCCAACTTTAATCCGCGTCCGGAAAACCAGGGTGTGGAGCCTCACGTGGCGCGTATTCTGATGAGTTCCCGCCGGAACAACCCCAAGCAGGGCCTGGTGGGTGGGCTCTATTTTGGCGACGGCTTCTTTTTCCAGTGCCTGGAAGGGGAATCGGAAGCGGTTCACGACCTGTTCAACCGCCTGCGGGATGACGAGCATCATCGAGATGTGACGCTGCTTCTGGAAGAGCCGATCCAGAAGCGTTCGTTCCCGGACTGGTCCATGAAATACGTGCCGATTGAAGCGGATGTGAAGGCGCTGCTGCGGGATTCGGGGATGGAACGATTCAACCCGTTCGTCTTCGACGGCGCCCTGACGCAGGCGATGATCAACTGCCTGCGTCGCGGCCCCGAAGGCTTTGATGGCACTCAGAAACGCGGCAGTCAGGACCGGTTCGAAAAGGCCGCCCTGCTCATTGCCGGTGCTGTCGTCATCATCGGGCTGGCCGCGGTCGGCGCTATCCTGTTGTAAGGTCGGGAGTCTGGCGCTGCATCTGCCGGTCATGCACCCGGGACAGGATCAACAGCGCGATGATGGCTCCGCTTAAGCACCAAAGCATGTCGGATTGGGTGTCCCACACATAGCCCTGGGTGCCCAGGAACGCCTCGGCACCCTGACCGCTGGCCAATGCCACCCACCATTCGATCAGTTCATAGAAGGCGCTCAGCGCCAGACAGAAGCAAACCACGAAGAAGCTGGTCCAGGCGCCGGGGCGTATCACTTCGCGCCGCACAACGATTTCCCGCGCGATCATCGCCGGCACGAAGCCCTGGGCAAAATGGCCCAGCTTGTCGTAGTTGTTGCGTTCCCAGCCAAACGCATCGCCCAGCCAGTCGAACAGCGGTACTTGGGCATAGGTGTAATGCCCGCCGACCATCAGGATGATGCAGTGGATCAGGATCAGGCCGTAGAGCAGGGGCGTCAGCGGGAACCGGTTGCGGGTGACGGCCAGGGCCACGGCGCCGATCACCGCCGGAAGCACTTCCAGGACCCAGGTCATGCGGTCGGTCGGCTGAATGCCAGACCAGGTCAACACCGCCGCAAAAATCGCCGTCCACGCGTACATCATGTGTCGTCACTCTCCCTGTTTATAAATGCCATTGATGGAGTAGCATAACCGATATTGATTTGCCTCATCCTGTCAATCGCATTAGCTTGACCGCATCCATTCCTTGAAGCAATCACAACAAGAGAGGGCATCATGCGCGCCATTCTGTGTAAGGAATATGGCCCGGCTGACACGCTGGTCATCGAAGATGTGACATCCCCCGAAGCCAAGGGCAGTGGCGTCAAGATTCGTGTGAAGGCGGCCGGCCTCAACTTCCCGGACACCCTGATCATCGAAGGCAAGTACCAGCTCAAGCCCAACATGCCGTTCTCACCGGGCGGTGAGATGGCCGGGGAAGTGATGGACGTCGGTGAAAAGGTCACTCGCTTCAAGCCCGGCGACCGCGTGATGGGGCTGACCGGGTTCGGTGCCTTCGCCGAGGAAATCGTAGCCGCCGAAGCCAACCTGCTGCCCGTTCCCGATGGCATGAGCGATGAAGAAGCCGCCGCCTTTACCATGGTGTACGGCACCTCCTATCACGCCCTCAAGCAGCGCGCCAACATCCAGCCGGGCGAGACCCTGCTGGTCCTGGGCGCCAGCGGCGGCGTGGGCCTGGCGACGGTGGAGCTGGGCAAGGCCATGGGCGCCCACGTGATCGCCGCGGCCAGCAGCGCCGAGAAGCTGTCCATCGCCAAAGAGGCGGGTGCTGACGAACTGATCAACTATTCCGAAGAGCCGCTGAAAGAGACGGTCAAGAAGCTGACCAACAACAAGGGCGTGGACGTGATCTACGACCCGGTGGGCGGTGATTTCACCGAACAGGCCCTGCGTGCCATGGCCTGGAACGGTCGTCACCTGGTCATCGGCTTCGCTGCGGGCGACATTCCGAAAGTGCCCGCGAACCTGACCCTGCTGAAAGGCTGCGCGTTGATCGGCGTCTTCTGGGGTAACTTCACCCGGATGGAGCCGGAGGTCAGCGCCCAGAACATGATGGATCTGCTGAAGCTCTATGGCGAAGGCAAGATCAAGCCGAAGATCAGCGAGACGTTTGCGTTCGAGGATTATGTGGGTGCGCTGAACGCGCTGACCGGGCGCAAGGCGACGGGTAAGGTGGTTCTCAAAGTCGGCTGACCTGTGAGGTCGCGATCGTATCGCTCGGCCTGCGGTCACGATCTTTAATGTAGCCGACGCTTCAGCTTCGGAGGGCCCGCCAGGGCCCGGGTCTATCGGGCAGGCCTGCGGCCTGCTTGGAAGCTGAAGCGTCCGCTACATTGTTTGGTGAGCTCCAGGGCGGGTACCGGGCTTTCCCATTATCGCGGACATGCCTGACCATGGAATCTCAGAAACCGGTCTGGCGCCCTCTGGATTGAATGAAATGGGCCGTAAACCCGGCTTGTTGGGCTTCCTGCGTCAGCCCAACCTACGATACTTGCGGTTACCATCTTTAATGTAGCCGACGCTTCAGCTTCGGAGGGCCCGTCAGGGCCCCGGGTCTATCGGGCAGGCCTGCGGCCTGCTCGGAAGCTGAAGCGTCCGCTACATTGTTTGGCGAACTCCCGTGTTGTCGCCTTTTAAAAAGGGACTTCCCCACCATCAATCCGCTTCACCAGCGCTTCGTCGACCAGCGTGTACCCTTTCTCTCTCGGCAACCAGGCATACACCCGCTCGCCCGGTCGATCCACGGAATACCCGGCTTTCTTCAAATCCACTTTCTTGTATTTGAACGTGCCGGTCTTCTCGATGGCAGAGGTCACGCGGACAAATACCGGAATCGCATAGGGCGGCAGATTGTCCTGCAGGTAGCGGAACAGTCGGTCGATGTCGAAGCTCTCGACGCTGCTGTCCTGCGGAACCAGTGTCACCATACCCGCCTTGCCGTTGGTCCCAGGAATTTCCACGCCATAGACGATGGCCTCCTCGGCCAGTCCGGATTCGTCAATGATGTTTTCCACTTCGGTGGTGGAGACGTTCTCGCCCTTCCAGCGGAAGGTGTCGCCCATGCGATCGACGAACTGCAGGTGGCGGCAGCCGATTTCCTTGAGGACGTCGCCGGTGTTGAACCAGGCGTCCCCCTTCTTGAAGACATCCCGCAGTATGGATTTTTCCGTGGCTTCCTTCTGGGTGTAGCCCTCGAACGACCACTTGGCGGTGATTTCACCCAGCAGCAGTCCGGGCTCACCGGACTTGACCTTCTCCATGCGGCCCTTGGCGTTGCGGATCGGGTCGCGGGTGCCCTCATGGTATTTCACCAGGGCGTAAGGCGCCGTCGAGAAGCCAACGGTGTTTTCCATGTTGAAGAAGTTGCTGAAACCGATGTTGCCCTCGCTGGAGGCATAGAGTTCCGCTACCGTCTCGATACCAAAGCGCTCCTTGAAGGGCTTCCAGATCGATGGCCGCAGGCCATTGCCAATCATCTTGGTCAGCGTGTGATTACGGTCGTTCGGACTGGCCGGCTGGTTCAGCAGGTAGCGGCAGAGTTCCCCTACATAGCCGAACGTGGTGGCGCCGTAGCGACGGATGTCGTCCCAGAACGCGCTGGCGGAGAACTTGCGGCGCACGGCGATGGCGGAACCGCCGGACAGGACCGAGCCCCAGCAAACCAGCAGCGCAGTGGCGTGATACAGCGGCAGGGTGCAATACAGCACGTCCTGCGGCCCCATGTTCAGGGTCATCAGTCCGAAACCGCCGTAGGCCTTGATGAACTTGCGGTGGGACCCCGGGGCCGCCTTGGGCAGGCCGGTGGTGCCGGAGGTGTAGATGTAGACGGCGGTATCACCGAGTCTGGGACGATCCTTCACCGTCAGGTTGTCGCCCCGGTAAGCACTCACTTGCTCGGCAAGGTTGATGTAGCCCTGTGGCGTGGTGCCGAAGTCTTTCAGCGAGTCCGTATCGGGCATAAACAGGTATGGGTGGTCGTGACCCAGGGCCACCTCCTCGCGCACGCCTTCAAAGGTATCGACCAGCTCTTCACCCACCACAATCATCCGGGGCGAGATCAGGTTGATGCTGTGGGCCAGTACCTTGCCTTTCTGGGAGGTGTTCAGCATCGCGCAGGCCACGCCGATCTTGGCGGCGCCGGCCACCATGGCCAACAGTTCCGGCCGGTTCTCGAGGAAGATGGCAATGCTGTCGCCCCGGGTCAGGCCCGCCGCGCGCAGGTAGTGTGCGATGCGATTGGCCCAGGCGTTGAACTCGGTGTAGGTCAGGCGCCGGTCGTCGTACAGGACCGCCGGACGGGTCCCGTACTTTTCGGCGTTGTGCTCGATCAGGGTGCCGAGGGTCAGCTCCTTCTGGTCATTCTTGATGGAGTAGTAGTAGAGCCCCTTGGCGATGGCCGGTGCCCGGCGGACCACGCCGGGCAGTTGTCGGGCAATGTCACGTACTGAGATGGTGTCTTGGCTCATGCGTCGTTCCGTGCGTCTTATTATGAAAAACGGACTCCGGACCGACAGCCCGAAGTTCTAATCGAGAAACAGATCCGGCAGCAGCGGCTTGTCGCCGGGCGCGTATCGATAACCTTCAAAGTCCGAGACCCCGGCCCGGCGCAGCACGTCTTCGTCGATCAGCGCCTGGCCGGTCAGCGTATCGGCGCTGTGGCCCAGGATCGTCACCGCTGCATCGGCCATGATGTCCGGCTTGCGCCCCTGCGCCATCATTGCGGCGCCGCCCACTTCAAACTCGATAGCCGCCGTCGAGATCAGGGTCTTCGGCCACAGGGCATTTACCGCAATGCCATAGGGCCGGAATTCTTCGGCCATGCCGAGCGTCAGCATGGTCATGGCGTATTTTGTGGTCGTGTAGGCGCCGTATTGTGCGAACCATTTCGGTGCCAGGTTAATCGGCGGCGACAGACTCAGAATATGCCCGCTCCCGGATTGCTTGAGCCAGGGCAGGGCAGCCTGGGAACAGGTAAAGACGGCCCTGGCGTTGACCTCGTGCATCAGGTCGTAGCGCCGCACCGGCAGTTTTTCGACGCCCTGCAGGCGAATGGCACCGGCGTTGTTGACCAGGGCATCAATGCCCCCAAAATGTTTACCCGCCTCGTCGATCCGTTCCCGGACCAGCGTCTCATCGCGGACATCCAGCACCAGCGGCAGTGCCCGGCCGCCGGCCGCCTCGATTTCCCCGGCGACGGTATGAATCGTCCCCGGCAGTTTCGGGTGCGGTTTGTCCGACTTGGCGCCGATCACCACGTTGGTGCCCTCTCTGGCGCAGGCCAGGGCAATCGCCCGGCCGATGCCCCGGCTGCCGCCGGTAATGAATACGGTTTTGCCTTGCATGCTCATGCCGTGGCTCCTTCGTTGGATGCGTCGTCGCTGGTGAGTTTGACCAGCAGCTGGCGACGTTTGACCTGGCTGCCGGCGCTGACGTGGACTTCGGCAATCTCGCCGTCCCGTTCTGCCACCAGCGGGTGCTCCATTTTCATGGCTTCCAGCACTACCAGCGTATCACCCCGTTTCACCGTCTGGCCGGCCTCGGCGCGGACGTCGATGATGGCGCCGTCCATCGAGGCCAGCACCCGGTCCGACGCACTGCCCTCAAGGGCAGAGGCGGGCGCGTGGGTCACGTCGCAGACGTGCAGACTCCGGCTGAGCTGCTGCAAATATAGGTGATCGCCGTCAGAGTGATATTGGCAACGCTGACGAACGCCATTGTCGATATAGTCCAGCTCTGTCCCGTTTATCGCCACAACCGCCAGTGAAACCCGAGCCTCTCCCTGAATCACATCCACCGTTCCGCCACTGTGCCACTGCAGGGCCAGTTCGTGGTGAGTGTCGCCCGTTGCCAGGCGAAACGGCAGAGGGGTGGGCAGGCTGTTGCTCCAGCGGCCTCCGGTCTCGCCGGCCCGTTGGGCGAAGATGACCGCAGCCAGGCCCAGCTCGTTGAGAGAGGGAGCCGCTGCTTTCAGACTCGGGTCATCCGCGAACTCCTTTTCCAGGAAGGCCGTCGTGGCTTCCCCGGCAGCAAAACCAGGGTGACCGAGGATGTGACTCAGGAACGAGCGGTTGGTGGTTACGCCCATCACGCGGGTGTCTTCCAGGGCCCGTCGCAGCCGACGAATGGCGTCGGTGCGGGTACTACCGTAGGCGATCACCTTGGCCAGCATGGGGTCGTAGAAGGGCGTGATGGTATCGCCGGTCTGCACGCCGCTGTCGTAGCGAACGCCGTCGACCGGGGCGGGCGAGTAGTCGGCCAGTGTCCCGGTCTGCGGCATGAACTGATCGGCGGGATCTTCCGCGTACAGACGCACCTCGACGGCGTGGCCGGTCAGCATGACGTCGTCTTGTCGTAGGGGGAGTTCGGCGCCTTCAGCTACCAGGAGCTGCCAGTGCACCAGGTCCTGGCCGGTGACGAACTCGGTCACCGGATGTTCCACCTGAAGCCGCGTGTTCATCTCCAGGAAGTAGAAATGGCGATCCTGGTCCACGAGGAACTCGACGGTACCGGCGCCTACGTAGTGGCACGCTTTCGCGGCCTTGACCGCCGCCTCGCCCATGGCGGCCCGCAGCTCCGGCGTCATGAACGGAGAAGGCGCTTCTTCAACCACCTTCTGGTGGCGGCGTTGGATGGAGCAGTCCCGCTCGCCGAGATGGATGACGTTGCCGTGGGTGTCGGCGAAAACCTGGATCTCGATGTGGCGCGGCTCGATCACCGCCTTTTCCAGAATCAGCTCATCGTCGCCGAAGGCGTTCTTGGCCTCCGAGCGGGCACGCTGGATCTGGTCGGCCAGGTCGCCCGGTTCCCGGACCAGGCGCATGCCTCGCCCGCCGCCGCCGGCGGAGGCCTTGATCATCACCGGAAAACCGACGGATTCGGCCGCCTGACGGAGCACGTCGTCACTGGCGCCGGCTTCCTCAAAGCCGGGCACCACGGGCACACCGGCCTCCTGCATCGCCACCTTGGAGCGGCGTTTGCTGCCCATCAGCTCAATGGCGGATGCGGGCGGACCGATAAAGATCACACCGGCGTCGGCACAGGCATCGGCAAAGCCGGCGTTTTCCGAAAGAAAACCGTACCCCGGGTGGACGGCGTCGGCGCCGGTGCGCCGGGCAGCCTCCAGGATGGCCTCGGCGTTGAGGTAGGACGCATTGACGGCCGCCGGTCCGATGCGAACAGCCTCGTCAGCGAGGCGGACGTGCAGGGCGTGGGCGTCGGCGTCGCTGTAGACCGCGACCGTACGGTATCCTTGGGCTTTGGCGGTACGCAGGACCCGCACGGCAATTTCGCCCCGGTTGGCGATCAGGATCTTGTGGATCATGGCCGGATTCCTCATGGCGTGTCGTCGGTTGTCGCCCAGGCGGGCGGCCGTTTCTGCATGAAGGCCATCGTGCCTTCGGCGCCTTCCTCGCCCCGGACCGCATCGGCAAATTGCTGTGCGGCGTCGTCGAGCAGACTCGGCATGGGTTCGTGACCGACCCGATGCAGCAGCGCCTTGGTTGCCGCTGTTGCGCGCGGAGCGCAGCGAATCAGGCTGGCAATGGCGTCGTCGAGCGCACGATCCAGGGCGTCGTCGCTCTCAACCACGCTGTGCACCAGACCCAGACGGCAAGCCTCGTGGCCATCGACTTTCAACCCCAGTAAGGCAAGGCGACGAGCCTGGGTGAGGCCGATGCGTTCCACCACGAACGGTGCAATCTGGGCCGGAATAATGCCCAAGCTGGTTTCGGGCATGGCGAACTTTGCCGTATCCCGGGCCAGCGCCAGATCACTGACGCAGGCCAGCCCGAAGCCGCCGCCCATAACCGCGCCCTCAAGAATGGCAATCACCACTTGCGGGGCGGTGTTGACGGTTTCGATCAGTCGGCCGAAGGCGCGATTCAGATCGCGGAAGGGATCGGCGTCGCCGGTGGCCTTCTGGGACCGTGCCGCCGCCATGTCGCGGATGTCGCCACCGGCGCAGAAATGGCCACCGGCGCCACGCAGAACCACACACCGGATGTCGGCGTCGGTCGCGATGGATTCAAAGACGGCGGCCATTTCCCTGACCATCGCCAGACTCATGGCGTTGCGGGCGTCCGGACGGTTCAACGTCAGGTGAAGCACCGGCCCCCTTTGTTCCAGAGCCAGCGTGTTGCAATCGGGCAGTGTCGTCATGGGATCAGTCCTTGCGCTTGCCGGGCAGGATGCCCATCAGCTTGCAGATGATGCCCAGCATGATCTCGTCGGCACCGCCGCCGATGGACACCAGGCGGACATCGCGGAAGGCGCGGGACAGCGGGTTGTCCCACATGTAGCCCATGCCGCCCCAGTACTGCAGGCAGCTGTCGGTGACTTCCCGGCCCAGCCGGCCGGCCTTGAGCTTGGCCATGGACGCCAGGCGGGTCACATCCTTGCCCTGGATGTGCAGTTCGCAGGCCTGGTAGGTGAGGGCGCGCAGCGCTTCCACTTCGGTCTGCAGTTCGGCGAGGCGGAAGTGGATGGACTGGTTGTCGATCAGCGGCTGGCCGAAGGTCTGGCGCTCGCGGCAGTAATCGATGGTGACGTTGATGCAGTGCTCCAGCGCCTTGATGACGTTGGCCGCGCCCCACATGCGCTCTTCCTGGAACTGCACCATCTGCATCATGAAGCCGGTGCCTTCGGCGCCGATACGGTTGCACTGGGGCACCCGCACGTCATCGAAGAAGACCTGGGCCGTTTCGGAAGAGCGCATGCCCAGTTTGTTCAGGTGGGGGGAGAAGGAAATGCCCGGCGTGTTCATGGGCACCATGATCAACGACTTGTTCTTGTGGGGCTTGTCGTCCGAGGTGTTGGCCAACAGGCAGATGAAGTCGGCGCTGGGTGAGTTGGTGATCCACATCTTGGCGCCGTTGATGACATAGTCGTCGCCGTCCTTGCGGGCCGTGGTTTTCATGCCTGCCACGTCGGACCCGGCACCCACCTCGCTGACGCCAATGCAGCCGACCATTTCGCCGGTGATGGCTGGGGCCAGGAATTCACGCTTGAGTTCGTCGGAGCCGAACCGGGCCAGTGCCGGAGTGCACATGTCAGTCTGCACACCCACGGCCAGCGGCACGCCGCCACAGAACGCGGTGCCCAGTTCTTCCGCGACCACCAGGTTGTAGCTGTAGTCCAGTCCCATCCCGCCGTATTCTTCCGGCTTGTGAACGCCCAGCAGCCCCAGTTTGCCCAGCTTGCCGAACAGGTCATGGATGGGGAATTTGCCCGCGTCTTCCCATTCGTCGCAGTGGGGGTTGATTTCCTTCTCGACGACATCCCGGACGGTCTTGCGCAGGGCTTCGTGTTCTTCGGTGAATAGCATGTGGATCCCCTTTATTTGTTGTGTGCCTGTGGTGGCTGTTGTTCTTTGTGTTTTTCTGCTGTGGTTCTTTTGTAACCTATGCTCCCGGTTTTAGGTGTTACCTGAGTTGCCGGTTTGCACACACAAACTCCCTCTCCCCTTGAGGGAGAGGGCTGGGGAGAGGGGTGGGCGCCGAAGGCGCCCAAGAATTCGGTGGCGATTCACCGCGAGGCTCTCGCCTCGTCCCCCTCTCTCCAAACCTCTCTCCCTCCAGGGGAGAGAGGCTTAGTAGCGCAAGCCCGTGCTAAAGCATCGGCTACATTGTTCGTGCTGTCCTATTACAACCGCGCCACGCCGAAGCTGTTCGGGCGCAGTTCGCGCTGTTCCGCCTCGCGACAGACTGACAGCACCATCGCCAGCACCGTGCGGGTGTCGCGCGGGTCGATCAGGCCATCGTCCCAGAGCCGGGCGGTGCCAAAGAGGGCGGTGGAGCCGTCCTCCAGCTTCTTGGCCGTGGCCTGCTCCAGGAAATCGAGGGTCTTTTCCTCGGGCTCCAGGCCACTGCGCCGCTGCTTGTCTTTGGCCACGATCCGCATCACCTTGCCGGCCTGGGCCGGGCCCATGACGGCGGTGCGGCTGTTGGGCCAGGCGAAAATAAAGCGCGGATCCAGCCCGCGACCGCACATGGCGTAGTTGCCAGCGCCGTAGGAACCGCCCACGACGACCGCCAGTTTCGGCACCCGACAATTGGCCACCGCCTGGATCATCTTGGAACCGTGCTTGATGATGCCGTTCTGTTCAGCGTGGGTGCCCACCATGAAACCGGTGGTGTTGTGCAGGAACAGGATGGGCGTGCCCACCTGGTCGCAAAGCTGGATAAACTGCGCCGCCTTGGTCGCACCTTCTGGTGTGATCGGGCCGTTGTTGCCGATGATGCCGACGCGATGCCCGCAGATGCGGATGGTGCCGCAGACGGTCTGGTCATCGTAGCCGGCCTTGAAGTCCTGGAAGCGGGAGCCGTCGGCAATGCGCGCCAGGATCTCGCGAACGTCGTAGGGTTTCTTGGGGTCAGCCGGGATGACGCCAGGGAGTTCGTCTGGCGAATAAAGCGGTTCCTCCCATTCCGGTGCCCGGGTTGGAGGCAGGTGCTCGTTCCAGGCCAGGGCGTCCATCACCTCGCGGGCATGGCGGATGCCATCGGCATCGTTCTCGGCCAGGTATTCGGCGGTGCCGGCGATCTCGGCGTGCATTTCCGCACCGCCCAGCGCCTCATCCGTGGCGACTTCGCCGGTGGCGGCTTTAAGCAGCGGCGGTCCGGCGAGGAACATCTTGGCTTTATTGCGCACCACGATCACGTAGTCGGACAGGCCGGGCTGGTAGGCGCCGCCCGCGGTGGCGTTGCCGTGAACCACAGTCACCTGCGGAATGCCGGCGGCCGACATCCGCGCCTGGTTGGCAAAGCCCCGGGCCCCGAGCACGAAGATGTCGGTGGCGTAGTTCAGGTTGGCGCCGCCGCTTTCCGACAGGGACACCACCGGCAGCTTGTTCTCCATGGCGATCTGCTGGAGGCGCAGTGTCTTGTCCAGACCGGCGGGCGTAATCGTTCCGCCCTTGATGGCGCAGTTGCTGGCGACCACCAGGCAGCGGATACCGCTGACGGTTCCGATTCCGGCGATGATACCGCCCCCGGCCATGCTGCCATCCTTGTCGTCGTACATTTTGTAGCCGGCCAGGGAGCACAGTTCGAGGAACGGAGTGCCTCGGTCCAGCAGTCGGTTGATGCGGTCGCGGGGCAGTAACTTATCCCTCTTGGTGAACTTCTCCCGAGCGGACTCGGCCAGGGCGAGGACCTGTTTTTCCACCTCACGGAAGGCGTCGATGTGCGTCTGCATGGCTGTGGCGTTTTCCGCAAAGGCCTCGGACTGGGGGTCGATGGCGGATTCGAGGATCTGCATAAACGGCTCCCTCAGTCTTCACTGAAAATCTTGGGTTTGACGGCGCGATGGAAGCCGTTGAAGACCTCCACGTTCTTCGCCTTGGGCAACGGCCACACACGGGTGCCCTGGGACGCCCCGCCGTCGATGCGCAGGGTGTCGCCACTGATAAAGGCCGCGCCCGGGCTCAGCAGGAAGCAGATCGCGGCGCTCACTTCCGACTCCGTGCCAATACGCTTGCCCGGTACGGCATCGGCGAGGCCGCGGATCCAGGCCTTCATTTGCTCGGGATAGGTGTCCATGCCGCTGGAGGCGATCCAGCCCGGCGCCACGGCGTTGACCCGCACGCCCGTTGCGCCCCATTCGATGGCGGCCGTCTGGGTGAAGTTGACCATGCCCGCGCGGGCCGCGCCGGAGTGCCCCATGCCGGGCATGCCGCCCCACATGTCCGCCACGATATTGACGATGGCGCCGCCGGTCTTGCTCAGGGACTGGTTGTACAGCTCCCGGGCCATCAGGAAACCGCCGGTCAGGTTGGTGCGCACCACCGTTTCCCAGCCCTTCTGGTTGATGCCGACCAGGGGGGCGGGAAACTGCCCTCCGGCGTTGTTGACCAGGCCCTTGACCGGGCCATGCTCGGCCAGGATCTGTTTAATGGTGGCGGCAACGATCTCTTCGTCCCGGATATCACAGGGATGGGCGGAGGCACTGCCGCCGTCCTCGATAATCTCGCCCCGGACGGTGTCCAGCTTTTCCGGCTTGCGCCCGACCAGTGCGACGTGGGCCCCCAGGGAGGCCAGTTCGTGGGCCGTGCAGCGGCCGATGCCGGAACCGCCGCCGGTCACGATAATGGTTTGGCCTTCAAACAGGCCGGGGCGGAGCACGGATTGATAAATCATGATCGGGTTCCTTTCAGCACGGCTTGGGAGACGGGAATCGGCATGTCCAGTAGTTGCTGGGCAAACGCCTTGCCCTGGGGGTCGATGCGCAGGCTGGCAACACCGCCGCCACCGAGGCTGTGTTCCAGCAAAAAGTTAAACGCATTGAGGCCGGGCAGGGCCCAGCGTGTTACGCGTCCGCTCTGTGGATTCAGAGTGTGGCCCATCCACTTGGCAACGGCGTTTTCCGTCAGGGCCGCGGCGAGATAGGGCACGTAATCCGGATGACGGGCGATCACGCCAATGTTGCTGTGGTCGCCCTTGTCGCCACTGCGAGCCCAGGCCAGTTCGATCAGCGGGACAGTGGTGTCCGTGTCACCGATCGCCGGGAAAGTCGTGGCGTCCTCGCCATTCTCAATGCGGGCCGCACCGCCGGTTTCGATGGCCACGGGCGTTTGCTCGCCGGCCACTTCCACGCTGACCTCGACCTGATCCTTCGGCACCAGGCAGGAGAACAGCCGGATCTTGGGCCACACCGTGGGGCGTCCGCCAACAATGCCGGTCAGGCCCGGCGCCATACCCGTAGCGGCCTGGGCGATTTCCCGCGAGAACAGCACCAGCGCTTCCTTCTTGGGGTGGGCCGCGCTGATTTTCACCACGACTTCCCGGGATTGACCGGCCCGGCTGTGTGGGCCGTAGGTGGCCTCCGTGCCCAGCAGTTCGACGCTGGTTTCGGAATAGGGCGGCAGGCCGCGGTCCTCGAACAGTCGGCCGGTCTTTTCGAGAATGGCATCGGCGACGCTTTGCGCTTTTTTCGGGGCGTCGATGCCGCCGATCAGGAAGGTCACCGTGCATTTATGGCCATCGGGCCACGTGCCGGACACCTTGTAGCGGTCGGTCGGCGCGCGACCGGTGGCGCCGGATACGGCAACGCGGTCCTGGCCAAGGTCTTCCAGGTGAACCCGGGTAAAATCGCAGGCCACGTCCGGCAGCAGATAGGCGCGGGGGTCGCCGATTTCGTAGAGGAGCTGCTCGGCGACGGTGCCGACGCTGACCCGACCGCCGGTGTCTTCCGGCTTGGTGATCGCGAAGTCGCCGCTGGCTTCCACTTCAACGATGGGGAAGCCCATATCCGCGTATCCATCCGCCACGGTCTCCCAGTCGGTAAAGTTGCCACCCGTCGCCTGCGCGCCGCACTCGATCAGATGACCGGCCAGGCTGCCCTGGGCCAGCTTGTTGTAGTCGTCCCACGCCCAGCCGAATTCGTGCACCAGGGGCGCCAGGACCAGGGCACTGTCGGTCACGCGACCGGTGATGACGATGTCGGCACCGGCTTCCAGTGCGGCGACGATGCCGGGAGCGCCCAGGTAGGCGTTCATGCTGACCATCATCGGTGGCATCGGGTCGCCGGTGGTCATTTCGCGGATGCCCTGTTCGTCGAGCTGCTTCTTTTGCGGCAGCAGGTTGTCACCCAGCACCAGTGCGATTTTCAGATCAACGCCCTGTTCCTCGCACAGGACCTGGAGGGCATCCCGGCAGGATTCGGGATTCACGCCACCGGCATTGCTGATCACCCGAATGCCCTGATCTTTAATGTCTTTCAAAAGCGGGCCCATCACCGTCTGCACGAAGTCCCGGGCGTAGCCGGCTTTCGGGTCATTCATGCGCTGACCGGCCATGATGGACATCGTGATTTCAGCCAGGTAATCGGAAACCAGGTAATCCAGGTTGCCTTTCTCGACCAGCTGGCGCGCAGCAGTTTCGGTGTCACCCCAGAAGGCCGCGGAGCAGCCGATGCGCAGGGTTCGGGAGGGCGATGTCATGTGGTGTCCTTTCCGAAGAAGCGGTTGTGGGTCGGTTGTTATGATGCGTCCAAAAACAATACCAAGCAAGCGCTTGGTTTGTAAATGTGATGCTTCAGGGTAAACTGCCTTCATGCGTATACTGGGCCGCTTGGGCGGCGCGGACCGCACTTCAAAGACATCGACCGTTCAAAGACCATAGGAAGTAAGCTTTGACACCACAATCCATCCTGGCCGAGCTGGTTGAGGAAAGTCGTATTTCCGACCCGACCGGCGCCCGGGGGCGACTGCTGCGCGCAGCGGCGCGGCTGTTCCGGGAGAAAGGCTACGAGCGGACGACGGTCCGTGATCTCGCCGCTGCCATCGGCATCCAGTCCGGCAGCCTGTTCCATCATTTCCGTTCCAAGGAAGACATCCTCAAGGCGGTGATGGAGGAGACGATCGTCCTCAACACCGAGCTGATGCGTCATGCCCTGCGTCAGGCCAGCACACCGGTTGAACGCATGTGGGCGCTGATCCGCAGTGAGTTGGAGTCCATCAACGGGCAGACCGGCGAGGCCATGGCCGTGCTCGTCTTCGAATGGCGCTCGCTGTCCGGCGATGCCCAGCGAGACATCCTGAAACTGCGGGATGTCTACGAAGCCATGTGGCTGGAGGTGCTGGGTGAATTGAAGTCGGCAGGCAAGATGTCGGCGGATCCCTTCCTGACCCGGCGAATGTTGACGGGCGCATTGAGCTGGACGGTGACCTGGTATCGACCGGATGGCCCGAGAAACCTGGATGACATGACCGATGAAGTGATGGCCATGCTTGGTCTGGGTGAGCACTAAGGCTTTATTTTTCAGCGGCTTGGTGTGTGTTCGATGGGGGCGTGTCGTTATCCGGATTGGCCTGATCGGCCAAAATAGGCGGCAATCCGGTCATTCACTAAATGCGACCCAGGTCGCATCCTTCTCTCAGTTTTAGACGTAACAGGCGGTGTTTGGTCTGGAACAGGAGCCAGACAGGTCTGAAGTCTTCTGCTGCACAACAATAATCAGAGAAAGGATCTGCAATGTACTCTTCCATCATCCCTCGCCTGTGGACGGCAGGCATCTATCGCCGATTCCTACTCACGTTCGGTGTCATCGCCCTTCTCAGTGGCTGTGGTTACAACCCGGTCTACCAGACCACCGGCTCGGTGATTACCGGTTATGCCGAGTCTGAGGCCACCCCGTATGTGCTGCAGATGTCCGACGCGGACATGGCCTGCAACCTCGGGCAGTCGCTGGACCCACTGGTCTATTCCTTCTCCCGGGTGACGGACAAGCCCGACACCACCGGTTCGTTACTTCAATTGCTGGCGGCCAACTGCTCCGAAGAGCAGGCCTGGGAAGAAGAACTCCGCTACGAGCGGGCCATGTTTTCCGACGACGTGGCTGAGGCCAAGGATGCGCGCAACGCCGCCAAACGCTGGCACGCCATCACCGCCAAGCGCCGTCTGGAAGCCTTCCATCGCGCCATGCGCGCCTACGAATACGATCCTGCCGATCCGGATGCAGAGTGCCCCTTCCTCTATGAGGACCAGGACGAGCTGACGTTCCTGCTGGGGCTGCTGACCGGCCTGCAGTCGATCATCAACGACACCAATTCCGGCGGCGCTGCCGGTGTGCCCAAGGACATCGCGCCGCAGGCCGAGCGCGCCGCACAGTGCCTGGACAACGAAAAGTGGGGCGGTATTCCCAATGCGATCCGTGCCAACGTCTGGCTGCTGCTGCCGGATACGCGTCCGGTGATGTCCCCGGACCCCTGGCGGCTGCTCAAGAACAGCTCCGAGCTGGGTGTCCAGGCCGGGTTCCGGGCCTCCATGGCGCTGGAAGCCGTCGCGGCTGAAACCGCCGGGCGTCAGGACGTGATCAAGGATGTCATCGCTCGTTTCGCTGCATCGCAGAAAAACTTCAAGGTCAATGACGACTACAAGCTGGTGGACGAAGTCGGACGCAGCGTCATCCTGCATACGTCCGACAAGCAATGGACCCGCAAGTACGGTTACCGCACGCCGCGGACCTACTTCGGTCGCCTGAGTCCGGAAAGCACCAGCGACACCGAAACCATGGATCTGGACGATCTTCTCTAAAACAAGACAGACAGCGGATGGCATCGGCCGGAGAGGGGAACAGGTTGTCCCGGCCGGCCATCCCGGACCACAGACCGATTAACAATCACAAGAAGTCACTTGGGAGGTTCCAAGATGTTCCGCAAAACCACCGCAGCAATGCTCATGGCCCTGGCCGTTGCACCGATGGCTCAGGCGAAGTCAGCCAGCATGTGCGTGTTCGACGTCATCGGCGCGAACGGCGATGTGTACAACCTGATGAAAGACTATGCCCTGGATATGAAAGGGCATGGCATCGACATCCAACTCAAGCCTTATACCGATGAAGGGGTGGCTCTGGGCGACTTCCAGTCCGGCCAGTGCGACATCCTGGCGGCCACGGACCTGCGCACCCGTCGGTTCAATCGCTTTACCGGTACTATCAGTGCGGTGGGCGCCATTCCGACCTACGACAACCTCAAGACCGTTTTGGCCACGCTGGCCCAGCCCAAGGCGGCCAAGTTCATGAAGCAGGGCGATTACGAGGTCCTGGGGATTGCGCCGGCCGGTGCGGGCTACCTGTTCGTCGACGATCGTTCCATTGATACCGCCGGCGAACTGGCGGGCAAGCGCATGGCCACGCTGGATTACCAAAAGGACGCCATCCACATGGTGAACTTCGTCAAGGCGACCGTGGTGCCGTCCGACATCACCAACTTCGCCGGCAAGTTCAACAACGGCTCCGTGGACACCGCCTATGCCCCGGCCTTTGCCTACAAAGCGCTGGAACTCTACAAGGGTGTGGGCGACAAGGGCGGCATCGTGGACTATCCCCTGGCCCAGCTGACTGTGCAGATGATTGCCAAGGATGACCTGCTGACCGACGAAGAGGCCCAGACCTCCCGCGAAGTGGCCTGGCACATGTACCCGCAGGCCATGGCCCTGGTGAAGAAGAGCGAAGAAGGCATCCCGGATGACCAGTGGATCCACATTTCCGACGAGGACGTCCAGGGTTACCAGGAAATGTTCCGCGAGAACCGGCTCGAGATGCGGGACGGCAAGAACGGAGCGCCGGACGTTTACGATCCCAAGATGCTGCACCTGCTGAGCAAAGTGCGCTGCGCCAGCAACCCGGGCGCTTCGGAATGCACCGCGGCCAACCGCGAATAAGGGGCAGGTAACGCATTATGAACTGGCGCGCGCTTTCGGCCAGCCGGGTGACCACCCTGTACCCCGTGCATCGACTGCACGGGGTCATTCTGCTGGCCCTGTTGGTGTTTACCCTGCTGCTGGGCATGGGCAGTTCGCTGCATTCGCGGATGCTGTGGATTGGCGAACAGACCTGGCCCAACTATTACCTGCTGGACCCGTGGGCGACCGAGCCCAGCTGCGACGTCGATATGGACGTCGAGTCGGCGGTCCAGAAACGGATGCAGGCCTATAAACCCGACCCGGATGAGTTGTTCTCCTCGCCACCCGATCCGGACAAGCTGCGCGAGAGTTTCCGCAAGAACCTGGAGCTGTGTCAGAAGAAGCACGCGATGTTCGCGGCCAACCAGGCGCATGTCACTACAGCGCTGACGGTCTTCAAGACGGTCGAGCAGGGCATGGCGCACTGGTTGCTGGATAACATCGACCTGACCAAGTTCCTCTTCCTGGGCCTGTTTGCCATGGCGGCCCTGATTGCGGCGTTCGATACCGATCACATTGCCCTGCGACTGCCGCGCAACCGGGCGGAGTGGCGTCTGTCCCAGACCACGCAACTATTCGTCAACGGGCTGATGGGCTACTCGCTGCTGTCCTACGCCGAGCGGCTGGGGATGTCGCCGTCGTCGGATACGCTGCTCGAATTGCAATATGCGTGGGCTGTGGTGTTCGGCATCTTCATGGCGATCAACCTGTACCGGCTGGTGAACGTGCCCGAACGGGTGCGGGCCGGCGGGCTGACGCCGTCGTCTTTCCTGGTGATTCCGCTGTATTGCCAGATGGGCGTGATCGCCATGGCCTACTTCTTCTTCGTGGACGGCTACAGTTCCGGGCTGGCGATCTACTTCGGACAGCTGACCAACCTGGCGTCCATGTTCATCAACATCGGCCTGTATGTGCTGGTGGGGATGATCCTCAAACAGACCCGACTGCCGGATCTCCTGTTGAATGTGATCCAGCCGTTCCACCTGCCGGCACCGGCCCTGGCGTCGCTGATGATCTTCGCGACGGCCTTCCCGACGGCCTTCACCGGTGCCTCGGGTATTTTCATCCTGGCTGTGGGCGGTGTGATCTACGACGAGCTGCGTAAATCCGGCGCGGGTCGGCAGCTGTCACTGGCGACCACGGCCATGTCCGGCAGCATGGGCGTCGTGCTCAACCCCTGCCTGCTGATCGTTGTGGTGGCCGCACTCAACAAGGAAGTGACCACCGACGAAATGTACGGCTGGGGCTTCTGGATCTTCCTGATGTCAGCCAGCATCTTCAGCTTCGTGGTGTGCAAGACCCAGGGTAACTGGCGGCCTCGTCCGCAGGCGGGCGCGTTCGCCGAAGCCGGTCGCCGGTTGATGCCACTGGTTCCTTACGCCGTTACGGCGGTTGTGGTGATTGGGCTGATCTGGTTCCTGCTGGGGCTGACGTTCAACGAGTACAGCGCGCCGCTGATCCTGCCGCTGGTGATGCTGGCGCTGGTGTGGCTGGATTCTGGCAAGGACAACCGGGACGATCAGGAGTCCCGCTGCGTGGCCTTCTTCAGTCGCAGCACCGCGGCGGCCAGCGACTCAGCTGTCCATATCGGCGCGCTGCTGGCGCTGATGGGGTTCTCGGTGTGCCTTGGGGGGATTCTGGAACGCTCCGACGTGGTTCACGCCATCTTCCCGGAAAGCCTGACCAACCCCTGGCTGGTCATGGCGGTGATCGTGGTGATGCTGACCTTTATCGGCATGATCATGGATCCGTTTGGGGCCGTCATCCTGGTGTCGGCGACCATTGCCCAGGCGGCCTTCAATCTGGGCATCGACCCGCTGCACTTCTGGCTGGTCTGTCTGGTGGCCTTTGAGCTCGGCTATCTGAGTCCGCCGGTGGCGTTGAACCACCTGCTAACGCGACAGGTGGTCGGGGAAACCGAAGTGTTGGCCGCCGAACGCACCGGCAGTTTCTGGCACCGTTACGAGCGCCTGCTGCTGCCGCTGGCCGTGATGGGCACCACGTTGCTGATCGTCGCCTTCGTGCCGATGTTCTTCTACAGCTAAGACCAATACTCCGCACGGGAGCCGCCGACTCGGGAGGGACGGCGGCTTTTTTGTGTCAGCGACTGTGAAATTTTTGGGGCAGTCAGCGTATTTCAGGCATCGGCTGTTATGCTTGGGTCGTACTGAGGTATAGCGGCACCTGAGATGATCCGGGTGGACGGCAGGAGGGATGATTTTTGCGGCAGTTCGACGGTAACCGAAATAAGCGCCTGGTCGTTTGGCGGGAAAAGGAGGTATGGACTGGATGCTATGGCCGTTGGCGAGGCCGTGTCGCTGCGGTGTTGACATCCACCCTCATACTGACGGCTTGCGGCGGTGGCGGCGGCAGTAGCAGTGACGATGGGCAGCCCGCCGTGCCCCAGGCTGATATCAGCGGTGTCATCCAGATTGAGGCGCGGACCCGTTCGGACAGTGATACAGCAGCCGATTTTCTGTTTCGTGAGGCGGATGACAATACCGGCGCTCCTCAGGACCTTCCCAGTCCATCCCTGCTCGGGGGCTACCTCAGCACGGGGGCCGGGAGCTATTCTCAGAATTTCTCTTACTATACCGATCGCAATGACCATTACCGGCTTTCCCTTGAAGAAGGCCAGAGTGTGTATGTCCAGAGCTTTGCGCCGGAAAACAGTGGTTTTGCTGCGACACCCACTGCCACCGTCACGCTATCGCTGAACGGCAGCAAAATCCGCCAGGTTCCATTGACGCCTACGACAGCTGCCAGCGTTTCGCCCAACGCCGGTGCCTCCCGGCAGATTTATGACCTGAATATCGATGCGGTGGCGGGCGGGCCGTTTCGCTATGTGGTGAGCGTTTCCTCGGCATCAGCAGCTGTGGCGTCTCCCCGCTTCACTTATCCCACTTCAGAATTTACGCCGGATGAAGCGGTCATCACGATGGCGGCGCCGGCCCAGGTCAGTGCCCTGGCCAGTGTTTTACCGGCCTCAACGTCTGCCCGTTCGGTCGGAGGCGGGGTCTGGCTGGTCAGACGTGATGCTCAATCCGCCCAATCCGCGTCGACCGAATCGTCGATTCGGACCCAGACCCTAGAGTGGATAAGGAGTCTGCGTTCTACCCCGGGCGTCGTAGCCGCCGAGCCCAATTATCATTACCACGCGATGGCTATCAGCCCTGATACCAACCCGCTGTATTCTCAGCAATGGAATTACCCGCTGATCAATCTTCCAAATGCATGGCAGGCGGTGGGAAACCCGGGGCAGAATGTTCGAGTCGCGGTGCTCGATACCGGGCTGTTCAGTTCTTCGCCGTCGACGCCGTCGGACTGGCACCCCGATATCGATGATGGAAACGCAAACGGCACCAACGTGGCCCTGCCCGGTACCGGGTATTCCGATTTCGTGACTGGGGATATCGATATCGATGGCGTTCCGGGTCGGGACTACAACCCGGCGAACCCGGGCAACGGCCGTTCTGACGCCACGGCATTTCACGGCACCCACGTGGCCGGTATTGTGGCGGCGCTGGATAACAACCTTGGCGGCATCGGTGTGGCACCTATGGCAACCGTTATGCCCATTCGCGTGCTGGGGCGGGATGGTGTGGGATCGCTGAGCGATATTATTGCGGCCATTGATGCCATGACGGCGTTGGACACAGCCAGCCGGCCGGACGTCATCAACCTCAGTCTGGGTTCCGATGCCAACAGCGACCAATTGAAGGCAGCCATCCAGCGAGCGATCGACAGTGACATAATCGTTGTTGCAGCGGCGGGCAATCAGGGAACGAGTGAGCCTGTTTATCCGGCTGCCTTCCCCAATATGATTGCTGTGGGCGCCGTGGACGCTGGACGCCAAAGGGCCAGCTATTCCAGTTTCGGTACCTGGCTTGATCTGGTGGCGCCGGGCGGCGACGCGTCCCGGGACGGTAACAACGACGGGCAGGGCGATGTGATTATCAGTACCTGGGGGTCGGATTCCGGTGGCGTATTCACGCCCGCTTATGCCGGCATCCAGGGGACCTCCATGGCAGCACCCCATGTTTCCGGGGTGCTGGCATTGATGCGTCAGCAGAACTCGGGATTGAGGCAGCGCGACATTCTGGCGCGGCTGCAAAATGGCGACCTGACCGATCCGCTGGGGAACTCGGAGGAGTACGGTGCCGGGCTGATCAATGCTCTGAAGGCTGTGGATAATGCTGCCAACGGCAGCATCAGTTCCTTCGTGACAGCATCGCCTGCGGCGCTCCAGTTCAGTGGTTCCGTCACCTCGCAGCAGGTGGATCTTGCGGTGGTGCCGTCTCAGGATACCGATACCGTGCTGCCCTCGATCACCTCGGGCACGGCCCCGTCCTGGCTCGATGTCAGTATCGCGTCCCGCAGCGGTGACAAGCGGACCCTGACCGCCACGATTACCGACGAAAACGCGGCCAAGCAGGCTGAAATTTCAATTGACTATGTGGATGCCGACAGCAATGCCAAAACGCTGCTCATTCCGGTCAACGTGCAACTGGGTGATGAACCGGCGTTGCGCAATGCGGGCCGGCATTTCGTCCTGCTCGTGACGCCCGACGACAAGCGTGAGACGGTAGCGCAGGCGTCCATGGTGGCTCAGAATGGCCAATATACCTTTGCCTTTGATGACGTACCCCAGGGCGAGTACTTCCTGGTGGCGGGCACGGATATGGATAACGATGGTTTCATCTGTCAGTCCGGCGAAGCCTGTGCGGAATATCCGACCAATGGATTGCCTCAGCCGATCACCAAAGGTGACGAGCCTATTTCCGGCATCAGCCTGACGACCAGCTTTGCGCGTTCATCGGCAGCCGGTGCGTCTCTTTCCGACGTGCCGCCGGGCGGTTACAGTCGCCAGCCGACAGTCTCGGAGCGTTCGCTCCGTGAGGATGGGCGTCCATGAATGGCTTGAAGGCGTCAGCGATTTTAGTGCTTGGTCTGTCTGGCCTGGCCGGATGCGCGGCGATGGCGGATTCCGACGTCGATGCCAGCCAGGAAGTTGGAGTTCTGATGTCATCTCAATACTGTGGATTCACCGCTCCGGGGCTGGTTCTGGCGACGGATCGGTCGCAGTGGGCGCAATTGTCATCGGCATCAGGAGGATCGTTACCGCCGTGGCCGGAAGAAGCCGGTCAGTGGCTTCTGGTCGCGAATTTGGGGCAAAAGCCCACCGGAGGCCACCGCATCGACTTTAAGTCGGCATCTCGGACCGATCGGAATCTGTCGATTGAGGTGGCTGTGAGGCAACCTGCAGCCGATGCGATGGTGACACAGGCATTGACAACGCCGTGCCTGGTCATGGTGCTGCCCGCTGGCGGGTGGGATACGGTGACCGTCGAGGGCGCCGAGCCCTTTCCTGTAACCCGTCAACATCCCTGACCGATTCCTGTGTCGACAACAAAAGAACCGTTGATCTTTGCCCCTGAATCCCTAAGCTATGGGCGGTATTTCGCGAATGTCCGGGCATTGTCCGACGCCTGGCGCATTCGCTGATCGTCCTGACAGTCGTTGAGTGAGAGCAACAGACACCCTATGAGCCAGAAAGATTACAACGCCGACGCGATTGAAGTCCTCAGTGGTCTGGATCCGGTCCGAAAGCGGCCGGGGATGTACACCGACACCTCGCGTCCCAACCATCTGGCTCAGGAAGTCATCGATAACAGCGTGGATGAGGCCCTGGCCGGGTTTGCCAAGCGAATCGATGTGGTCCTTTATTCGGACGGCTCGCTGAGCGTCGAAGACGATGGCCGGGGCATGCCGGTGGATGTCCATAAAGAGCACGGGGTTCCCGGTGTCGAGCTGATCCTCACGCGCCTGCACGCCGGCGGCAAGTTCTCCAAGGGCAACTACAACTTCTCCGGCGGTCTGCACGGGGTGGGGGTTTCGGTCGTCAACGCCCTGTCCAAGCACCTGGAAGTCTCTATCAAGCGGGACGGTCAGCTGCATCGCATGACCTTTGCCGACGGCGAGAAGACCAGTGATCTGAGCGTGGTCGATACCGTTGGCAAGCGGAACACCGGTACCCGCCTGTTGTTCACGCCCGACGTCAGTTACTTCGACAGCCCGAAATTTTCCGTCAGCCGACTGCGTCATAACCTGCGCGCCAAAGCCGTGCTGTGTCCCGGTCTGACCGTCACTTTCCTGCAGGAGTCGACGGGCGAGAAGGACGAGTGGTTCTACGAGGACGGGTTGCGTGACTACCTGCGTTCCGCGCTGGCGGATATCGAGTTACTGCCCACCGAGCCGTTCACCGGCCGGATGACCGGCAACAGCGAGGAAGTGGACTGGGCTGTCCAGTGGTTACCGGAAGACGGCGAAGCGGTCATGGAAAGCTACGTCAACCTGATTCCCACGGCTCAGGGCGGAACGCACGTTAACGGTCTGCGTACCGGGTTGCTGGAAGCCATGCGTGAATTTTGTGAGTTTCGCAGCCTGCTGCCGCGAGGCGTGCGCCTGTCACCGGAGGATATCTGGGATCGCTGCGCCTACGTGCTGTCGTTCAAGATGCAGGAGCCGCAGTTTTCCGGCCAGACCAAGGAACGCTTGTCTTCCCGCGAAGCCGCGGCGTTTATCTCCGGCGTGGTCAAGGATGCGTTCAGTCTCTGGCTGAACCAGCACACCGACATCGCCGAAGCCCTGGCGGAGTTGTTTATCAGCAATGCCCAGCGGCGTCTCAAGGCCAGTCGCAAGGTGGCGCGCAAGAAGGTTACCCAGGGGCCGGCATTGCCGGGCAAGCTGGCGGACTGTTCCGGTGCGGATGCCAATCGGTCCGAGCTGTTCCTGGTGGAAGGGGACTCGGCGGGCGGTTCTGCCAAGCAGGCCCGTGACCGGGAATTCCAGGCCGTCATGCCGCTGCGGGGCAAGATCCTGAACACCTGGGAGGTGGACTCTGGTGAGATCCTGGCGTCCCAGGAGGTCCACGATATTGCTGTGGCGATCGGCGTAGACCCCGGTTCGGATCGCCTCGAAGGGCTGCGTTACGACAAAATCTGCATCCTGGCGGACGCGGACTCTGACGGTCTGCACATTGCCACGTTGCTGTGCGCGCTGTTCGTCAAACACTTCCGTCCGCTGGTCGCCGCTGGCCACGTGTTTGTGGCCATGCCGCCGCTCTATCGGGTCGACCTGGGCAAGGAAACCTTCTATGCCCTGGACGAACACGAGAAGCAGGGTATTCTGGACCGGATCGAAGCGGAAAAACGTCGGGGCAAGATTTCGGTCACCCGCTTCAAGGGTCTGGGTGAGATGAATCCGCTCCAGCTGCGCGAGACCACCATGGCGCCGGATACCCGTCGGCTGGTGATGCTGACACTGGATGACAACGACGGCACCGACGAGCGCATGGACATGCTGTTGGGCAAGAAACGGGCGTCCGATCGCCGTTCCTGGCTAGAAGCCTACGGGAATATGGCGGACGTTCCGGTCTGATCCTCTCTGAAGGGGGTGTATTCAGGGTGTCCCGACGCTTGAAGCGTTGGCGTAGGTTGGGCTGACGCAGGAAGCCCAACAACAGGTAACACCGGACGTTCCCGTTATCGAGGACATGCGGGATGCATTGGACCTCAAAAACCTGCTTGGCCACCACTGGATGAGTTTGGTCGTGAACCCGGCTTGTTGGGCTTCCTGTGTCAGCCCAACCTACAGGTTTTGTGCATCGAAAGGGCACCCCTGTGGGCTGCGCCGAAGGTGCCCATGACGTCCTACCCTGGATATCCCTTCAACTCGAATCAACTACCGCGAAATAATATCGCAGCACAGCACCTTGGTTGTGCCATCGTGCTGGAAGGCCTGGGACAGGGTGACGCACATATAGGCGCCGGTGACGGAGAGGTAGGGGCGGGTGACCTGAAGGCGATTGGGCTGGTTCAGGGCCTGTCTGAGGTAATGCTGGCGGAACCAGTCGGCGTTGTGGGTGTTTTCCAGCGGGCGGAAACGCGGGTCAAAGCACTCGATCATGTTGTCCGAGCGCAGGGTGTCTTCCGTCTGCACGCCCTTGTCGTCGATCAGGTAGCAGCGGGACACGGTATGGTGCCGGGTCAGTGGTCGGCAGGCGCTGGCAAATGTGATCCCGGCGCGAATCGATTCGGTGGCTTGCTGGAAACGATCCCGGAAGTAGCGGCTGAGTTCGTAGGTCGGGTCGAGTTCTGTTTCGCTGTTCTTCTTGTAGTCATTCAGCAGGGCATCCAGGTCGGACGCCGTGCGAGTAACGTCAGCCAGCTCGAGACCCGGGCGTCGAAAATAGAATCCCTGTACGAAATCCACGCCGCCGTCGATGGCGATCATTGCCTGCTCCCGGGTTTCCACGCCTTCCAGAAGCACCAGGCAACCGGATTGGTGGAGCAGGGATACTATACCGTTGAGGATCTGGCGGGCGCGCTTGTCATTGGTGGCCCGGGTCAGGATCTGGCGGTCGAGTTTGACGATATCCGGCGCCAGGTTCCAGATACGCTCGAAGTTGGAATGGCCTGCGCCAAAATCGTCGATGGCGGTCAAACAGCCCAGCTGTTTGTAGTAATTCACCGTATCGCGGAGCTGGTCAGCATCGTCCGTGGGTTGTTCCACGATTTCCACCACGATGCGGTGGGAGGGGAAGCCAATGCGGGACAGCAGTTGTCCGAAAAAGGAATCGTGCCGCTTGCCCGTGGCAACGACTCGAGGCGACACGTTCAGGAACAGCCAGTTCACATCGTCATCAAGTGTGGCGAAATTCTGGACGTGCAGGTAGCGGCAGAGCCGGTCCAGCAGGACGTCTTCGGGGTCGCTGGTCGGGAGCTGGAACAAGTGCAGTGGCAGCACGCTGGCGTTGTCAGTATCGAACGCACGAATCAGGGCTTCGTAGCCGATGATGCGCTTGTGGGAAATACTGAAGATCGGTTGCAGCGCTGTGCGTAGCTTGAGGCCCTGGAAACTGGCCGTCCAGCCCGCATCGGCGTGATCGAGCATGGGAGTGAGGAGATCCAGCTCGGGTTCGCTGCTTTGATTGACAACGCTTTTTGACATCGAGACTACTGCGCGCGCGTTAAAGCTGACCCGTGCATTGTCGGCTGAACCGATCGAGTTATTTCATTTTTCGCAACGGGCGTTCGCTGAACGGTAAGAATGACCGTTTGTTCAGTTGCGAGCAGAATGCCAAAGATTACAAAAGGAAGCCAGTGGGAAACGCAAAATGGTTAAAAACCAGACGGCGTTCGCCGGGGAGAAGAGAGGGTGGCCGCCGTGGAAGGCGGCATCACCGGTACACGGCCGGACTGGCAATCCATCCTGCCGGCTATGCTGGAATACGGGATCAGTTGTTGCTCGGGATAACAACGTCTTCGTCGAATTCGACTTCCATTGTTGTAGCTCCTGTGTCGCTGCTGGGCTTAATTCCGCTCGGCGGAATCAGACGATGTTCATTAACTATGATGTTAATAAGCATAGGCAACAATCAGTAAAACCCGTATTCGACCAAGGTGGCGTGTCGCCAGAAGTCGCCGTTTAAGGCGTTTTTCGGCCCTTCACCACATCAGAATTGCTTGCATCCATCAGTATTTTTGAACGAAGCCAACAAAACATTTTGATTGGCCGCTGGCCGTTGCCTTTCTAAGATGGACCTATTGGTGGGACAAACATCGTGATCCGATAAATCACGAAGGGCAGCGGAGGCTGAATCCATATGGCGCTTCAAACGATGAATACCCGGCAGCAATTCGGCTGGGTCATGATCCTGATTCACTGGCTGGTCGCCATTGCGGTGTTCGGGCTTTTTGGTCTGGGCCTGTACATGGTGGATCTGACCTACTATGACGCCTGGTACAACGAAGCTCCCCATATTCACGAGAGCATTGGCATCCTGGTGTTGCTGGTGATGCTGTTCCGGGTTGTCTGGCGCCTGGCGTCTCCTCCTCCTGATGCGCTGCCTTCCCACAAGACCTGGGAGAAAGCCGGCGCCCACCTGACCCACCTGGGCATGTACCTGTTGTTGTTTGTCGTGCTGATTTCCGGTTATTTGATTCCGACGGCGGACGGTTCCGGCGTTGAAGTCTTCAACTGGTTCACCGTGCCCTCGGTGACCGGTCAGCAAAAGGGGATGGAGAGCATTGCCGGTGATGTTCACTACTGGGCGGTCTGGGCACTGGTTGTGCTGGCCGTGATTCACGCCATTGGCGCCATCAAGCACCATGTGGTGGATAAAGATGAGACGTTGCGCCGCATGGTTGGATTGAAAGGGCGCCCGGGACACTAGATTCGATGTAAACCAGTAAGGCCCTGATGGGGCCTAAACCATTAAGGAGAGCAATGATGTTGAGGAAACTGGCTATCTCATCCGCGGTATCCATGGCGGTGCTGGCAAGCTGTGCCCAGGCGGCAGACGGGGACGGCACTTACGCGTTCGATACCAAGGGCGACCATCAATTCATCATGTTCAAGATTTCGCACCTGGGCTACAGCTATATTTATGGCCGCTTCAATGAGTTCGATGGCCAGTTCACCTATAACGCCGAGGACCCGTCAAAGAACTCGGTTCAGGTGACGATCGATACGGGCAGTGTCGATTCAAATCATGCCGAACGTGACAAGCATCTGCGCAGCGATGATTTCCTGGCAGTGGATGAGTTTCCGCAGGCTACCTTCAAGAGTAAGAAGGTCATCTTCGATGACGATGACAAGAACGAGGCCGAGATTGTCGGGGATCTGACCCTGCGCGGTGTCACCAAGGAAATCACACTGGATGCGGACATGGTTGGCCATGGCAAGGATCCCTGGGGAGGCTACCGCATGGGCTTCGAGGCCGAAACGGACCTGCGCCTGAAGGACTTTGGCATTCCCATGGATCTGGGGCCGCAATCCGAAACGGTGGAGATGATCATCACCGTCGAAGGCGTGCGTCAGTAAGCCGAGTGATCCCGTAAAAATGGGGTAGATGACAAAACACCGCCTAGTTTACTATGGCGGTGTTTTTCGTTTTCAGGACTGTTTTATGGAGCGCGTCAGGCGCAACCGATCCCTTCGCTTCGTGACCTTGAGTATGACGCTGGTGCTGCTGGCACTGGTAGTTGCGAACGCCTCTGGTCTGTCGGCCTGAGAGTCCAGGGTATCAGGGTCAGTCCTGAGCCCCTGGGGTACCAGGACTGACCAACCTCTCCTACACCCGATAGCGGCCAACCTGAGTGGTCAGCGTCTGCGCATGTCCAGCCAGCAGTTGGCTGATCTGGTCGATCTCGACGGAACGGGCGTCGCTGTTCTGGGCAAGATCGTTGATCCGGGTAATGCTTCTGTTGATCTCGTCTACCACCTGAGTCTGTTCCTCGGTCGCTGATGCCACGCTGGCGTTGACGTCGCTGATGCTGTTCATGGCGTTCAGGATTTCCGTCAGCTCCCGTTCGGCTTCGCCGGAGAGTTTGACCGTCTGTTCCGCCTGCTCGTTACCGGTTTCCATGACCGAAACGATATCGGAGACCCCGGTCTGCAGGGTGGTGATCATCGACTGGATGTCCGATGTGGATTCCTGTGTGCGCTGGGCCAGGGTGCGGACTTCGTCCGCCACCACAGCAAAGCCGCGGCCCTGCTCGCCGGCCCGGGCGGCCTCGATGGCCGCGTTCAGAGCCAGCAGGTTGGTCTGTTCGGCAATGCCGCGAATGACGTCCAGTACGGAGGTGATGTTGCTGGAATCTTCCGACAGCTTCCGGATCACGCCCACCGCCTTCTCGATCTGATCGGAGAGTCGGTTCACTTCTTCCGAGGCGTTGTGAATGATGCGGGCGCCCGATTCGGTATTGGCCTGGGCGCTGCTGGTCACATCGGCGGCGGTGCCGGCATTGGCGGCCACTTCCTCGATTGCGCTTTGCATCTGGTTGATGGCCGTGGCGACCTGGGTGATGGCGTCAGTTTGTTGGCTGATGCCCTCCCGGTTATCCGCGGCGGCGCGGTCGAGTTTTTCGGCGCCGTCCTTGAGCTCCGTCGACAGGTCCTTGATTTCCCGCACCATACTTTGAAGGTTGCCGATCACGGCATTGAAGCTTGTGGCCAGGCGCCCAAGGTCGTCATTGGATTCCACGGGAACGCGGCTGCTCAGGTCACCTTCGCCTTCGGCAATATCATCCAGGCGGGTGCGCAGTTCGTTGATGGACTGGATGATCAGTCGCGTGGCAACAAAGAATATCAGGCCGCTGATAGCCAGCACGATGATGGTAACCACAACGGTGGTGGTCATGCTCTGATGGCCAGCCGCGGCGGCATCTTCAGAGGTTGCAAGGGCATTCTTGTCGGCGAATGCACCGGCCACGTCATAATATTCACGCAGCGAGGAAAACAGCGGCAGGACTGTTTCGCCGATGGCTTGTCGCGCCTCTTCGACATTGCCGTTGCCAACCATGGTATTCACCTTGTCGGCGGCGGCTTTCCATGTCTGGTAGGCGCCTTCGAAGCCATTCAACTCCTGATCCACGCCGTCTTCTGCCAACAGGGTTCGGACCGTCTCCATACGGTCGATGGCCTGTTTGGCGTTCTCATCGAAGTCGGCCTGAAAGCCAGCGGTGTCTTCTCCCCCCTGGGCTGCCAGGATCATGTTCTGTTGCGCGGTATAGGCTTGGTAAAGGTCGCGATCCGCGTTGAGGGCGGCGCTCACTGCGGGTACGTAATTGTGGGAAACGCGATCGGTGTCGCTGATCAGACCCTGGGTCGTAATCAGGTTGACGATACCCAGCGCGATGATAGCCAGCGCGGTGAGTGCAAAAGGCAGCACAATCTTGGTCTTGAGACCCAGCTTGCGGATGACATTCATTGTTATTCTCCCCCGACATCAACAGGTAGCAGGCTTATGTCAGAATAGCAGGGAAGAAAAAGTAAGGTGTAGATAAAGTGATCCGGCGTACCGGATCAGGACTGGTGGTGCTCCGCCCGCTCACATTGGCAGAGACGATACTGGCGGAACATCTGTCCGCTGAAGACCACGATCCAGATCAGCAGGCCGGCATAAAGGTAGGCGTTGGCCAGGTGCAGCCCACCGCTGATGGCAAATTCGACGAGCAGCATCAAAACCAGGGCCAGTCCGGCGTTGATGGTCGCAGCGGCGATGGCGCGGCCACAGGCTTTAAAAGACAGTTTCAGCGTTTGTGTCTGCATAGGGACAACGAAATACCTTATCTGTAGACGACGCGTCCGCTGCGCCTGATGTAGTCGGGGGAGATCGCACCGTTGGTGTGATCTCCGCACGCTGGATGTGTCCATCCGGCGACATCACAAAATCGAGAATAAAGAGCAGCCACGGGGGGCTCCATTCGTGGATTCCGCTATTCCATCTTTGGGTTTTCACCTGGAAAAGCGTGCTAAAGCCAGTGATTACGCCGTCTGTGGCGCGATCCCCCACATCCGGCTTGGAAGGGCGTATTGCGGATAATCTGTATGCGTTTTGAACAATATGGGCGTTCTTGGGGCGTTTTTGAACGCTTGATTTCAACGGATGCGCCTTAGGGTTGGTGTGTTTGCGACGGCCTTTCTATAATGGCCGCTTGCTGTGTGATCGGGGCAGCTGTACCCGACCGAACTTTGTCCAGGAGAAGGGGCCACTATGGCTGAATTTCAGACGACCGACGAAGGCTTTGAGCGCGTATCGCTGCGTGACTATACGGAGAAGGCGTATCTCGATTACTCCATGTACGTCATTCTGGATCGCGCGCTGCCCCACGTGGGCGACGGTCTGAAGCCGGTACAGCGGCGCATCATCTACGCCATGAGCGAACTGGGACTCAAGGCGACCGCCAAGTACAAGAAATCGGCCCGTACCGTGGGGGATGTGCTGGGTAAATTCCACCCTCATGGCGACAGCGCCTGTTACGAAGCCATGGTGCTCATGGCCCAGCCGTTCTCATACCGCTACCCGTTGATCGACGGGCAGGGCAACTGGGGCTCGCCGGATGATCCCAAGTCCTTTGCCGCGATGCGTTATACCGAATCCAGGCTGGCGCCGTTCTCGGAAGTCCTGCTCAGTGAGTTGGGGCAGGGCACGGTCGACTGGGTGCCGAACTTCGACGGCACCATGGACGAGCCCTCGAGTCTGCCAGCCCGTTTGCCCCACGTCTTGCTGAACGGCACCACCGGCATCGCGGTGGGGATGGCGACCGATATTCCGCCGCACAACGTCCGTGAAGTGACGTCGGCCTGTATTCGTCTGCTTGATGCGCCGGAAACGACGGTCGAACAGCTGTGTGAACACATCAAGGGCCCCGATTTCCCGACCCGCGCTGAAATCATTACGCCGCGCAAGGACCTGCGCCAGATGTACGAGACTGGCCGCGGCTCCCTGCGTATGCGTGCCAAATGGTCGCAGGAAAATGGTGAGATCGTGGTGACCGAACTGCCGCATCAGGTGTCTGGAGCCCGGGTGCTGGAGCAGATCGCCCAGCAGATGCAGGGCAAGAAACTGCCGATGGTGGCGGACCTGCGGGACGAGTCGGATCACGAAAACCCGACACGACTGGTGATCGTGCCCCGCTCCAATCGGGTGGATATGGACGGTCTGATGACCCACCTGTTCGCCAGCACGGATCTGGAGAAGACCTACCGGGTGAACCTGAACGTCATTGGCATCGATGGCCGCCCCCAGGTCAAGGATCTGCGGACCATGCTGACCGAGTGGCTCAGCTACCGCACCACCACCGTTCGCCGTCGACTGCAGTTCCGCCTCGACAAGGTGCTCTCGCGCCTGCATATCCTCGAGGGTTTGCTGGTTGCCTTCCTCAATATCGACGAAGTGATCGAGATCATTCGCTACGAGGACAAGCCCAAGGACGAACTGATTCGCCGCTTTAACCTGAGCGCTGATCAGGCCGAAGCCATCCTCGAGCTGAAATTGCGCCACCTGGCCAAGCTTGAGGAAATGAAGATCAAGGGCGAGCAGGCCGAGCTGTCCGAAGAGCGCGACCACCTGCAATCCATTCTGGGCTCTGAGTCCAGGCTGCGGGACCTGATCAAGTCCGAGCTGGAAGCCGATGCCGAGACCTTCGGGGACGAGCGCCGCTCGCCGATTGTCGAACGGGAAGAGGCGCGTGCCTTCAGTGAAGTGGACTTGGTCTCCAACGACCCGGTGACTGTGGTTCTGTCCGAGAAGGGTTGGGTGCGAGCGGCCAAAGGCCACGATATCGATCCGGAAGGCCTCAGCTACAAGGCCGGTGACCGCTTTGCCCTGTCCGCCCGGGGGCGTAACAACCAGCAGGCCATTTTCCTGGATTCCACTGGCCGGGCCTATGCCCTGATGGCGCACTCGCTGCCGTCTGCGCGTGGACAGGGTGAGCCGCTGACCGGTCGGATCAATCCGCCGTCCGGAGCCGGCTTTGCCGGGGTGCTGATGGGCGAGCAGAGCCAGCGGGTGCTCCTGGTCACCGATGGCGGCTACGGCTTCGTCACCAACCTGGAGAACATGATCAGCAAGAACCGAAACGGCAAGGCGGTGGTCAGCGTTCCCAAAGGGGCGCGCATCATGGCGCCGGTGACCGTGCCCAAAGGCGACGATCAGCATGTGGCGGCCATCACCAATGAAGGTCGAATGCTGGTGTTCCCGCTGGAAGAATTGCCGGAACTGGCGAAAGGTAAAGGCAACAAGATCATCAGTATTCCATCAGCCCGGGTCCAGAACCGGGAGGAATTCGTGGTGGCAATCGGCGTGTTCAGTGCAGCCGACCAGCTGCAGATTCAGGCCGGCAAGCGCAAGATGACGCTCCAGTTCAGTGATCTGGAGCACTACATCGGCGAACGTGGCCGGCGTGGACATAAGTTGCCCCGGGGGCTGCAGCGTGTCGACTCCCTGGAGATCGTTGCCGCCACACCGGTGCAACCGGAAGAGGGAGCCGACGAGAGTGAGTGAGCTGGTTCTGATCAACGTGTCCGGGCGCGATAAGCCTGGCCTCACCTCGGAAATTACCGGGATCATGGGGCGCTATGATGTGCGCATCCTGGACATCGGCCAGGCGGTGATCCACGACCATCTGACCTGGGGCATCCTGGCGGAAATCCCGGATGAATCGAACGCGCCGCACGTGATCCGGGATGTGATGTTTCGCCTGCATGCCCTGGATCTCCAGGTGCACTTCGCGCCGATCACGGAGGCGGAGTACCAGCAGTGGGCCGCCGGCCGTAACCGGGCCTGTTACATCGTGACGTTGCTGGCGCGTGACATCAAAGCCGAGCACATTGCCCGGGTGTCGGAGATTACCGCACGTCACGGCCTGAACATCGACAACATCACCCGGCTGTCTGCCCGCCCGTCGCTGAATCCGGCGGACAACCGCATTGCCTGCATCGAGTTTTCCGTACGGGGCACTCCGGACGATCTGGAAACGCTGCGCACGGATTTCCTCAAAATCGCCGGTGACCTGAATGTGGACATTGCTTTCCAGGAAGATTCCATCTTCCGGCGCAATCGCCGCCTCGTGGTGTTCGATATGGACTCCACGCTGATCGAGGCGGAAGTCATTGATGAGCTGGCCCGGGAGGCGGGCGTGGGCGATCAGGTGGCGGAGATTACCGAGAGAGCCATGCAGGGCGAGCTGGACTTCAGCGAGAGTTTTGCCGAGCGTCTGGCCCTGCTGAAGGGGCTGGATGAGGCGGTCCTGCAGTCGATTGCCGGGCGTTTGAAAATGACCGAAGGCGCCGAGCACTTGATTCGCACCCTGAAGGCACTGGGCTATCGTACCGCGATCCTGTCCGGTGGCTTTACCTACTTTGCCCGCTATCTGCAGGAGCGACTGGGGATTGATTTCGTGCACGCCAACGAGCTGGCGATCGAGGATGGCAAGGTCACCGGAGCGGTGTCCGGGCGTATCGTCGACGGTCAGCGCAAGGCCGAGTTACTGCTCGAAATTGCGGCGCGGGAAGGTGTGTCCCCGGAGCAGGTCATCGCGGTGGGTGACGGTGCAAACGATCTGCCGATGCTGAGTCAGGCGGGGCTGGGTGTGGCGTTCCGCGCGAAGCCGCTGGTCAAGGAATCGGCACGCCACTCCATTTCGACCCTGGGGCTGGATGCCATTTTGTACCTGATTGGGTTCCGCGAGAGTGATGCGGCCCATACGGTTAAGGCGACACAGTCCTAGAGTTCTGTCTGATCTTACGATCGAATGAGATGGGGAACGGCGGCGAGTGATGGTGGCTGAAGCCAATGAATACCATCGCTTCCGCCGCCCTAGAGGGCCATCCCTGGCCCGCTATTGCGGTCAAGGACATCCATGTCCTTTTCTCCAGCGATGGTATTCATTGGCTTCGATCAAGCCCGGAGGGTTAACGGGGCCCTGACGGGCCCATACCACCTGAACTTCAATTGGGGGCGAGAGTGGTCGTTGCGTGGGGACCGCTTACTGGTCCCCGAAGTCGTAATCCATCTCCGGCACCGGCGCCTGCAGGTAGTAACCCTGGATGTAGTTGACACCGGCTTGCCACAGGGTGGCGAGCACAGAGGCGTTTTCCACCAGCGGGATAATGGTCAGCTTGCCGTTGTTCTGCAGCGACGCCACCATTTCCTTCACCTCTTCCTTCACTTCGTCGCTCTTCTGGATTTCCTCGGTGAAGGAACCGTCGATCTTCACGTAATCCACATCCACATGCTTGAGCGTGTTGAAGGGGTTCAGGGCGCAGCCGAACTGGCAGATGGAGACCTTGCAGTGCAGCTCACGCAGGGTTTTGGCGAACTCCCGGGCCTGCTTCATGTAGTTGTTGGCATCGTCTTCGCGAAGCTGGAAAATCAGCGAATCACCCGGCAGGCGGGCGGCCTTGAGCGCCACGCTGAGCCAGGGTGTGAAGGTCTTGTCCTGGATTGTTTCGGCGGTGACGTTGAGGAACAGCCGTGTGTCATGACCCTTGGAGCGATGGCTGGCCAGGTGTTTGATCGTTTGCAGGATCACCCAGCGGTCGATCTTGGCTGCCATGTCCGACGGCCCGGTGGGCGGCAGGAAGTCATACGGTGAGACTTCCTCGCTGTCCTTGTCCAGCATGCGGACGAAGGCTTCGTAGTGTTCCTCGCCTTCGCCACGCAGGTTGATGATCGGCTGGAACAGCAGGCGGAAACGATCCTCGTCCAGGGCCTTCTGGATGGCCTCGACGGAGTTGTTGTCGTTAAGGCTCTCGTAGGTGGCCGGATTGTAGACCAATACGCCATTGCCGTTTTCGTGGCCTTCCAGCTTGCGCACTTCGGAAGACGCGGTGTGGGCACGGCCCAGCAGATCAGGTGCCTTGGGTGCATTCTCGGTGATGGCGGCGATACCGATGCTGACCGAGATCTGGACCGTCTTGCCGGAAATCTCGAACAGATGGTCTTCGATGCTCTTGCGGATCGACTCGCAGATGTCCGCCATGCGGTTTTCCTGGCAGGGCAGGGCGAGCAGGCAGAAGGCATCGTCGCTCAGGCGGGCCAGGGTCATGTTGTCGTCGACCGTGTCGCGCAGAATGTTGGCCACATCCCCCAGCATCAGGTCGGCGCCGGCGATGCCGACCTGGCCGCGGACCTGCATGAAGTTGTCCAGGGCGATGTAGGCGAGGCCGCCGGTTTCCTTGGATTCACCGGCCCTGACGATCACACGGCCCAACTCGTCCATCAGGTGCTGGCGGTTGTAGAGACCCGTCAGCAGATCCTGGGTGCTGATCTGTTTGAGTTTCTCTTCCAGCTCCGCGTTGTCCTGCTCCGGTTGCACCACAATCTGGGTGCAGGGCTCACCGTCGTAGGTGGCGGCCGACACGCGCATGACGATGTTCAGCTCGTTGCCGTCGCTGCGTTTGGCGACGCAGTTGAGGGCCATGCCGTCTTCCTTGTGCTCGGCAAAGGCCTTCATGAAGATCTTGTAGTCCTCATGGCTGGACGGGGCGAGCGTGTCGAGGATCGGGATGCAGATCATCTCGTCGATGTCGTCGTAGCCGAAGAAGTCCATGTAGGACTGGTTGGCGTAGATGTGCATCCCGTCGTTGATGTAGGCGATGGCGTCCTTGGAGCTTTCCAGCAGCAGCTGGCAGCGTTGCTCCGATTCACGCAGGTGCGATTCCAGGATGCGACGCTGGTTGCGCGCTTCCAGGCTGGCCAGTTCCCGGTTGACGGTCAGCATCACCAGATCTTTCTGGCCATCGGGGACCGCCGCCTTGGCACCCAGCTTCATCACCTGAATGGCGCGATCCGTGTTGAACTCCGGCGTGATCAGGATGAAGGGGATGTCTTTGTCCAGCCGCTTGATGAGCGACAGTGCAGCATCCGGGGACACTTCCTGATCCAGGTCCCGTGCCAGCATCAGGTCCCAGTTCGATGTCCGCAAGGCTTCTTCAAGATCTTCCTCGGAGGTGACCCGGTGTGCCCGGGTGGCCCGGCCGGAGTTCCTGAGGAGGCTGACCAGGGTTTCGGCATCGTTTTGGGAAGGGTCGAGGATCAGCAGATGAACCGTCGTATTCTTCTTCTGCATTCGTTAACCATCTCGCACAGCCCGTTCTTCCTCGATCCTTGGGAAAGAACGGTGATTTATTCGGGTGTCTCAGCGCTCAAGGCGAGCCTGTAGCAGAACGACGGCAACGATCCTGTGACGTCGGGCGATAACACTCAGGTTAGCACTCGACCGGCCCGATCGCGCCTGCGATTGTGTTCCCGACCGTAACCGGACGTTGTCGAAGGTGTTACGGCACCCGGACTGCGCCGTTCTGGCCGTGAGCCCGCACCGGCCAACGTAAGTCGATAAGGCCGATCTTGGGCAAGCTCGCCGACTGTGCAGCTTACAGGGAAGGCCAGAGAGAGTCGAATTCGTCTTCGCTGGTGTTGGGCCCCGGGCCTTCTGAGCTCTCACTGCTGGGGCTGCTGCTTTGCAGGCGCAGTTCGAATTGGCTGATGCTGCCGGTTGCCGATAGCCGCTTGGACAATTGACCGTTGTCTTCACGGTCGCCCTGGCGCAGCACGATCCGGCTGCCCTGTTGGAAGGGCAGGCGCGGCGTGATCAGGGTTGCGGGCTGACCGATCACAGACACCTCCGGTAACAGCAGGCCGCGCAGGAATTCGCTGCTGTTGCCGACTTTCTGGATCAGGCGCACACCGCACGGGGTGGCACTCGGTGCCAGTAATTCAACGCCGATCTGGGTGCCTTGTTGGCGCAGCTGACGGATCCAGCGGACGACAGCCACGCTCCAGGGATGAGAGGATTGCTCGCGAACGGCCAGCACTTCACCAGCTTGCAGAGACGGGGGCATCTCGCTGGTCCAGGACACGCAATAGCCCCCGGGACTGGTATTCACCAGGGGCGTCTTGTAGGTCTTCGGCCGGCTGCCGCCTTCATCGCGGGTGCCGGCGCTGGTCTTGAAGTTGATGGGAGTGTCCGCCGAGGACATGAAGTCGCCGGTCGGCGCCGCGTCGTGGGCGCCGGCCCAGGCGTCGTTATTGCGCTTGGCCCGGGCGATGAAATAGTTCTCCTCGTCGTCCGTGGTTGCGCCGCTCTCGATGAATGCCTTGAAGGACTTTTCGCCGGCGATGTAGTAGTGCGCGGCCGAGAGGCCCACGGCGACCTGCAACTCGCCCTGAGTGGTGATGCGCTTGAAGTTGCGCTTGGTCAGGACGCCGAAGGCCTGGGATAGATGCGCCAGCAGGTTTTCCGAGACGTTGGCCGGCATCGGCAGGGAATGACCGGCCTGCTTGTCCTTCTCGTTGCGGCGGTTCTGGTAATCGGCGATGTCCGCGGACAGCTCTACCGTGTTAAAGCCAAAACTGTCGCCATTCCGTTCTTCCGGGCCCAGCAGGCTGCTGTAGATCGGGGCCGCATCGCGCTCCATGTTCACCAGGAACAGCGACTCTTCGCCGACTTCCTGGGAACAGGTCACCCGGTCGGTCCAGCACTCAAACAGCTCATACGCTTGCACCAGCTCATTCTGGCGCAGCTGGTTCGGTCTCGCGCACCCCAGTAGCAAGAGGCGCTTGTAGGCATCTGCAATGGTGTTGCTCTGGCGGTGCATCAGGTTTTCGTCTTCGACCTGAGCGTCATACAGTTTGTTGCGCAGCGCAAAACGGTAGACACGGTGGCATTCCAGCCAGCTTCGGGTCGGGCTCGGGCAGTAAAGCTGATGCGCGCGCAGGATGGTCTGCCCCAGGTCGGTCACGATGCGGTGGCACGCCATGGCAATGGTCTTGCGGTTCTTGTCGATGGCGCCGCTGTCGAGCAATTCAATCAGCGTGGTTTTGTAGCCATTGGCCAGGTGCAGCTGCAGGGCCTGGGACAGGTTGGCAATCTTACGCTGTTTGTCGGGCAGGGCGATCGCCAGTCCCAGATAATGCCGGGACAGCTCCTTGCACACGAAGTTGATGCGGTGGCGGATCAGCTCAAGCAGGGCCAGGCGTTGCTGCGGCGCGATAATCAGCTGGTTGAGTTCAATAATCGCGTGGTACAGCTGACGGGAAGTCTCACCAATATTGGCCACAGGCAAAGCGCCGACCCACCGGCCAAAGGCTTTGGGTGTCGCATCGCAGAAAGACAGGTTTGCTATCTTCTGTTCCGGTAGCGTGAGCTCAGGTTTTAAAGTCATACCGTCCGTATGCCCCTCTGCCTTGGGCGAATTGGCGCTTACACCGTCCCTTGATGCGTCGCTTTTGTTGGCGCGTCTCAGCTTTGATGAGCGGCGAGAAAAAGACCGGAAATACATATCTTTATATACCTCACCACGACTTTAAAATAGCAAAGACCATTCACAAAGCCAGAAACCTGCAAGTTGACATTGTTTGACAAAAAAGCCGATGCACCCGCCCGAACGCCCCATTCTCAAGGCTTTTGCGACGCTTTTGAAGACACTCCGAGGCGGTTTTACGGTCAACCGATTGTCGAATTCTGGACCTGGGTCACAGGTTGAGCGGTGTCTTGCTGGCTTCTCCCGGCACTTCCCGCACCAGTCGCGGCACCAGGAAGCCAGGCAGGCGTGTCAGTAAGTCGCGAACCAACTGCCGGGCCTGATCGTCGCTGACGTCGAAATGCGCTGCCCCGGCCACCGGATCGAAGGCATGCAGGTAATAGGGGAGAATGCGGGCGGCAAACAGTGATTCGCTGAGTTCCGCCAGGGTGTCGGCGTCATCGTTGACGCCGCGCAGGATGACGCTCTGGTTGAGGAGGGTGGCGCCCGCCTCCTGCAAGCGGCGCATGGCCGCCCGGACGGCGTCATCGATTTCCCGGGGATGATTGATGTGGACGACGATGACCTTTTGCATCGGCAGGCCTTCAAACCAGGCCAGCATGGCGTCATTGACGCGCTGGGGGATGACCACCGGCAGGCGGGTGTGAATGCGCAAGCGGGTGAGGTGCGGAATGGCGGCCAGATCGGCGGCCCAGTCGGCCAGCCGGTTGTCGTTCACGGCCAGAGGGTCGCCGCCGCTGAAGATGACCTCATTGATCTCAGGGCTGGCATGGAGTGTGGCGAGGGCCTCGGTTCTGGCATCGGGCGAGAGCCGGTTGTCGGCATAGGGGAAATGACGACGGAAGCAGTAGCGGCAATTAATGGCGCAGGTGCCGGTAACCATCAGCAGGGCGCGACTGCGATACTTACGGATCAGCCCCTGTTGCAGTGTGTGCTCGGCCTCTTCCAGCGGATCGGTGACGTAACCGGGCGCCGGCTGGCCCTCCGCATCCAGCGGCAGGACCTGACGCAGCAGCGGGTCGTCCGGGTCGCCAGGGGTCATGCGTTGGAGAAACGGCCGGGGAACCCGGATGCTGAACAGCCGGTCACCGGCACGAGCGCCGGCCAGCAGATGATCCGGCAGGCCCAGCTCCCGAAGCAGCTGCTCCGGATTGTTGATGGCGCGAGCCAGCTCCTGCTGCCAGGTGAGTTCGGAATCGGTAACGTCCCGGGCTTCTACCGGGGTGGGGGTTCGCTGTATCATGAGCCCCTTTGAATTTCCAACAGCGATTTTTCAGGTGAGATTTTCATGGCTTCGTATTCTACCAATGAATTCCGCGGTGGTCTTAAGGTTTTGCTGGACGGCGACCCGTGTGTGATCCTCGAGAACGAATTCGTCAAGCCCGGCAAGGGCCAGGCGTTCAACCGCGTCAAGCTGCGCAACCTGATGAGCAACCGGGTCTGGGAGCGCACCTTCAAGTCCGGCGAGAGCCTGGAAGCGGCAGACGTCATGGACCAGGAGATGGAATATCTCTACACCGACGGCGAATTCTGGCACTTCATGGCCACCGACGGTTCCTTCGAACAGCACCCGGCCGACGAGAAGGCGGTGGGCGACACCATGAAGTGGCTCAAGGAGCAGGACGTCTACACCGTCACGCTCTATAACGGTACCCCACTGTCGGTGACACCCCCCAACTTTGTCGAACTGGAAGTGGTCGACGCCGATCCGGGCATGAAAGGTGACACCGCCCAGGGTGGCTCCAAACCGGCGACCCTGTCCACCGGCGCGGTGGTCAACGTGCCGCTGTTCATCGTCATTGGTGAAGTGTTGAAAGTAGACACCCGTTCCGGCGAATACGTGAGCCGGGTCAAAACCAACTGATCCGGATATGTCCCGGGAATCGGACTGGCAGCCAACAGCGTCCTGGACCGCCCTGCGCGAGCGGGCCGGGCTGTTGTCCTACCTGAGGCAGTTCTTTGCCGCCCGTGATGTGCTGGAAGTGGAAACCCCGCTGCTGGCCCGTCACGGCGTCTCTGATCTCCATCTCGACTGTATTACGGCCCATCCGGGCCCGGCGTCCGATTTTCCGGGCGGTACGGTCTATCTGCAGACCTCCCCTGAATACCACATGAAACGCCTACTGGCTGCGGGCAGTGGTGCCATCTATCAGGTGTTTCGGGCGTTCCGCGATGGCGAGCGCGGCGTGCGCCACAATCCGGAATTCTCGCTGCTGGAATGGTATCGGCCGGATTTTGACGATCGGGCCCTGATGGATGAAGTCGGTGAGCTGGTGTGTGGCTGGCTGGGTATTGATGCGCCCGCACGGCTCACGTACCGCGAGGTGTTCCTGCAGCACGTCGGTCTCGATCCCTTTACGCTACCGCTGGATGAGCTGCGCGATGCGGTGTCCGGACGGGCCGGCAATCCGGTGTTTGCAGACAATTTCGATCGCGATACCTGCCTCGACTTTCTGATGACTCATGCGGTTGAGCCCGCACTCGTGGGCGAGGGTGCGGTGTTTATTCATGACTATCCCGCCAGCCAGGCCGCGCTGGCGCGTACCCGGGACGCTGGCGGATGCGCCGTGGCCCACCGCTTTGAGCTGTATCTCGATGGGTTGGAGCTGTGCAACGGCTATTGGGAGCTGACGGACGCGGCGGAACAGGCGCGCCGCTTCGAGGCGGATAACGCCTTGCGGCGGGCGCACGGCAAGCCCGAAATGGCTGCGGACGACTATTTGCTGGAGGCGCTCCGGCATGGCTTGCCCGCGTGTTCGGGCGTGGCCCTGGGGCTGGACCGTTTGTTGATGTGCAAGCTGGGAACACGAGACATCCGGGATGTCGTCGCGTTCCCCATCGAGCGGTCTTAGACCACTTTCGAGCCGATCCGCTGGCCCATACGCAGCACCGATTCAGGACCCAGTTCATCCGACCACTGCATCACATCCTTCGGGAACAGCAGGATGACGGTTGAACCCAGTCGGAAACGGCCCATCTCGTCCCCTTTATCGAACCGGATCGGTTTGTCGGCACTGTAGTCCACGCTGCTGACCCCGTCCGTGCCCGGTGCCACGACGCCGGCCCAGGTGGTTTCCACGCTGCCGACGATCATCGCGCCGACGTGCACCATGGCCATCGGCCCCCATTCCGTGTCGAACAGGGTGACGACCCGCTCGTTGCGGGCGAACAGGTTGGGTACGTTGGCGGCCGTGACGGGATTGACGGAGAACAGCCGGCCCGGCACGTAGGCCATTTCCTTGAGGGTGCCCGCCAGCGGCATGTGGATGCGGTGGTAGTCCTTGGGCGCCAGGTAGATGGTGGCGAACTCGCCGCCGGCAAACGGTTTGGCGCGCTGTTCGTCGCCGCCCAGCAGTTCGGTCAGGTTGAACGACTGCCCCTTGGCCTGGAAGATGCGGCCGTCCTTGATGGCACCGAGTTGGCTGATGGCGCCGTCCACGGGGCTGGTCAAGGCATCCGGCGCTTCATCGACGGGGCGCATCCCGGATTTCAGGGCCCGGGTGAAGAAGTCGTTAAACGTGGCATAGGATGCGGGGTCGGCATCGACCGCTTCGCTCATATCGACGCCATAGCGCTCGATGAACCAGCGGACGACCCGGTTCTTCAGGGCCGGCACCTGATCGTTGTCGGCCAGTCGTCCGGCCAGTCGCGACAGCCCAAGCTGGGGCGTCAGGTACTGGCTCATCACAAAGAGCTTGTCTCGCATCGGTTCTAGATCTCCACAGGTGTGTCAGGATGGTTGCCCCACTCGGCCCAGGAGCCCGCATAGGCGCGCACCCGCGGATAGCCGAGCACCTTGGCCACCAGGTAGGTCAGGCCGGACCGGTGGTGGGTCTGGCAGTGAGTGATCAGGGTGTTGGCCTCGCCGATCCCCTGGGCAGCGAGCAGCGCACGCAGGTCGTCTGACGGGCGCAGGCGGAAGTGGCGTGCCGGATCCATAAGCCGGGTCCACTCCAGATTGCGGGCACCGGGAATATGGCCTGCCTTGGCAGCGGCAATGCGGGTGCCAAGGTATTCCTCCGGTGATCGGGCGTCCCAGATCACCGGGTCATCTGCGTCCAGGCCATTCAGCACTTCCTCCAGCGTCGCGGTGGGTTCCGGATGCACCACAATCGGATAGTGCCCTGGTGTTGGCTCGGGGGCGTCAGTGGACAGCGGGTGGCCCTCCGCCTGCCAGGCAATCCAGCCGCCATTCAGGTAGCTGTAGCGGGTGTGGCCAATGCAGTCGAGCAGCCAGATAAAACGCCCGGCCCAGCCGCCACCTTCGTCGTCGTAGACCACCACATGGGTGTCCGGGGTCAGCCCGATGCGCGTGGTTAATGCCTGCAGCGCCTCGACCGTCGGCAACTTGCCCGGCGCCGGCGGATAGCCCAGCAGGGTCTCCTGAGGATGCACATAGACGGCCCCCGGAAGGTGCCCGCCCATGTAACGCTGGGGGTGGCAGAGGTCGATCAACAGAAGGTTGTGCCCGGACGCCAGCAGGGGTTCCAGGTCGTCCGGTTCGATAATCAGGGGCAGCGTCTGCATACGCGTCTCAGCGGGCCGTTCGGGGTTTGGGCGCATCTTAACAGATTGGCGGCAGGACGGGTGGCGTTGGCGCCGGACACTGAGCAAGGTGTTTTTTTCGCGATACTTTCAGGCTCTTGCTATGATTCCCGAAAATCAGAAACATCTGAAACGTCTTTTACGCGCGTCCTGTTAGGGTTTCGGAGGCAGTCTCCGATGTAGCCGGTTTGTGCCGGCGGGCAGGCAGTTCAGGGAGCAGTTTTTACCGCTATGGCCTTAATACTCGGTGCGATCATCGTTTTTGCCTGTGTGCTGGGCGGCTTCGTCTTGTCCAAGGGGCAGCTGATGGCGCTGTGGCAGCCGCTGGAGGTGTTGATCATCTTCGGGGCGGCAGCTGGCGCGTTCATCATTTCCAACCCGATGCACACCATCAAGGAAACCGTCGCCGGCATCCTGCGATTGCTGACGGGTTCTCCGTTCAATAAAGCCTTTTATCTGGATTTGCTCAGCCTGCTCTATGACCTGTTTGACAAGTCGCGGAAGCAGGGGGTGATGGCCATCGAGGAAGATATTGATAACCCCGCCGAGAGCCAGATCTTCACCCGTTACCCGGCGGTGATGAAATCGTCCAAGCTGCTCGCCTTCGTGACCGACTACATGCGCATTATCAGCGCCGGGAACATGGCGCCCCACGAGCTTGAAGGCCTGATGGACAAAGAGCTGGATAATCGTGAACTGGAACTGAATGAACCGTCCCATGCGCTGGCCAAGGTCGCGGATGCGCTGCCGGGGCTGGGGATCGTGGCGGCGGTCCTGGGGATTGTCATCACCATGAGTCTGTTGGGTGGTCCGCCCGAGATGATCGGGCATAAGGTGGCCGCGGCACTGGTGGGGACGTTCCTGGGTATTTTTATGGGTTATGGTTTCGTGGGGCCGACCTCCACCGCCATGGAGCACCAGGCGCAATACGAGCTGCGTGCTTACGAGTGTGCCAAGGCTGCCATTCTGGCGACCGTCTCCGGGCAGGCCCCGCAGATGGCGGTCGAGTTTGGTCGCAAGGCGTTACCCAGTGACAAACGCCCTGGTTTCCAGGAACTCAACGACCATGTGCGTTCCAAGTAACCGCACCGGATTCGTCGTAACGGGGCACTGAGGTCCGTCGTGGAAGAGCAACCCATCATCGTCAAACGCGTCAAGAAGGTGTCCGGGGGGCATCACGGTGGCGCCTGGAAAGTCGCTTTTGCCGATTTCGCAACGGCGATGATGGCCTTTTTCATGGTGCTTTGGTTGACCATGACCGCAACGCCGGAGGAAAAACAGGCGATCTCCGGTTACTTCAAGGACCCGGTCGGTTACATGGACGCCGCCAGCCGCAATCCGATCGATCTGGGCGGCAGCGCGTCGGTGGTGGATTCCACCAGCGAGGATGTGGCGGATTCCCAGATCAAGCTGGAAGATCAGACCATTGAGGACATGGCCGATACCCTGGAACAGAAACAGATGCAGCAGCTGTTTCAGGACCTCAAGGACCAGATTGAAAGCAGTGAGACGCTGCAGAAGTTCAAGGACCAACTGCTGATCGACATTACTGACGAGGGGTTGCGGATCCAGATCGTGGACCGCTCCAAGCGTCCGATGTTCGACAGCGGCAGCGCCCGTCTCAAATACTATTCCCAGGATATCCTGTTCGAACTGGCCAAGCCGCTGAGCGAGGTCAACAACAAACTCAGCATTACCGGTCACACGGATGCCACGCCATTTGTCGGGCGCCCCGGCTATACCAACTGGGAGCTGTCGGCGGACCGGGCCAATACGGCGCGGCGGGCGTTGGTTGCCGGCGGCGTGCGGCCTGAGCAGATTGGCAAGGTGGTTGGGTTGAGTGATTCGGTGTTGTTCGACAAGGACCACCCGCAGGCACCGGTTAACCGGCGTATCGCGATTATCGTGCTGAACAAGAAAGCCGAGCAGGAAATCCAGTCCGATTCCGGCGCCAATGCCCAGCCGGTGATCGATCTGACGGCGCCGACCGAGGAACAGTCCCAGGAAGCTCAGAAGAAACTGGAATCCGGCGACTGGTTCAAGCAACCCCCCGAGCCGGATGCCGGTGAGGTGAACTGGTAAGGCTCAGGACGCCTGTCAGCGGCGCCTTACCAGTCTGAATTCTCGATTTCGGTATAGATACGGCGAAAGCTCTGCATGCGCTCCAGGCTGATCTCGCCTTTCTCTTCCGCCTCCAGCAGGGCGCAGCCCGGTTCGGACTGATGCCGGCAGTTGCGGAAACGGCAGGTGCCGATCAGCGGCCGGATTTCACGGAAGCCGTATTCCAGGTGCGCCACATCCATATGCCAGAGCCCGAATTCCCGGATGCCTGGGGAGTCGATCAGGTTGCCGCCGCAATCAAGATGGAACAGGCGGGCGGTGGTGGTCGTGTGGACGCCTTTGCCGGTGCTTTCGGACACGGCGCCGATCCGGATGCTCTCATCCCCCAGCAGTCGTCGGATAATGGACGACTTGCCCACGCCGGACTGGCCGACAAACACGCTGGTCTGTTCTTTCAGCAGGTTGTCGATGGTGCGGTCGTCTTCCGGGGCCTTGTGGGCGGACGTCTGCTCGATTCGATAGCCGAGCAGGGCGTATCGGTCGAGTAGCGCCTCGATATCGGCCCGGTTGCCGTCGTGAATCAGGTCGGTCTTGTTGAGCAGCAGGACCGGCGTGATGTCGCAGTTTTCCGCCGCCACCAGGTAGCGGTCGATGAGGTTGTCGTGGGGTTCCGGCTCAGGCGCAATCACCAGGATGATCTGATCGATGTTGGCGGCCACCGGCTTGAGCTGGCCGAACTTGTCCGGGCGCTGGAGCAGGTTGTCCCGCTCCTGCAGCGCCACGATCACGCCAAGATCGTTGGACCCGGGGCACCAGACGACCCGGTCGCCGGTCACCAGTGACCCCAGGTTGGCCCGGACGTGGCAGCGAATCACCTCGCCCCGGTGTTCGCCTTCCAACGCCTCCACATCAATCTGCTTGCCAAAATGAGCGATGATCAGGCCGCTTTGCTCGTCGCCCAGCTCCCCGGCCTGTAGTTGGCGGTCGATGTCTCGATCCCGGCGTGAAGCCCGCGCAGCGCGTTCTTCCTGGATTTTTTCGATGCGCCACTTCTGCTGCCTGTTAAGCCGACGTTTTGCCATGGAGTCCGTCTTTGTCTGCTGGATTTCTGCCTGTCCGGGTAAGTGTGCCATGATAGCAACGCTCCGGTGCGCCGATTATACGGGGCCGCCGGCGACCATTCACACCGTCTTGGCATCTTTTAAGCAGGAGTACCTTCATGGCTGCAACCGATCGGCTGGTCTGGATTGATCTGGAAATGACCGGACTGGATCCCGACAAGGAGCACATTATCGAGATCGCCACCATCGTCACCGACTCCGATCTCAATACCATTGCCGAAGGGCCTGTGATTGCCATCCACCAACCGGACAGCGTGCTTGAGGCGATGGACGAGTGGTGTACCCGGACCCACGGTGAAAGCGGGCTGACCCAGCGGGTCAAGGACAGCGCCGTGTCGGAAGTCGACGCCGAGCAGCAGACGCTCGAATTCCTGGCGGAGCATCTGGAAAGCGGTCAGTCACCGCTGTGCGGTAACAGCATCGGTCAGGATCGCCGCTTCCTCGTGCGCTATATGCCGGCACTGGAGGCGTTCTTCCACTACCGCAACCTGGACGTCAGTACGATCAAGGAACTGGCCCGTCGCTGGCGGCCGGATGTGCTGGAAGGCGTGAAGAAAAAGGGTTCGCATCTGGCTCTGGACGATATTCGCGACTCGATCGAAGAGCTGCGCCACTACCGCGAGCATTTCTTCCGCCTTCAATAAGGCTCGATGTCGTGCCGGCGCAAAGCCCAATGCACGTGCTCGCGAACCAGGGCCGACGGATGGTCGGCCCGCTGTTTCAGCGCCTCGATCACAGGAATGGTTGACGGCGCGTTGCCCAGTCCCACCGCCAGGTTGCGTAGCCAGCCTTCATAGCCGGTACGCCGAATGGCCGAGCCTTCGGTCCGTTTGAGGAATTCTGCTTCCGTCCACAGGAACAGCTCGGCCAGCTCGCTGTTGTCGAGGTGATGCCGTGGCTGGAAGTCATCCTTGTCCGTTGGTTTGCTGAACTTGTTCCAGGGGCACACCAGCTGGCAGTCATCACAGCCGAAGACGCGGTTGCCCATTGTGGCGCGTAAATGCTCCGGAATAGAGCCCTTGAGTTCGATGGTCAGATAGCTGATACAGCGCCGGGCATCGAGCTGATACGGCCCGTCGAAGGCATCCGTTGGGCAGACGTCCAGGCAGGCCGAGCAGCTGCCGCAGTGTTCTGTGGTGAATGGCTCATCGACCGGCAGCGGCGCACTGGTGAAAATTTCCCCCAGAAAAAAGAACGAGCCGGCTTTCGGGTGGATCAGCATGGTGTTCTTGCCGATCCAGCCCAGGCCGGCGCGCTGGGCCAGCGCCCGTTCCAGAACCGGCGCGCTGTCGACGAACGCGCGGTGGTTGTGCCCGGCCAGCGCCTCGTCAATGCGACGGGCCAACTGGGCAAGGCGTTTGCGGACCAGCTTGTGGTAGTCGCGCCCCAGCGTATAACGGGAGATATAGGCTTTCTCCCGATTCTGCAGCACTTGGGCCGGACTGTCCGGGGAGGGCAGGTAATCCATGCGCACGGAAATGACCCGGCGGGTGCCCGGCACCAGCTCATCGGGCCGATGACGTTTGGCGCCATGGTCGGCCATGTAGCTCATCTCACCGTTCATCCCTGCGTCCAGCCAGGCCTTCAACCGCGCGCCATGGGCGCCGGTATCGGCGTCATTGATCCCGACTGCCTGAAAGCCCAGTTCATAGGCCCAGTCGCGGATTTGGTCGGCCAAATTGTCGAGGGTTGTGGTTAACATTGATTAAGTTATGACCTTTCGGTTCATTTTGCTATGCTTAACAGGCATCTGGCCGGATGAGTTCAACCGGATTCTGTTTATCGGATCATGAGGTGATGGATAGCCCCATGTGTGCTGCTGCTAACGCCAGTTTACCAGAGAGCCTGTACGCTGCGGATGGGGTGCGGGCGCTCGATCGTTGTGCCATTGATGAATGGGGCACACCCGGATTTGAATTGATGCAGCGCGCGGCACGCTCGGCCTTTCGTCAGCTGGCCCGGCACTGGCCGGACGCACGCCGGGTGCTGGTGCTTTGCGGCGCCGGCAATAACGGCGGCGACGGTTATCTGGTGGCGGCTTCCGCCCAGCGTCAGGGGCTTTCGGTGCAGTGCCTGGCAGTGGCCGATCCGGCCAAGCTCAAGGGAGATGCCGCGACCGCATACGAGGCGGCCGAGGACGCGGGAGTCTCCATTAAGCGTTACGACGGTTCATCGGCGGCGCTGCTGACCGATGCCATTGCGGAGGCCGACATCGTCGTCGATGCGATGTTGGGGACCGGCATTACCGGTGCGTTGCGGTCGCCCTTCGATCAGGCCATTGCCGCTCTGAACGAGAGTGGCAGGCCGGTACTTGCGGTGGACGAGCCCTCCGGGCTTGACGCGACCACGGGTTGGATTGAGACGGATGCCGTCAATGCGACAGTCACCGTCACGTTTATTGGCCTCAAGGCCGGGTTACTGACCGGTCGTGGGCCGGATGTCGCGGGAGACGTCGTGTTCGACGATCTGGGCGTCGACCCGGCCGTCTACGACCGGGTGCCGGCAGTGGCCCGGCGTGCGGACTGGTGTATCGAGGCCCGATGGCTGCCGGTGCGCCGACGCGGGGCACACAAGGGGGACTGTGGTCATCTGCTGGTGATCGCCGGCGAACGGGGATTTGGCGGTGCGGCCCTGCTGGCGTCGGAAGCGGCGGCCCGCACCGGGGCCGGTCTGGTAACTCTGGCGACGCGGCCGGAGCATGTCAGTGCCGCCCTGACGCGTTGCCCGTCGCTGATGGTGCATGGCCTGACCCACGGCAACGAACTGGATGCGCTGCTGGCCAAAGCCGACGGCATAGTCTTCGGCCCCGGAGCCGGGCAGGGTGCCTGGGGGCAGCAAATGCTGCAGCGCGTCATGGCTTTTGACGGGCCGGTCCTGATGGATGCGGATGCCCTGAATATGCTGTCGTCACGGGCGCCCGGCAAGCACAACAACTGGATTATGACGCCCCATCCGGGCGAGGCGGCCCGGCTGTTGGGCGTGGCCAATGCCGTGATCAACCGCGACCGGCTAAATGCCGTGGCGCAGTTGGAACAGCGCTACGGCGGCGTCATTTTGCTCAAAGGCGCAGGCACGCTGGTTCTGGCCGACGATATGGAGCGGCCGGCTCTGGTTCAGGGCGGCAACCCGGGTATGGCAACTGGCGGTATGGGCGATGTGCTCTCGGGGATCATCGGCTCGCTGGCGGTGCAGGGATTGAGTCCGTCCCGGGCGGCGGTGATGGGAGCCAGTCTTCATGCGGAAGCGGCGGACCGTGCCGCGCAGGACAAAGGGTTCATGGGATTGTTGCCGATGGATCTGATCGATCGGTTGCCAACGGTGCTCGGTGAGGCCGAGGGCATCTTGCCGCACTGTCGTTAAACCGGCCCGGAAATGGTTCATTAAGATACAGATAAAGGAGTTCGCAGGGCGTGAGCGGGGCGGGAAACACGGTGCAGGAAAATGACCGGATCAGCGTGCGACTGCCGGACGAGTCGGCCACCTTGCAGTTCGGTGCACTGGTGGTTCAGGCGGTTCGCTCCGTCGGTGACGGTGTGGTCCTGCACCTGACGGGCAACCTGGGAGCCGGTAAGACGACGTTCAGCCGTGGTTTTATCCAGGGGCTGGGGCATGCCGGCGCGGTGAAAAGCCCCACCTACACGCTGGTCGAACCCTATGAGGAGCTGGAGCCTCCCGTTTACCATTTCGACCTGTATCGCCTGGGCGACCCGGAAGAACTGGAATACATGGGCATCCGCGATTATCTCGCTGAGGGCGCCTTATGCCTGATCGAATGGCCGGAGCGGGGCGCTGGCGTGCTCCCGGAACCGGACGGCGTGATCGAGTTGGCGCTGGCCGGCGAGGGACGCGAAGCCCGGTTTACGGCAACAACGCCGGCCGGACATCGATTATTGGAACGTTTACGCGCCAGTCTGACCAACGGTTGGCTGGCCTGAAGTTATTTTTTAGGGATTGAGCAGGGTGAATCGCGGTATGCAGCATCTCCTGACCAGAATCACAGTATGGCCTCTGCTGGCGGCGCTCTGGCTCGTGGCCGGTCACGCCCAAGCAGAGACCAACGTACAGGGGGCCCGGATCTGGCCGGCGCCGGATCATACACGGCTGGTGCTGGACATGGGGGGCGAGGTGGATCATTCGATCTTCACGCTCGATAATCCCTCGCGTCTGGTCATCGACATCAAGAACACCCGGCTGAAAACCAGCCTCGGTCGGCTGGATCTGTCCGGCAGCCCGATTCGCCGCATTCGCAGCGCGCCCCGCAACGGCGATGACCTGCGCGTGGTGCTGGACCTCAAACATTCGGTGGAACCCCGGAGTTTCCAGCTGGCCCCCAACGATGAATATGGCAATCGCCTGGTCGTGGATTTGCTCGAACCGGGCGGCGGTCAGGACGAGGCGCCCAGTAAACCGGTGTTGTCCGAGGATCCGAACGGCAAGCGGGACATCATCGTGATGGTGGATCCCGGCCACGGCGGGGAAGACCCGGGGGCCAGTGGGCCCGACGGTACCCACGAGAAGGATGTGGTGCTGCCGCTGGCGCGGCGACTGCAGGCGCTCATCTCGGCCCAGCCTGGCTTCACGGCCAAGCTCACCCGCAACGGTGACTATTACATCGGCCTGCGTCAGCGCACGTTGCTGGCCCGTAAGGAAAATGCGGACCTGTTCATCTCCATCCACGCCGATGCCTTCCGGTCGCCCCAGCCGCGTGGTGCCTCGGTCTTCGCCCTGTCACGGCGGGGTGCGACCAGTGAAACCGCCCGCTGGCTGGCCCGCAACGAGAACCAGTCGGACCTGATCGGCGGCGTGGGTGGTGTCTCGCTGGACGACAAGAGCGAAGTGCTTGCCGGCGTGCTTCTGGATCTGTCCATGACGGCCAGCATCAACGCGTCGGTGGGTGTTGGCGATCACGTCCTCGGCAACCTCCGGCGCGTCACGCACCTGCACAAGCCGGGTGTCGAGCAGGCGGCGTTTGTGGTGCTGAAATCTCCGGATATCCCGTCGATTCTGGTGGAGTCGGGGTTCATCTCCAATCCGCAGGAGGAGCGCAACCTCAAGTCGGCCAGCTATCGCAACAAGCTGGCTCATGCCATCTGGGAAGGGGTGTCCTCCTATTTTGAGGATACGCCGCCTCCAGGGACGCTGCTGGCCTGGCAAAAGCGGCATAACGGCGCCATAGCCTCCTATCGCATTCGCCGGGGCGATACCCTGTCCGGCGTGGCGCGGCGTAATTCGACAACGGTCAATCGCCTCAAGGAGCTGAATAACCTGTCCAGCGACCAGGTGGTGATTGGCCAGATGCTCAAGATTCCCACCTCCTAAGACGTAAAGTTATGGCGGCGGGCCTGAGATCTCGGGCCCGTCTTTGCTATGATGTGCCGCTCAGGAATTCATCGAGAGGCGCACCGTTCCCCATGTCCGAGATCCGACTGCTCAGCCCCCGCCTTGCCAACCAGATCGCCGCCGGTGAAGTCGTTGAACGGCCGGCGTCCGTGGTCAAGGAACTTGTCGAGAATGCGCTGGACGCCGGTGCCGAGCGGGTCGAAGTGGACATCGAGCAGGGGGGCGTCAAGCTGATCCGCGTGCGGGATACCGGCTCCGGTATTGCCGAATCCGACCTGCCGCTGGCATTGAGTCGGCATGCCACCAGCAAGATCGTCGATCTGGATGACCTCGAGGCGGTGGCGTCTCTCGGCTTTCGCGGTGAGGCTCTGGCCAGTATCAGTTCCGTTTCCCGCCTTTCCCTGACGTCCCGCACCGAGGGCAACGATGCGGCGGCCCGGGTGGAGGTTGAAGGGCGTGATATGGACGCTCGTATCTCGCCGGCGGCTCATCCCGTCGGCACCACCGTTGAAGTGCGGGATCTGTTTTTCAATACGCCGGCCCGGCGTAAATTCCTGCGCACGGAAAAGACGGAATTCGGCCACATTGAGGAGTGCGTGCGACGCCAGGCTCTGGCCCGCTTCGAGACCGGCTTTACCCTGCGTCACAATCAACGCGCCATCCAGAGCCTGCGGCCGGCCATGACGCCGCTCGACAAGGAGCGCCGGATCGGCGCCCTGTGTGGCCAGCAGTTTATCGACAACGCCGTGGTCATCGATGCCGAGGTCTCGGGGCTGCGCCTGTGGGGCTGGGTGGCGCTGCCGACCTTCTCCCGCAGTCAGGCGGATCTCCAGTATTTCTTCGTCAACCATCGCGTAATCCGCGATCGTCTGGTAGCCCACGCCGTGCGCCAGGCCTACCGCGATGTGCTGTATAACAACCGGCATCCGGCGTTCGTGCTGTATCTGGAGCTGGACCCGGCTAATGTGGACGTGAACGTTCACCCCACCAAGCACGAGGTGCGTTTCCGGGATGGCCGACTGGTGCATGATTTTATCTTCCGCACCCTGCATCGCGCTCTTGGCGAGGTGAAGCCCCAGGATCACATGCACGGCGCCGTGGCCCAGTCGCTGAGTCGGGAGGCCGGTTATAGCGGGACTCCGGATAGCCAGCCAGCGCCTGTTGCCAGTGCTCCCTACGGCGCGAGCGCCGGTGGCCAGGCCTATGGCGGTCAGAAGCCGGTGGCCTGGGAGGCGCAGGACCAGATGGCGTTCTACCAGTCGCTCAATGCCGGCGGGGGCACGGCAGAAGCCGCAGCATCGCCGGCGACCGCTGTGGCTGAGGCGCCCCAGAGCTTTGCCCAGCCCATGCCGACGCCGCCCCAGGACAGCGAAGCGGAGCCGCCCCTGGGATACGCCATCGCCCAGTTGCATGGCATCTACATACTGGCCCAGACCCGCCAGGGTATGATTGTGGTCGACATGCACGCTGCTCATGAGCGGATCACCTACGAGCGCATGAAAACGGCGCTGGATGCCCAGGATCTGAAAAGCCAGCCGCTGCTGGTGCCTGTGACCCTGGCCGTGAGCCAGCGTGAAGCCGGCGTTGCGGAGAGCCACGTTGAGGAGCTGCAGTCGCTGGGCCTGCAAATCGAGCGGATGGGGCCGGAAACCCTGGTAGTCCGGCAAATTCCTGCGCTGCTGCGGGGGGCAGACACCGAGCAGCTGGTACGCGATGTGGTCTCCGACCTCATGGAACACGGTCAGTCCGACCGGGTGAAAGCTGTCACCAACGAACTGTTGGGCACCATGGCTTGCCACGGCTCGGTGCGGGCCAACCGCCAACTGACCATTCCCGAGATGAATACCCTGTTGCGGGATATGGAAGCCACCGAGCGCAGTGGCCAGTGCAACCACGGTCGTCCGACCTGGACCCTGGTCACGATGGGCGAGCTGGACAAACTGTTCCTGCGTGGTCGCTGATCATGGCGGCTGACACCCAGCGGCCCGCCGCGATCTGCCTGATGGGCCCGACGGCGGCCGGTAAGACGGATCTCGCCCTGGAGCTCTGCGACGCCTTGCCCTGCGACATCATCAGCGTGGATTCGGCGATGATCTACCGGGGGATGGACATCGGCACGGCCAAGCCCTCGGCTGAGGAACTTTCCCTCGCCCCGCACCGTCTTATCGACATCTGTGATCCGGCGGACCGCTATTCGGCTGCGGATTTTCGGGCGGACGCGCTTCGTGAGATGGAGGCGATCAGTCGCCAGGGCCGGATTCCGCTGCTGGTCGGCGGCACGATGATGTATTTCAAGGCCCTGTTGCACGGCATGGCGGATCTGCCCTCGGCCGATCAGGCCTTGCGTGCCCAGTTGGAAGCAAAGGCCGAGCGTGAGGGCTGGCCGGCGCTTCACGAGCAGCTCAAGGCGCTGGACCCGGTCGCCGCCGACGCCATTCACCCGAACAATCGACAGCGTGTGCTGCGGGCCCTGGAAGTGGTGCTGGTGTCGGGGCGCCCGATTTCCCAGGCCTGGGCCGGCGACGGTGCCGGAAGTGACGTGGATTACCCGTATTTAACCCAGTGGCAGGCAGACGCGTCGCCGGACCTGCCGTATAATGTTATCCAGCTATCGATTTCACCGGGCAACCGATCGGTCCTGCACGATCGCATTCGGCTCCGATTCCAGAAGATGCTGGAGCTGGGTTTTATCGACGAGGTCCGGGCGCTGCGTGCCCGCGGCGATCTGCACAGCGGTTTGCCGTCGGTACGATGTGTCGGGTATCGCCAGGCGTGGTCATGGCTGGACGGCGATGTGGATTACGAAACGTTCGTCGAGAAAGGGATTGCGGCAACCCGGCAGTTGGCCAAACGCCAGCTCACCTGGTTGCGAAAGTGGCCGGACCTTCACTGGATCGACAGCGAGGCGTCAGGTTCTTTGTCCCGCGCCTTGAAAATCCTCCAATCTCGCACCACATTGATTACATAACGCTGGGCTATTGTGGCCCGGGTTATACATGCCGGTCTTGAAGAGTGGCCGGTTTCATTGTTCAGGGATGGCCAAAGGCGTGCTCATAACCTCCCTGACTGGAATCCCTGCAAGCAGTCAATGCAGCGGAACTCCGCTTCTACCAGACGATCTGCGATTAAAAAAACAGGAGAACTGATATGTCAAAAGGGCATTCGTTACAAGACCCTTACCTCAATGCCTTGCGCAAGGAGCGCATTCCGGTGTCCATCTTCCTGGTCAATGGGATCAAGTTGCAGGGACAGATCGAGTCTTTCGATCAGTTCGTGATCCTGTTGAAGAACACAGTAAGCCAGATGGTATACAAGCATGCCATTTCAACGGTTGTGCCTGCCCGAAATGTACGTATTCCTCAACAGAGTGCAGGCGAGGGTGAGGGCGAAGCCTGAACCTGACGTGCTGCCGGTTTGACCGGTCGGTTCTGATGATGGGGCCGACCGCCAGTCCGCATCGTTTACTGCCCGCCGGGACTGATCGTCCGATCCGTTCCGATGGGTGGATCCCATTGTTATATCCGGAGTTTTCTCTCTTTGTTTGAGCGCCCTGATGTCGGTGAGCGCGCTGTCGTCGTTCACCTTGAGTTTTCGTCCCATAACGAATCCGAAGACCTCGGCGAATTTATCGAGCTGGTTCGCTCGGCCGACGTGGATGCCGTCGAGACGGTGACCGGCAGCCGGAATCAGCCCAGTCCGAGACTGTTCGTTGGCGAAGGCAAGCTGGACGAGATCCGCTCAGCGATCCAGGCCAGTGAGGCGGATGTGGTCCTGTTCAACCACGCCCTCAGTCCCAGCCAGGAGCGAAACCTGGAGCGGGAGCTGAAATGCCGGGTGCTGGATCGCACCGGTGTGATTCTCGATATCTTCGCCCAGCGCGCCCGGACCCACGAAGGCAAGCTGCAGGTGGAACTGGCGCAGCTGGATCATATGGCCACCCGATTGGTCCGGGGCTGGACGCACCTGGAGCGCCAGAAGGGCGGTATCGGCCTTCGGGGTCCGGGTGAAACCCAGTTGGAGACGGACCGCCGGCTCCTCCGTGCCCGCATCAAGGCCATCCACAAGCGTCTCGACAAGGTACGCCGTCAGCGGGAACAGGGGCGTCGTGCCCGCAAGCGGGTGGATATCCCGACGGTGTCGCTGGTCGGTTACACCAACGCGGGCAAATCCACGTTGTTCAACCGCATCACCACCGCACACGTCTATGCCGCGGACCAGCTGTTCGCGACCCTCGATCCGACGCTGCGCCGCCTGGAGCTGCCGGACGTGGGTCCGGTGGTGCTGGCCGATACCGTTGGTTTCATCCGGCACCTGCCGCACAAACTCGTGGAAGCGTTCCGTGCCACCCTGGAAGAGACCACGGAGGCGTCCCTGCTGCTGCACATCATTGACTGCGCCGACGAGCGTCGGGATGAGAACATCGAGCAGGTCGAGGATGTGCTGCTGGAAATCGGTGCCGACGAGGTCCCGGTGTTGCAGGTCTATAACAAGATTGACCTGCTCGACGACTTTCGGCCGCGGGTCGATCGGAATGAAGAGGGCGTGCCTGTCCGCGTGTGGGTGTCGGCCGTTACCGGCGAAGGCATCGATACGCTGTTTGACGCCATTGTCGAGCGTTTGGCCGAGGATGTGCTGAGCCTGTCGCTGCTGCTCGGTCCGCATGACGGTAAATTGCGGGCCCTGCTGCACGAAGCCGGCGGCGTGGTCAGCGAGGAATACCTGGACAACGGCGACGCCCAGGTCGAAGCCCGTCTCCAGTCCCGTGACTGGCATCAGCTACTGAGTCGGGCCGGTGTCCGGCCGGATCAGGTGCGTTATGCATCCGCGGAATAATCCCGTCGTATAACAGAGAGTCACGGGCTTAAGCCTGATACAGTACGTCATGTCTGCCTGACCACGTCTGCAAATGGTTGGTTCCCGGAGCTTTCGGGCCGGGTTGGTATTGCCCGGGGACGCATTAATCCCTAGTATTTGCAGCCATTCGATGAGTTTGCGAACGGAGAAAGCTATGGCCTGGAATGAACCGGGTGGTAACCGGAACGACAACGATCCCTGGGGCAGTGGGGGGCGTCGTGGCAATGATCAGGGGCCGCCCGATCTGGATGAGGCGCTGCGCAAGGGTCTCGACAAGCTGAACAAGCTGCTTGGCGGCAAGAAAGGCGGCAGCAACGGAGGTGGTTCCGGCGGCGACGGCAGCAGCAGCGGCTTCGGTGCCGTCCTGGCCATCCTCGGTATCCTGATTGTCGGCTATGTGATTTACCAGTCGTTCTATACGGTGGATGAGCAGGAGCGCGCCGTTGTGCTGCGCTTTGGTAAATACCACACCACTGAAAATCCGGGCCTGCGCTTCAAGGTGCCCATCATTGACGACGTCACCAAGGTCCGCGTGACCAACGTCCGGACCGCCGAGTCCGAAGGGCAGATGCTGACCCAGGATGAAAACCTGGTGTCCGTTGATCTCCAGATTCAGTACCGGGTGGAGAATGCCCGTGATTACGTGCTGAACGTGCGTGATTCCAACCAGGCCCTGGCCTTTGCCACCGACAGCGCCCTGCGCCACGAGGTGGGCAGTGCTGGTCTGGACGAAGTGTTGACTGAAGGCCGTGCCGCGCTGGCGATCAACGTCGAACAGCGCCTGCAGAGTTTCCTCGAGAAGTACGGCACCGGTTTGCAGATCGTGAAGGTGAACGTGGAGAGCACCCAGCCGCCTTCCGAGGTGCAGGAAGCGTTCCGCGAAGTGCAGCGGGCCAAGGAGGACGAGCAGCGTCTGGTGGAAGAGGCGGAAACCTACCGCAACAAGGTGGTGCCGGAAGCCCGCGGTCGCGCCCAGCGCCTGATCGAAGAGGCGAACGCCTACAAGCAGGAAGTGACCGAACGCGCCAAGGGTGAAACCGCCCGCTTTGTTCAACTGCTGAACGTATACAAGGATGCACCGGTGGTCACCCGCGACCGGATGTACCTGGATACCATGCAGAAAGTGTTCTCCAGCACCAGCAAGGTCCTGGTCGACACCGAAAGCAGCAACAACCTGATGTACCTGCCGCTTGATCGCCTGGCGGGGAGCAGCAAGAGCAGTTCCAGTGACAGTTCCACGTCGGACTATTCCGGATCCAACACCGACATCCAGAAACTGACGGACCAGGTGCTCGACGAGATCCGTCAGCGTAACAACAGCTCAAGTGTGCGGAGGGGGCGTTAATCATGAGTCCTAAAGCTGTTCTCGGACTGGCCGGCGCACTGATTGTTGTGCTGATAGTGTCATCCAGTGTTTACATCATTCCAGAAACCCACCGGGGCGTGTTGTTGCGCTTCGGCGAATTGATCAAGACGGATATCCCGGCGGGCATCCACTTCAAGGTTCCGGTCATTGATAAGGTGCGTCAGTTCGATGTGCGGGTCATGACCAATGACCTGCCGACTCGCCAGTATCTGACCATCGAGAAGAAGCCGCTTGACGTGGATTCCTACATCGCCTGGCGTATTCAGGATGTTGATCAGTTCTACCGAGCCACCGGTGGTGACGAGTTGCGCGCCATCTCGCTGGTGTCCTCACGGGTTGATAACGGCCTTCGGGACGAGTTCGGTATCCGCACTATGCATGAAGTGGTGTCTGGTCAGCGTGATGAGCTGATGGAAAAGCTCGTCGGCCGGATTGATGACACCTTGATCAAGGAATTGGGCGTCAAGGTGATGGATATTCGGGTCAAGGCGATTGAACTGCCGCAGTCGGTCAGTGACAACGTTTATCGCCGGATGCGCACCGAACGCGAGAAGCTGGCCCAGGAATTCCGGTCCCGCGGTAAGGAATTGGCCGAAGGCATCCGCGCTGACGCCGACCGACAGCGCACGGTGGTGCTCGCTGAAGCCTATTCCAAGGCGGAAACCACCCGCGGTGAAGGTGATGGTGAAGCTGCCCGGATCTACGCCAAAGCCTATCAGGGCGATAAAGAGTTCTACCGTTTCTATCGCAGCCTGACGGCGTACGAGAAGTCCTTCGCCGACAAGAGCGACATGATGGTGATCGATTCCAAGAGCGATTTCATGCGCTACATGGAAAACCTGAGCGGTGCCAAGGCGAGCCAGTAACGGCACGATTGGGATCAGCCCGCACGGCGGGTAAAATAAACCGGAGCATGGAGCCATGCTCCGGTTTTTTTGTGCCCCTCAAATGTGTAGAATTGCCGGGTTTTGTGGTTCCTTTTCGTTTGCCCGATGAGGGCCTCCGGAAATCCCGGTGCCCGGCCGTTGGGCGCGGCATACCGGGACCTTCTAAATTCTGAAGTCTGCCTCAGGGCAGGCGCCAAGAACGGATTTTTAGCGACTCATGACTGCTTCCGACCGCTGGTTACTGCCTGATGGTGTGGAGGATATCCTGCCGCCCCTGGCTGGCAGAATCGAATCCCTGCGCCGCGATATCATGGACATTTACCAGCGCTGGGGTTACCAGTTGGTGATCCCGCCCCTGATCGAATACCTCGAGTCCCTGCTCACCGGCACCGGTAATGATCTGGCCCTGCAAACGTTCAAGCTGACCGATCAGCTGACCGGGCGGATGATGGGGGTGCGCGCCGATATGACGCCGCAAGCGGCACGTATTGATGCTCATACCCTTCGTCAGGATAGCGTGACACGCTTGTGCTACGCCGGGCATGTCCTGCATACCCGGCCCCAGCATATGCTGACCGGTCGTACACCGATCCAGGCAGGTTGTGAGCTGTTCGGCAGCGCCTCTGAGGTGGCCGACCAGGAAGTGATCCGGCTGATGCTGGAAACCCTGCGCATTGCCGGGATTCCCCGTGTTCACCTGGACCTGGCCCATGTGGCCATCTACCAGTCGCTGATGTCGGAAGCGGATTTTGACGCACAGACCGAGCAGGCGATTTTCGACGCCATGCGCCGCAAGTCCATCCCCGAGCTTGATGAGCTGTTAGGCGACAGTGCCGCCGCGACGCCGGCTGGCCGCTTGCGTAACCTGGCGCGCCTGAGCGGCGGTATCGAGGTGCTGGATGAGGCGCGTGACGTGCTGCAGGGCGCCTCTAGCCAGGCCTTGAAGGCGCTTGATGAGCTTTCCCGGGTGGCCGGCAGCATATCGAAAAGCTTCCCGGATGTGGATCTGGGCTTCGATTTCTGCGAGCTGCGCGGGTACAACTACCACACCGGTCTAGTGTTTGCGGCCTATGCGCCGGGCCACGGTCAGGCCGTGGCCCAGGGCGGGCGCTACGACGCCATCGGCCGTGATTTTGGCCGGCCACGGCCGGCAACCGGCTTCAGCGCCGATGTCCGGGCCCTGGTGGCGCTGGGTGAGCGCGCCGGTGTACCGGGACGCAACATGATCTGGGCGCCGGTCAGCGATGATCCGGCCCTGGCAGACGCCATTGCGGCGCTGCGTCAAACCGAGACGGTACTGCAGGCCCTGCCGGATGATTCCGGCGCGACGCCAGAGGCGCGGGGCTGTACTCGGCAACTGATTCAACGGGACGGCCAGTGGGTCGTCGAGTCACTTAACGGATAGGGGCGGCCGCCCCGAAACGGGCGTACTGAGAGAACATCATGGGTAAGAACGTCGTTGTACTCGGCACCCAATGGGGTGATGAAGGCAAGGGTAAGATCGTGGATCTGCTGACGGATCAGGCGGCTGCGGTTGCCCGTTTCCAGGGCGGCCACAATGCGGGCCACACGTTGGTGATTGAGGGTAAGAAAACGGCCCTGCACCTGATTCCCTCCGGCATCCTTCGGGAACACGTAACCTGCCTGATCGGCAACGGCGTGGTGCTTTCCATGGAAGCGCTGCTCAAGGAAATGCGCGAGCTGGAAGAGAGTGGCGTCGCGGTACGCGACCGCCTGCGCGTCAGCCTGGCCTGTCCGCTGATCCTGCCGACCCACATCCGCATTGACGTGGCCCGGGAAAAGGCCCGCGGTAACGACAAGATCGGCACTACCGGACGCGGTATCGGTCCGGCCTACGAGGACAAGGTCTCCCGTCGTGGCCTGCGCGTCGGCGATCTGTGCGATGCCGCCAGCTTCGAAACCAAACTGCGCGAGATCATGAAGTTCCACAACTTCGTGCTGACCGAGTACTACGGTGAGGAAGCGGTGGATGTCGATCAGGCGCTGGCCGACCTGCTGGGCCTGGCGAAGGAAATCCTGCCAATGGCGGCGGATGTCACCGATATCCTGCACGACCTGCGCAAGAAGGGCGAGCATATCCTGTTTGAAGGCGCCCAGGGTTCCCTGCTGGATATCGATCTCGGCACCTATCCGTACGTGACATCGTCCAACACCACCGCCGGCGGTACCGCTACCGGCAGCGGCTTTGGCCCGCTGTTCCTGGACTACGTGCTGGGCATTACCAAGGCCTACACCACCCGTGTCGGCTCCGGCCCGTTCCCGACCGAACTGTTCGACGATTTTGGCAAGCATCTGGCTGAGAAAGGCCGCGAATTCGGCACCACCACCGGCCGTGCCCGCCGTTGTGGCTGGTTCGATGCGGTTGCCCTGCGTCACGCCATCCAGATCAACAGCGTATCCGGTATCTGCCTGACCAAGCTGGACGTGCTGGACGGCCTGGAAACGGTCAAGGTCTGCATCGGCTACAAGACGCCGAACGGAGAGATCCAGCGTCCGCCGATCGGCTGCGACAACTACACCGACATCGAGCCGGTTTACGAAGAGCTGCCGGGTTGGAAAGAGAGCACGGTGGGGCTGACCAGCCTCGATCAGCTGCCGGACAACGCCAAGGCGTATATCCGCTTCCTCGAGCAGCAGATCGAAGCCCCGATCGATATCATTTCCACCGGTCCGGACCGTGTGGAAACCATCGTCATGCGGCATCCGTTCGGCGAGAACTGAGCGTCGCCCGTAAACGGGCCATCGATATGAAAAAGGCGAAGCGTCGAGCGCTTCGCCTTTTTTGTGGGCGCGATATCGGGGTCAGCCCTTGGTGGCCACCAGGGTCGCCCGTTTGGGGCCGGGATAGCCTTCGACCGTTCGGGTCGGGTCGTCCGGATCCAGGAAGTCCTGCAGGGACTGGAATCGCATCCAGTCGGTCGAGCGTTGTTCCTCGGTAGTGGTCACGGACACGTTGACGACCCGGGCGTCTTTAAAGCCGGTGCGATCGAGCCAGCGCAACAAGGTATCGCAGCTGGGCAGGAACCAGACATTGCGCATCATCCCGTAGCGGTCCTCGGGCATCAGGCTGTAGCCTTCCGGGCCATCAACCACCAGCGTCTCCAGAACCAGTTCACCGCCGTCACGCAGGGTGTCCCGCAGCTCCAGCAGGTGATCCAGCGGGGAACGCCGGTGGTACAGCACGCCCATAGAGAAGGTAGTGTCGAAGCACGCCAGCTTGGGGGGCAGGTCTTCCAGGCGCGCCGGCAGCATGTGGACCCGGGGTTCACTGATGTAATCCTTGACGCTGAAGAACTGCATCAGGAACAACAGGCCCGGATCGACGCCAATCACTTCCTCGGCGCCGGCACCCGCCATGCGCCACATGTGGTAGCCCGAGCCACAGCCCACATCCAGTACGCGCCGGCCGTCCAGGTCGCTGATATACGGGGCTACGCGGTCCCATTTCCAGTCGGAGTGCCATTCGGTGTCGATGTGGGTGCCGAAAAAATCGAACGGGCCTTTGCGCCAGGGCATCAGGCCCCGCAGTCCCGTTTCCAGATCGTTTTGCTGGGTCGGGTTTAGCGGCGTTTGCGTGCGCAGGGTTACGGCCGGGGCGTTGAGATCCGCTTCCACTTCGTGCAGCACCGGTAACTCCGATAGTGCGGCGTTCCAGCGTTGCATATCACCATGGGGGGTGGATTCGAAACGCCGGTACAGCTGGTCGGCAATCTGGGCGGCCCACTCCTCCTGACCGTTGGATTCCAGGTCGCTGAGCAGGGGCTGGTAACGGTGTTTCCAGTCGAACACGAGGTACGGTCTCCGGCAGGTTCAGGGCCGTTTCAGGGCCAGCAGGGATACGAAGTTGAAGTTCTGGTACCACAGGGTGACGCGGTCAAAGCCGGCGTCCAGCAAGCGTTCACGGTGGGTGGTGATGGTTTCCGGGATCAGGACCTGCTCGATGGCCGAGCGCTTGCGGCTGATCTCCAGGTCCGAATAGCCATTGGCCCGCTTGAAATCGTGGTGGAGATCGGTCTGCAGGGTCTGCTCCCAGTCCATCTCAAAGCGGATCTTCTCCGACAGGATCAGGGCACCACCCGGCTGCGTCGCCCGGGCGATCCGCCCCAACAGCTCCGGACGCTGATCCGGTTCGATGAACTGCAGCGTGAAGTTCAGGGTCGTCACCGATGCGTTCTCGAGCTGGCTTTCGAGGATATCCTCGCAACGCAGCTCCACGGGCGCGGGGTGGTCGTCCAGCGCAATGAAATGATGGCCGCGTTCGATCATATCCGGCGAGTTGTCGATGCCGATCACCTTGCATTGACGGTCACCGACACCATGGCGCATGGCCAGTGTCGATGCGCCCAGGGAGCACCCCAGGTCGTAGCAGAAGGTGCCGTCCTGGGCGAAACGCTCGGTGATGATGCCGATCATCGGAATCAGGGTGGTATAACCGGGCACGGAGCGTCGGATCATGTCGGGGAAAACCCGGGCCACGGCCGCATCAAAGCGGAAATCGCCACCCTCCGATGCCGTGTCGGTGTAGATGCGGTCTGCCTCGAACAGGGGCTCACTGGATTTCGGATCACTGGGTTTGCCCATCGTCGCCTCCTGTGTGGTCAGATGCTTCCGGAGTGGCTGCTTCAGGGGCAACCTGGGGTGGTCGGGGCGCCACCGTGCAGCGGATGCCCCGGTTCTTGTAATCCACCAGCACGCCCTTGAGGGTGATGTCGGTGTCAGAGCCCACAGCCAGGTAGCCGTCGTAGCACTCGGCATGGAGCTCAGAGGGCTTGGGCGACATTCGATAGTCTTCGCGGGGGCCGACATAGACTGCCCTGAATTCACCGACCTGCACCTTGTCCTTGTCGCGGGTGTGGCTGATCAATCCGGCGGTCTCCAGTGTCAGCACCGTACCGAGGATGGCCACAAGGGCGACGATGATCAGGGCCCGGACACTGTAGCGGCGTTCGTCTTGTGCCATATCAGAAGGGCCCACCCGGATTGATCGGCGGCGCCTGCAGCGCAGCAAGCTGTTCTCTCAAGGCCAGCACCTGGTCGGACCAGAATCGGGGCTGGGCGAACCAGGGAAAGAATTTGGGGAAGGCCGGGTCATTCCAGCGGCGCGCGAGCCAGGCGGCGTGGCTGATCTGGCGGTAACAGCGCAGCGGCTCGATCAGGTAGCGCTCGCGGCGATTGAAATCGCGGAAGGTTTCATAGCCTTCCATGAGCTCACTGAACTGCAGGGAGCGCTCGGTCTCGTCGCCGTTAAGCAGCAACCAGAGATCCTGGATGGCGGGACCCTGGCGGCAGTCGTCCAGATCCACAAACAGCATCTGCTCATCACGCACGAGAATGTTACCGGCATGACAGTCGCCATGCAGGCGTACGGTATCGACGGGGCCGGCCTCTTCCACCCGCTGCCTGGCGTGGGTCAGCAGATCCGGAACCAGTGAGTCCCAGGCCGGTCGCAGGTCGGTGGGGATCAGGCCGCTGTCCGTCAGGTAACGGGCTTCCTTCTCCAGGCCCGTCATCAGGTCCAGCGTTGGACGGTGTTGGAACGGCGTCCGCGCGCCCACGTTGTGCAATTGGCCCAGCCATTGCCCCAGACGCCAGAGCATGTCTGGCTCGCTGGTGTCCGGCGCCTGGCCGCCGCGCTGCGGGAAAACCGCAAACCAGAAGCCGTTGTGTTCGCCGATGGTATCGCCGTTTGCGAGTTTCACAGGTGCGACGATGGGCACCTCTGCATCAACCAGCTCGAGCGAAAAGGCGTGTTCCTCGGCAATCTGTTCCCGACTCCAGCGGCCCGGGCGGTAGAACTTGGCGATGACAGACGGGCTGTCTTCAATGCCCACCTGGTAGACCCGGTTCTCGTAGGAGTTCAGGGGGAAAATGCGGCCGTTGATGTGAAAGCCGGCCTCTTCCATGGCGTCCAGCAGGACGTCGGGCGTCAGGTGATCGTAGGGGTGTCCAGTGGTGTCGAGTCCGGTGTCAGACATAGTTCAGGCGGATCGTGAAGTATGGCGTCGCAATATACCACAGGCCAGGCCGCCACACAGGTCTTCGAGCCTGTGCGGATCGTTCAGTAGGCCAGCTTGCCGCGGGGGTCCATTCGCTTCAGGTGATACCAGTTTTCATCCAGTTCCCAGCGGATCTTGTCGATACGGTCGTCGGCAAGGACCAGATTGCCGGCATGGGCCTGGAGGTGCGCAAATTCGCGTTCGGCCCGCTGCCAGTCACGGTGGTCGTCACTGAGTGAACGCATGCTGGGAAACAGGGTTCGCAGCGCATCCTGGGTGCTGACTTCGTAAGACCGGGGCGACGACATGATGGCCGTATCGCCTTCAACCCGGAGCACCCGGAACTGATAGGGATAGCTGCTCAGTTTCGGGTCATCCTGCAAATGGTTATTCAATGAGATCACTTCGATACCGCGCCAACTCAGCCATCCGATAAAGACGGCCGCGACCAGCATCACGATCAGGAACTGCTTACGATCCGACATCTGTACTGCACTCCTTGCCTGCACATCCATTGGCGTCGGCACGTCCGCCGGATGGATTCATCCCAGAGTATACCGGCTTGGCCGCCTGTTGTGTGTGATTATCCTACCTATCGCCTTCCTGCGATCGGGTCAGTCGATCCGCGACGATTTCCGACTTGGGGCGACGGGATGCTGCCAATAGTCCCGCCAAAACCAACAGGCCGCCGACAGCATGATAGCCTTCGATCGACTCGCCCAGCACGGGCACGGCGATCAGCGCCGCAAAAACCGGGATCAGATAGGCGAACAGCCCGGCCATGCCCGGGCCCAGTGTGCGCACGCCGTTGTTCCACAGGAAATACGCGGCGACGCTGGGCAAGGTACCCACGTAGAGCAGGGCGGACATGTTGCCCACGTTGAGGACAAACCCGCCTTCGTTGTGCAGTTCCCACAGGTAGAACGGCAGGATCATCGGCGTCCCCAGCGTAATCAGAATGCAGAGTAGCGGGAACAGCGGGATGTCCAGTGGCCAACGCTTAAGCAGCACCGAATACAGTGCCCAGCTGCTGATGGACAGGATCATCAGCAGGTCGCCGGGATTGAAGTTCACGTTTAAAAGCGTATCCAGGTTGGCGCGGGTCAGGATCGTCAATACGCCACAGAACGCGAGAATCAGCCCTGCCAGTTGGCGATGATGGGGCAGCGTTCGCAGGATGATGGCGGAAAAGAGCACGATCATCAGCGGCATGGTGGAGCTGACCAGGGCGATGTTAATCGCGCCGGTGCTCTGGGCTGCCAGATAGAGAATGGTGTTGTAGGCGCCGACACTGAAAAAGGCGAGGGCAATGACCTGTTTCCAGTGCGCCCGAAGGATAGGGCGATAACGCCGCACGGCCCGGAAGGTGAACGGTGCAAGGTAGATTGTCGGGATCAGCCAGCGCCAGAACGACAGCGCGAATGGAGGGATCGACTCCGACGTACCGCGGGCAACCAGCGCGTTACCGGCCCAGAACAGCGTCGTCAACACCAGGCCGGCCATGGCCCATTGCCGTCCAGAGTTGCTCACATTCCCTCCCTCTATCTCTCATCCGATGAAAGGTAACGGCGCATAGTAGCATTGTCAGGGGGGCGCGCCGATGCTTGTATGGACGCCACGCAAACAGACTTAAGAGGATCGGCCGATTCGATGAGCGTAGAACAGTTTTCCGTGGATGCGGTCGTCATTGGCGCGGGTGTGGTCGGCCTGGCTGTTGCCCGTGAACTGGCGCTGGCCGGCCAGAGCGTCGTGGTGCTGGAGGCGGGCGATCACTGGGGCGAGGGGACCTCATCGCGCAACAGTGAAGTGATTCACGCCGGTCTCTACTATCCGCCGGATTCCCTGAAGGCCCGGCTGTGCATCGACGGCAAACAGGCCCTGTACCGCTATTGCGAGGAGCGCCGGGTTCCCTGTCGTCGCACGGGGAAGTGGATTATTGCCACCGATCCGCAACAGACCGACGTGCTGGTGGACATCGAAATGCGAGCCAGCGCCTGTGGTGTGCCGTTGCAGCGGGGAACAGGCGAGAGGCTCAGGCAGGCGTTGCCGGACGTGTCCGCCGCCGATGGCCTGTTTTCCCCAACTACGGGGATCGTCGATAGCCACGCGCTGATGCTGTCCCTGTTGGGTGATCTGGAGGCCGCTGGTGGTTATGTCATCTGCCGGGCGCCGGCGGTTTCGGTCATCAGTGACGGTGCGCATCGGGTGCGGGTCGGCGGGGATTCACCCTGCGAGTTGGTGGCCCCCAGGGTGGTCAATGCTGCAGGGTTGGGCGCCATTGCGCTGTTGGACCGTTGGGAGGGGTACCCGGCGTCGGTTCGGCCGCAGGCCTGGTTTGCCCGCGGTTGCTATTTCAGTTACTCGGGGCGCCATCCGTTCGACACGCTGGTTTATCCGGTCCCAGAGCCCGGCGGGCTGGGCATTCACCTGACGTTGGATCTGGCAGGACAGGCACGCTTCGGACCGGATGTGGAGTGGATCGATCATCTCGATTACCAGGTTGATCCGGCCCGCCGTGATCGCTTCGCTGAATCCATCCGCCGTTGGTGGCCGGCGCTGGATCCGGCGCGGCTGCAGCCGGCCTATGCCGGTATCCGGCCCAAACTGGCCGGTCCGGGATCGGGTTTCCAGGATTTTCGGGTCCAGGACGAATACGAGCACGGGTTGGCGTGCGTGGTGCAGCTTCTCGGTATCGAATCCCCGGGACTGACCGCCTGCCTGGCTCTGGCCAGGCAGGTTGCGGACCGTCTCAGATAGCACGCTCCGGAATTTGAGGCGTTCGGGCCAGCGCCCAGACCTGCACGCGATTGACTCCGCCCCGCCGCAGGGCGCTGGCCATCTGTTGCACGGTCGCGCCGGTCGTCATGACATCGTCGACAATGGCGACATGGTCCGGGAGGTCGGTGCCGACCTCGAAGGCGCCCCGCAGATTCTGTAACCGCTGGCGCCGGTTCAGGCCGGACTGGGCGCTGGTCTCCCGCCGACGCCGGACCAGTTCTGAGCGCACCGGAATCTTCAAGCGGTCCGACAGCCACAATGCGATTTCCTCAGCCTGATTAAAGCCCCGCTCCCGCAGACGTTGCCGATGCATGGGAACCGGGACCAGGCAGGTCGGGCGATCGACCTGTGCCTGCACCAACTCCGTCGCCAGCATCTCGGCCAGTGGCCGTCCGAAGGTGCGATGCCCACCAAACTTGAATCCGCTGATCAACTGGTTGACCGGGAAACCGTAGAGCCAGGGGGCCGCGGTGGCCTCAAAGGCCGGTGGTCTGGTCAGGCAGGGGCCGCACAGCTCGCTACCGACCAGCACGCCGGGGTTAACCAACGGAAGCGCGCAGCGTCGACAGGCCAGTGAATTGCGGGGCAGGTCGGCGGCGCAATCCGTGCACAGGCCCGGCTCGCGGGTGGTTGCGAGGCAGGTGATGCAGGGATGTCCGGGACGCGGCCAGTTGTTAACCTTTCGTTGTATGAAGGTTGACAGCGTGGTCAGGCAATTTATCATGCGTTCAATCCTTGAACAGAAAATAAAGGGCGGGCCCAGCCTGGCCCTGATGAGAACCATACAGGACCGATTCCCATGACAGCATCACCGATCCGCCACGACTGGACATTGGACGAGATCCGCGCGCTTTTCGATCTGCCGTTCAACGACCTCGTCTTCAAGGCGCAAAGCGTACACCGGGAGCACTTCGATCCCAACGAGGTGCAGGTCAGCACGCTGCTCTCCATCAAGACCGGTGCCTGTCCCGAGGACTGTAAATACTGCCCGCAGAGCGGTCACTACAACACCGGGCTGGAAAAGGAAAAGCTGCTGGAAATCGAAAAGGTGGTGGCCGAGGCGCGCGCCGCAAAAGACAAGGGCGCGTCCCGGTTCTGCATGGGTGCGGCCTGGCGCAGTCCATCCAAGAAGGACATGCCCTACGTCCTGGACATGGTGCGGCAGGTGAAATCCCTGGGTCTGGAAACCTGTATGACCCTGGGCATGCTCCAGCAGAGCGAGGCCGACCAACTGGCCGAAGCGGGGCTGGACTATTACAACCATAACCTCGATACCTCCGAGAAATACTACAACCACATCATCACCACGCGGACCTACCAGGACCGTCTGGATACCCTGGACAACGTGCGCAAGGCCGGCATGAAAGTCTGTTGTGGGGGCATCATGGGGATGGGTGAGGATGAAGACGACCGGGCCGGCCTGATCATGCAGCTGGCCAATCTGCCGCACCACCCGGAAAGTGTCCCCATCAACATGCTGGTCAAGGTGGCCGGCACACCGCTGGAAGACGTCGACGACCTGGATCCGTTCGAATTCGTGCGCACCATCGCGGTGGCCCGGATCGTCATGCCGGAATCCCACGTACGCCTGTCGGCCGGTCGCGAGAACATGAACGACCAGATGCAGGCGCTGTGCTTCCTGGCCGGTGCCAACTCCATCTTCTACGGTGAGAAGCTGCTCACCACCACCAACCCGGAAGCGGATCACGATCGGCAACTGTTCAAGCGTCTGGGTATTCGTCCCGAGCAGCGCGGCGACGCCCACACGGACGAAGAGCGCGAAGCCGGTCTGGTGGATGCGATGGAAAAAGAACGTAACCGCCACCTGTTCTACGACGCCACCGATCGTCAGACCGCTTGAGGTGACCCGTGCGTGATTTTCGGGCCGAACTGGAACGGCGCCAGGCCGATGGTCTCTATCGCTGGCGCCGTGAGGTACAGACGCCGCAGCAACCGGAGATGGTGGTTGACGGGCGGTCCGTGCTGTCGTTCTGCAGCAATGACTATCTGGGGCTGGCCAACCATCCCGACAGCGTCTCGGCGGCCCGTGAGGCGCTGCTGGACACCGGACTGGGTGGCGGTGCCTCCCACCTGATCTGCGGTCATCACAGCGCGCATCATGAACTGGAAGAGACGCTGGCCCGTTTCACCGATCGCGAGGCGGCGCTGTTCTTCTCCACCGGTTACATGGCGAATATGGGCGTCATCAGCGCCCTGGCCGGGCGTGGCGACACCATCTTTTCAGATCGATTGAACCACGCCTCGCTGATTGACGGCTGCATCCTCAGTCGGGCCCGGGTCCGTCGTTATCCCCACGCTGAGGTTGAGTCACTGGAGGCGATGTTGGCGGAAACCGACGGCCACAAGCTGGTGGTGACCGATGGCGTCTTCAGTATGGATGGCGATGTCGCGCCGCTGCCGGAGATCGCTGCGGCTTGTCGGCGTCACGATGCGCTGCTGGTGGTGGACGATGCCCATGGCTTCGGATGTATCGGAACCGGGGGCCGAGGCAGCGTCGATCATTTCGGATTGAGTGCGGAGGACGTGCCCATCGTCATTGGCACGCTGGGCAAGGCATTTGGAACCAGTGGCGCCTTTGTCGCCGGGTCGCAATTGATGATGGACTACCTGGTCCAGAAAGCCCGTACCTACATCTACACCACCGCCATGCCGCCGGCCATAGCAAGGGCCACCTGCACCAGCGTAACGTTGTTGGAGCAGGGCGATGATCGCCGTGATCACCTGGCGCGACTGATCGCCCGGTTCCGTCGGGAAGCGAGCGCCATGGGGTATACGTTGATGCCCTCAGATACCCCGATCCAGCCCATACTGCTGGGCGATGCGTGGTCGGCGCTGGCCCTGAGCCAGGCGCTGGAAACCCGGGGCATCTGGGTCACCGCCATACGCCCGCCGACGGTGCCCGAAGGCGAAGCCCGGCTGCGGGTGACCTTCAGCGCGGCGCACACGGAAGCGCACCTCGACCGGTTGTTGCAGGCGCTGTCCGAATGCCGGGAAACGCTCTCCGGCACGGCCGCATGACGGTACCTGTCGACCGGCTGACGCTGATCAGCGGCTGGGGCGCGCCGGTCGATATGATTCGGCCGCTTGTCGATGGCTTGGCGAGCGAGGTGACGGCGCTTTCCCTTGATGACTCGCTCCTTGCCGGGGTTCCTTCGTTCGATGCCGCCGCCGATGCCCTTCTCGACCGCATCGGTGATCGCACATGGCTGGTGGGCTGGTCGCTGGGCGGTCTGTTGGCCATGGCGGTCGCCCATCGCGCGCCAGAGCGGGTCGCCGGCGTGATCACCCTGTGCACCCACCCCTGTTTTGTCGCCCGCGAGGCGGGTGATACCGGTATGGCGCCAGACACCTTCGCCGGATTTCGGCAGGGGCTTGAGCGTCAGGCTGCCCGCCAATGGCAGCGATTCATGTTGTTACAGGTTCATGGGGTGCCGGCGGGACGGCAGGCACTGGACCCCTGGTTGGCGTCCGGGCCACCGGCCAGCAACGCCGTATTGACCCACAGTCTGGCGTGGCTGGCCGAGGTGGATCAGCGGCAGGAATGGGCCGAAGTAGCCGCGCCGACGGTGCACCTGTTTGGCCGCCGTGACCCGCTGGTCGATCCGGCCTGCGCCGCCTTGTTGCAGTCGCAAGGGCGACCTGTCCGGCTGCTGGAGCATCTTTTTCACTGGCCCTTCGGCGACGCGGCAACGCAAGTCCGTCGGGCAATCGAGGACTGTCTGAATGAATACCGCGCTGGCCAGGCGGCCTGATCTCGACGCGTCCACGGTTTCACGTCGTGGCACCCGGGCGAGCATTGCCCGGGATTTTGGCGCGGCCGCGGCCAGTTACGACCGGGCGGCCCGCCTGCAACGCCACATGGGGCAACGCCTGCTGGGGTTATTGCCGGCTGATCGAGCCGACGAGGTGACAGACCTGGGCTGCGGCACCGGGCTCTTTCTGGAGCCGTTGCAACGAAAGCTGCAACCGGAGGGGCTGAACGCCATCGATCTGTCTCCGGATATGCTGGATTATGCCCGTGCCCATCGGGCGGTGTCGGCACGCTGGCTGGCGGCGGATGCCGAAGCCATTCCGCTGGCGGATGCGAGTCAGGATGTGGTGTTTTCCAACCTGATGATCCAGTGGTGCGACGATCCGGAGCCGGTACTCAGAGAGGCGTTCCGAATCCTGCGGCCCGGCGGCTGGCTGGTGTGTTCCACACTGCTGGACGGCACCCTGCGTGAACTGGACCGGGCCTGGCAGGCGGTGGATCCCGGACAATCCCACATTAATGAATTTGAATCACCTGCAACGATGCACGATGCGCTGGCGCGCGTCTTCGGCGGTGGTGAGGTCCGGCAGGAGCGCATTGTTCTGGACTATTGCCACCCGGCTGACTTGTTGCGGGAACTCAAGGACCTCGGTGCCTATCACAAGGCGCCAAACAGACGGCGCTCGCTGACCGGTGCGCGCCGTCTCAAGCAACTTTACCACTGTTATCCGCGTCAAGACGGCGGGAGTGTGGCCGCCAGCTATGAAGCTGGTTACCTGATCGCCCGTCGACCGTCAGGCGCTGCTGTATAGGATTCAGACCAGACCATGGCCAAACGAACTTTCTTTGTGACCGGCACCGATACCGGTGTGGGAAAAACACTGGTATCCGCCGTTCTGCTGCGCGCAGCGGCAAAAGCCGGGCTGCGTACCGTGGCGATTAAGCCCGTGGCGTCCGGCTGCGAGGTGACGCCCGAGGGATTGCGTAACGAGGACGCCCTGGCGCTCCAGGCGGCCATGACGGAGGAGCTGCCCTACGATCAGATCAACCCGGTGGCGCTGGAGCCGGCCATCGCGCCCCATATCGCGGCGGTGCAGGCGGGGCGTCAGGTTACCGCACAGCGTCTCGTTGGCCTCTGTCGCGGCATGCAGATGCGGCCGGCGGATGTCATGCTGGTGGAGGGTGCCGGAGGCTGGCGAGTGCCGTTGAACGATCGGGAAACCTATTCCCGGGTGGCCCAGGAGCTGAACACGCCGGTGATCATGGTCGTGCCACTGCAGCTGGGCTGCATTAACCATGCACTGCTCACGGCCGAAGCGATTCGTGCCGACGGACTGCCCGTGGCGGGTTGGGTTGCCAACCGCCTGGCGCCGGAGCCGATGCCGGTTGAAGCGGAGAATCTGGCCTATCTGCGCCAGCATTTGCCCGCACCTATGCTGGGTGATCTGCCGTGGCAGGAAACGCTGGATATCGAGGCGCTGACAAATTGTATCGATTTGAAACCGTTGATTGATAATTGAACAGCGCTCTGCTTCAATGCAGTCATGGTTCAATAGGTGGTCACCATGATGATCAGTAACAACAGTTTCGCGATCGGTGTTCAGGGCGTCCAGGACGGCATGGCGGGGATGGAAGCATCCGCCCGAAAAATCGCCCGTGCCGGTACGGATGGCCCCCAGGGCAGCGCCGAAAGCAGTAACGATCTGATTGAACCCATCGTCGATATGAAGCTGTATGCACGCAACGTCGAGGCCTCTGCGCAGGTGGTGAAAACCGCCGACGAGACGCTTGGGTCGTTGCTCGACGTCATGGCCTGATCCGCATAGCTGATGGAGCCCTGCGGTGACCGTTTCTCTCGGGTCTATTGGAACATCGCTTCCTTACGCCACATCGTCGGCGTCCGGACAACGCTCTGGCGCGCCGTCGAATACGGCGGATGCCAGTCCCGCCAAGGCGGATTCTCCCACCGAAGCCATTAAAGCCCGCGCCCAGGGTGCAGAATCGGATGCATCGCTTGATGATTCAGATCTGGCTGAACTGCGTGACCTGAAGTCGCGCGACCGGGAAGTGCGCGCGCACGAGTCGGCACACCAGTCCGCCGGGGGCCAACACGCCGGCGCCGCCAGCTTTACCTACACCCGTGGTCCCGATGGCGCCCAGTACGCGACCGAGGGTGAAGTCCCGATCGATATCTCACCGGTATCCGGTAACCCCCAGGCAACGATCGATAAGATGCGCACCGTCCGAGCGGCGGCTCTGGCGCCGGCACAGCCGTCGTCCCAGGATCGGCAGGTAGCGGCGCAGGCCATGCAGATCCTGCTGCAGGCCCAGGTCGAAAGGGCGGAGGAAAGCGGTCGCGCAACGTCATCAGCGGGCGCGGAGGAGGGTGACACTCCGGCGTCTGCCAGCCATGCCGCCGGGGCCACCTATCGCCGTGTCGAAGGGCTGACCGGCCTCGAATCGGACGAGCCAGCTACGGCATTCCAGGCAACTGCCTGATCCCTCCCTGTAAGGCCTGCCGCCCCGGCAGAGGCACTCTCCAAGGCATGATACGGATCGCATAAATTGCTCACCGGACTCTTGACACGCGCCCACTTACAAACGTATGTTTCAAACAACCGTTTAATTAACGGGTAGAGCGCCTGCGCCTGCCCATGTGCCAAACCAAGGCCAGTGCTCCGCGGATCCCGCCGGACACGACCGAGAATGAGGTGTAACCCATGCCTGAGTACAAAGCGCCCCTGCGTGACATTAAATTTGTGATGTCCGAGCTTCTGGACAGCGAACAGCATTACGCCAACCTGGAAGGTGCCGAAGACGCGACTCCGGATATGGTCGACGCGATTATCCAGGAAGGTGGCAAGTTCTGTGAGCAGGTCCTGTCCCCGCTGAACCAGGTCGGCGACCAGGAAGGCTGTACCTGGAGCGAAGAGGGCGTCAAGACGCCGACCGGCTTCAAGGAAGCCTACCAGCAGTACGTGGAAGGCGGCTGGCCGTCCATGACTGCCGATCCCAACTACGGCGGTCAGGGCCTGCCGAGCTCCATCGGCATCGTGATCAGCGAAATGGTCGGCACCTCCAACTGGTCCTGGGGTATGTACCCGGGGCTGAGCCACGGTGCGACCAACACCATCGAGCAGCACGGTTCCGAAGAGCAGAAGCAGGTCTACCTGACCAAGCTGATCTCCGGTGAGTGGACCGGTACCATGTGTCTGACCGAGCCGCATTGTGGCTCTGACCTGGGCATCCTGCGTTCCAAGGCCGAACCGAACGCCGACGGTTCCTACAGCATTTCCGGCACCAAGATCTTCATCTCCGCCGGTGAGCACGACATGGCCGAGAACATTGTCCACATCGTCCTGGCGCGTCTGCCGGGTGCACCGGAAGGCACCAAGGGCATCTCCCTGTTCATCGTGCCCAAGTTCCTGCCGAGCGAAGACGGTTCCGTGGGCGAGCGCAACGCCGTGTCCTGTGGTTCCATCGAGCACAAGATGGGCATCCACGGTAACGCCACCTGTGTCATGAACTTCGACGGCGCCAAGGGCTGGCTGATCGGGCCGGAAAACAAGGGCCTGAACTGCATGTTCACCTTCATGAACACCGCCCGTATCGGTACTGCGATCCAGGGTTTGGGCGCGGCGGAACTGGGCTTCCAGGGTTCACTGACCTATGCCAAAGAGCGTCTGGCCATGCGTTCCCTGAACGGTGCCAAGAACCCGGATGGCCCGGCGGATCCGATCATCGTTCATCCGGACGTGCGTCGCATGCTGCTGACCCAGAAGTCCGTGGCCGAAGCCGCACGTGCATTGATCTATCTGGCCGCCCAGCAGGCGGACATCGTGCACCAGGGCAAGACCGAGGAAGAGCGCAAGGCCGCTGACGAAATGCTCGGCTTCCTGACCCCGATCGCCAAGGCGTTCCTGACCGAAATCGGTTACGAGTCTGCCAACCTGGGCATGCAGGTCTTCGGTGGTCACGGTTTCATCTCCGAGTGGGGCATGGAGCAGAACGTTCGTGACGCCCGGATCGGCATGATCTACGAGGGCACCACCGGTATCCAGGCGCTGGACCTGCTGGGCCGTAAGGTCCTGATGAGCCAGGGCGAGTCGCTGAAAGGCTTTACCAAGCAGGTTCACGTGTTCTGCAAGGAAAACGCCGACAACGAACAGCTGAAGGAATTTGTTGAGCCGCTGCAGGCGATCAACAAGGAGTGGGGCGATCTGACCATGAAGATCGGCATGAACGCCATGAAGAACCGGGACGAAGTGGGTGCGGCTTCGGTCGACTACCTGATGTACTCCGGTTACGCGGTCTTCGCCTACCTGTGGGCCCGCATGGCCAAGGTAGCGCTGGACGCCATGGCGGAAGGCACCTCCGAGGAAGCCTTCTACAACGCCAAGGTCCAGACCGCGCGCTTCTACTTCAAACGCCTGCTGCCGCGCTCCAAAGGCCATGCAGAGAGCATGCTGGCCGGCGCCGACAGCCTGATGGACCTGCCGGAAGACCACTTCGCGTTCTGATGTAACGCGCAGGTTGTAAGGCAAGGAAAGCCCGCACTCCGAAGGAGGCGGGCTTTTTCGTAGGCTACCGGTTCTTTGGGGCCGGCGACTCATCCAAAACGGTCTTTTCGACGAAGATCAGGCAGTGAGAGCCGGTCCGGTTTTCGGTTAGAATCCCGATCAATAATAACGATTACATCTGTTCACGCCCGTACAGAGAGGAATTGATTGATGGCAGATTATCAGGCACCCCTGCGTGACATCCGATTCGTCATGAACGAAGTCTTTGACGCTCCGGCCCTGTGGGCCTCCCTGCCCAAAGTGGCGGAAAACGTGGACCCCGAGACCGCGGACGCCATTCTCGAGGAAGCCGGCAAGATCGCCGGTGGCGTTCTGGCTCCCCTGAATCGTGAAGCGGACGAACAGGGCTGCAAGTGGAATGACGGCGAGGTCTCTACGCCGGAAGGTTTCAAGGAGGCTTACCAGACCATCGTGGAAGGCGGCTGGAACGGCCTCGGTGGTAACCCTGAGTTTGGCGGCATGGGGATGCCCAAGACGCTGGTCGCCCAGTTCGAGGAAATGATCCAGGCGTCCAACATGGCCTTCGGCCTGGCGCCGATGCTGACTGCTGGTGCCTGCCTGGCACTGGACGCCCACGGCAGCCAGGAGCTGAAAGAGAAGTACCTGCCCAACATGTATGCCGGCACCTGGTCCGGCGCCATGGACCTGACCGAGCCCCACGCCGGCACGGATCTGGGCATCATCCGCACCAAGGCCGAGCCGAACGATGACGGCTCCTACAACGTCACCGGGACCAAGATCTTCATCACCTGGGGCGAGCACGACATGGCGGAGAACATCATCCACCTGGTTCTCGCCAAGCTGCCGGACGCGCCCAAGGGGCCGAAGGGCATCTCCCTGTTCCTGGTGCCGAAGTTCCTGGTCAATGAGGACGGCTCACTGGGTGAGCGTAACACGCTGGCCTGTGGCTCGATTGAGAAGAAGATGGGCATCAAGGCGTCTGCCACCTGTGTCATGAACTTCGACGGCGCCAAAGGCTGGCTGGTGGGCGAGCCCAATAAGGGGCTGGCTGCCATGTTCACGATGATGAACTACGAGCGTCTGGGTGTGGGCATCCAGGGTATCGGCGCCGCTGAGGCGTCCCTGCAGAGCGCCCGGGAATATGCTCTGGAGCGTCTGCAGAGCCGGGCGCCGACCGGTGCGCAAGAGAAAGAGAAAGCCGCGGATCCGATCATCGTGCACCCGGACGTGCGCCGGATGTTGCTGACCATGAAGGGTTATGTCGAAGGCGGTCGCGCCTTCTCCACCTACGTGGCCCAGTGGCTGGACATCGCCAAGTACGCGGAAGACGACGAACGTCGCCAGCACGGCGAAGCCATGGTGGCCCTGCTGACGCCGGTGGCCAAGGCGTTCCTGACCGATCGCGGCCTGGACGCCTGTGTGATCGGCCAGCAGGTGTTTGGTGGCCACGGCTTCATCCGTGAATGGGGCCAGGAGCAGTTGGTCCGTGATGTACGCATCACCCAGATCTACGAAGGCGCCAACGGCATCCAGGCTCTGGATCTGATGGGCCGCAAGGTGGTCGCCAACGGCGGTCGTTTCTTCGAGCTGTTTGCGGAAGATGTGGGCGCGTTCATCGAAGCCAACCAGAACGATGCAGCCCTGCGTCCCTATCTGGAGCCGCTCGCGGCCTCCCTGGAGCGTCTGGCGGATGTGACTGAAAGCGTGATCAAGGCGTCGGCCGAGAACCCGAACGAAGTCGGGGCAGCGTCCGTGGACTATCTCGACCTGTTCGGCCTGACGGCGCTGGCCTACATGTGGGCGCGCATTGTCAAGGCGGCGGCGCCGAAGGCCGAAGGTGATACTTCCGGTTTCTACACGGGTAAACTGAAGACGGCACGCTTCTACTTTGATCGGATGCTGCCAAAGACCGTGTCTCTGGCCGAGGGCATCCGCAGTGGCAGTGCATCAATGATGGACCTGACCGCGGAAGAGTTCTAATCGCTCTTTGAGGTTGACCACATCAAAAGGGCCGCCTGGTGATCAGGCGGCCCTTTTGTTTGCGATCGGGAAAAGGTGTGCTGATGCGTCAGATATTGCTGTCCAGCAGATCGGGTTGGCTGATGAAGGGATTACCGCTGCCCTGAATGTCCGAGATGCGTTGGTTGCGGGCCAGCTCCTGGTCGTCGGGCGGATCGCCCGCATTCCAGCTCGCCAGCACTTGTGGTGAGGCAATCAGCGGCAGATCATAGGTCTTGACCATATAGGCCACGCCACGCGCCACATCGCCCTTGATGGCATCCGGCGGCTCGATATTCTGGAGGCTTTCGCGGATACCGCATTCGTTGACGTCAACGCGCTCACCCAACTGGGCATATTTGGCACTGCGTCGTCGCATTTCCACCTGGGTTTCCACCGGGATCATATTATGCAGATCCGACGCAATGTAGCGGTAGACGTCGCTCTCCCGCTCACACTGGCTGGGAGACCCACAATGCAGGGCGTTACGCACATGACTCAGCGGGTAGATGTAGCCCGCCGACAACAGGAACGACTTGCCATTGAACGGCTTCTGGCGGAAAAAGGTTTTGCCGCCGTCCTGGTAGAGCTTGTTCCAGAAAATATCGTTGGCCACCGCGTCCGGGTCAGAGAACGTGGTTTGTGAGCTGGCCTGGCCACTCAGCACCAGAGCCACGGTCATCAGGATGTGTCGTGTTTTCATGGTGTCTTTTTAACCTTACTCGCCTTTTATTGTCATTGCCGATTGGGCCTCATGTGCCCGAGAGCACCACGCCTTCCATCCGATGGATGAAGACCGTGTTGTGTACAAAGTTTAGGCAAAGCGGTCGCCCCGTCTGTGAGGCGGTACCGCATTTTCTACAAAAATGGGCAGTCGGCATGGAGTTGGCCGGATCGGCCAAGAGGCAGGCTACTGGTCTTTCAGGCGGCTACGGATCCGCTGGTAACCGTCTTTCAGGTCCTCGCCGATGTCATGGGCGGTGCGATAGGCTTCCTCGGAGGCGTCCGAGGCGTCGTGCAGCAGATCGTCCAGCTTGTGCTTGAACTGATTCCAGTAGTCTTCCATGTCGTCCCATTCGTCCCGCACATCCTGGCGGGCGAGGTGGAGCTGCAGGCGGAGCTCATCCCGCTGCTGTTTCAGGGTATCCGAGAGCTTTTGCAGATCATTTTTCCAACCCATCGTTGTTCCTCCGGCTGGGAATATCAGCGTTGGTTAAACGATGCGCCTGAGGTCGACAAGCTGTCAACAGAAGCCGGACACTGACGGGCTATGTACCCATTTATCGGGCAATTTCTTGTCCTGAATCAAAGATTCAGCGGCGGATCGCCGCCAGTTCGGTGGTAAGCGTGCGCAGGTAGTGCCAGGGAGACAGGCTGTCATAGCCCTTGGCGCTGCGATCGATGTCGCTGCAGCGGATCAGCGCCTGGCGAATCTGGGGCGGGCGCAGTCGCCGGGCGGCCTGTTCGAGTTGGCGCATGCGCTGGGGTTGGCGGATGTTGTTGCTGCGGAAAAAGTCCTTGGCGGTTTCCCGGCGTTGCAGGGCGGACTGAAGTCGGCCGGTCATGCGCAGGTCCCGACTGAGAATGGCGAGGAGGCCCAGGGGGCTATCCTCTTCCTGCTGCAGGATACCGATGATCCGATGGGCCTGCTCGGCCTTACCGGACAGGATGTCACCCACCAGCTCGAACACGCTGAAACGGGCGCTGTCCAGAACCGCCTGGTTCACGATCTCTTCGTCGACGGTCTTGTCCGGCGCCAGTAGGGCGAGTCGATCGATCTCCTGACTGGCGGCCAGCAGGTTACCTTCCAGGCGTTCAGCCAGCTCCGTGAGGGCGCCCTGGGTGAGCGTCAGTCCCTGGGCTCGGGCCCGCTGCTGCAGCCAGCCCGGAAATTTGTCCGCGTCGACCGGCCACACCGGCACATGGACGCCTTTGTCCTGGAGCTGTTTGTACCACTTGCGCCGGATTTCAGCGGCATCCAGGCGGATGCTGATCAGGATCAGGATGATGTCGTCGGGAGGCGACTGGAGCACCTGTTCCAGGACCTTGCGGCCATCACCCAGCTTGCCGGTGGGCAGGTGGATTTCGATGCGGCGACGCTCTGCAAACAGGGACAGGGCGTTGAGCTCTTCACCAACCTGGTTCCAGTCCATGCTGCGGTCGTTATGGAAGATCTGACGGTCGTTATAGCCGGCTTCCCGGGCTTTGGCCCGAATCCTGTCGCAGCACTCCTGTACCAGCAACGGCTCGTCCCCGGACACCAGGTAGACCGGTGCCAGCCCGCGGGACAGGACCTGATCGAGCTGGGCCGGGTTGGTCTTCATTGCGACTCCGCGGGCTGCTGGGTCTGGGACTTTTCGTAGTCGTCCCGGATGACTTTCAGGCGCTCATCGGTGAGCGGCGCGAGCCGGAAGATCACCTGCTGGGCCAGGCGCTGGTGGAGTGTCTCGCGAATCGTCTCTTCCTCGCGGCGCTTGGCCAGGACATTGGTGTCGTCATAGCTGTAGATTTCGCTGGTGCGTACTTCCGCGTCTGCCAGTACCGGTATCTGGTCGTGGCTGACGACGTTGACGTTCAGGGACTGGCGCAAGTCGTATTCGGCGGCCGACGCATCCAGTTGGATGGCGCTGGCCCGCCGGCTCTGTTTGAAGCCGTTGAGCTTGACCCGGTAGGCCGCATCGGCCGGTTCAGCCATTTTGATACCGCCATCGTCAAGTTGCTGGCGAACGGTCTCACACAGCTCGTAGGGCACGCTGCCATCGCATTCCAGACTCAGCGGTTGCAGCGCCTCCGCAACGGGTGGCGCGCCCCGCAACTGGAAGCCGCAACCGCTAATCAGCAGTGCGGCGCCCAGTAGCAGTGGCGTGCGAAATGACAGCTTTTCCGATTTCCTTGCCATGACAGCTCCCGGCCCGGCGATGACTGTATTGTCCGATCAGTTGGCGACGATATTCACCAGCTTGCCCGGCACCACGATCACTTTGCGGACGGTTTTGCCGTCGGTAAAGCGCTGGACGTTTTCATCATCCAGGGCCAGGGCTTCCAGGGCATCCTTGGGCAGGTTGGCCGGCACGTCCACCTTGGAGCGCACCTTGCCGTTGACCTGCAGGACCATCTGGATGGTCGAGCGAACCATGGCGGATTCGTCGGCGTCCGGCCAGTTGGCATCCACCACCGCTTCGGGGTGACCCAGGGCCTCCCAGAGGCTGTGGCAGACGTGCGGCGTAATCGGCGACAGCAACAGCACCGCGGTATCCAGGGCTTCCTGGACGACGGCGCGATCCGAGTTCGCTGTCACTTCCAGCTTGCTGACTTCGTTCAGCAATTCCATCACCGCGGCAATGGCGGTGTTGAACGTCAGGCGGCGACTCACGTCATCGCTGACCTTGGCGATGGTTTCGTGCGTCTTGCGACGCAGGTTGCGCTGGGAGTCGGTCAGGTCTTCAACATTCAGGGTCGGAGCGCTGCCGCCACTGGCGTGCTCGTGGACCATGCGCCACAGACGCTTGATGAAGCGGTGTGCGCCTTCCACGCCACTGTCGGACCACTCAAGCGACTGCTCCGGTGGCGCGGCGAACATGATGAACAGGCGAACGGTGTCGGCACCGAACTGGTCGATGATGGCCTGTGGGTCGATGCCGTTATTCTTCGACTTGGACATCTTGGAGATGCCGCCGGACTCGACGGGTTGTCCATCCTGCTTGTGTTTGGCACTGACGGGCTGGCCCTTGTCGTTGCGCTCGACTTCCACGTCGCTGGGTGAGATCCATTCCTTGCCGCCGTTGGCGTCGTCGCGGAAATAGGTCTCGGCCAGCACCATGCCCTGACAGAGCAGGCGCTTGAACGGCTCGGAGCTTTCCACCAGACCCACGTCACGCATCAGCTTGTGGAAGAAACGCGCGTAAAGCAGGTGCAGGATGGCGTGCTCGATACCGCCGATGTATTGATCGACCGGCAGCCAGTAGTTGGCGGCGGCCGGGTCGAGCATGCCTTCCTTGTAGTCGGGGCAGGCAAAGCGGGCGTAGTACCAGGACGACTCCATGAAGGTGTCGAAGGTATCGGTTTCCAGGGTGGCCGGCTGACCGTTATAGGACGTCTTGGCCCATTCCGGATCCGCCTTGATGGGCGATTTCACACCGTCCATTTCCACGTCTTCCGGCAAGCGGACCGGCAGCTGGTCTTCGGGGACCGGCATTTCGGTGCCGTCTTCCAGCGTCATCATCGGAATCGGTGCACCCCAGTAACGCTGGCGGGAAACACCCCAGTCGCGCAGGCGGTAGTTGACTTTACGCTCGCCGATGCCGGCTTTCTCCAGGTGATCCGCGATGTCCTCGAAGGCTTCTTCGCTGGTCAGGCCGTTGTACTTGCCGGAATTGACCAGATAGCCCTTTTCAGTGAAGGCCGCTTCCTGGATGTCGATTTCCTTGTGGTTTTTCGAGGAAATCACCTGACGGATCGGCAGGCGGTATTTCAGGGCGAATTCGTGGTCACGCTCATCATGGCCCGGCACCGCCATCAATGCACCGGTGCCGTAATCCATAAGGACAAAGTTGGCCACGTAGACCGGGATCAGGTCCTGGGTCAGCGGATGCACGGCCTTGAAGCCGGTATCGATGCCCTGTTTTTCCATGGTCGCCAGGTCGGCTTCGGCCACCTTGCTGTTGCGGCAGCTCTCGACGAAGTTGCCGACTTCCCGGTTGCGTTCAGCCGCCGCCTTGGCCAGCGGGTGCTCGGCGGCCACCGCCATGTAGGTCACACCCATCAGCGTGTCCGGGCGTGTGGTGTAGACCCGCAGCTCGTCGTCACGGCCGTCGAGCGGGAACGTCAGCTCGACACCGGTGGACTTGCCGATCCAGTTGCGCTGCATGGTGCGCACCTGTTCCGGCCATTCGTTCATGGCGTCCAGATCGTCCAGCAGCTCTTCGGCGTAGTCGGTGATCTTGATGAACCACTGGGGAATTTTCTTCTGCTCCACCAAGGCTCCGGAGCGCCAGCCGCGACCGTCGACCACCTGCTCGTTGGCCAGAACCGTCTGGTCCACCGGATCCCAGTTGACGGTGGCCATCTTCTTGTAGACGAGGCCTTTCTCGTAGAGCTTGGTGAAGAACCACTGCTCCCACTTGTAATAGTCCGGCGAGCAGGTGGCCAATTCCCGCTTCCAGTCATAGCCGAAGCCCAGCTGGCGCAGCTGGTCCTTCATGTATTCGATATTGGCGTAGGTCCACTTGGCAGGCGCGGACTTGTTCTTCACCGCCGCGTTTTCCGCGGGCAGGCCGAAAGCGTCCCAGCCCATCGGCTGCAGGACGTTCTTGCCCTGCATGCGCTGGTAACGGCTGATGACATCGCCGATGGTGTAGTTGCGGACATGCCCCATGTGCAGCTTGCCGCTGGGGTACGGGAACATGGACAGGCAGTAGTACTTCGGTTTGCCGGGCTCTTCCTTCACCGAGAAGGTGTCATTGGTTTCCCAGAACTGCTGGGCCTTTTTCTCGATTTCCTGCGGGCGATATTGCTCGTCCATTCCTGCCATTACTGAGGTTACCCTGTTGTCGGTCGGTGTTGGCCATATCGGTTCAATACGCGTGACGCTGGCGTTTCCGTCACGGGGAGACCGCGCATTTTAACGCACACGAGGCCCGACAGGTAGCCTGCCGCGTATGATCCGGCTCCCATACCGCAAACGGACCTCGGCAGTCGCGCACAGAGTGTGCCAAACTGAAGCCAGGAAGGGTGTATCCACTGATGGTTTTCCGTGCGAGGAGATGGTCATGAGTGAGAACGACGAGAAACCGGCCTTTACCGGACAGGCTCTGAAAGTCTACAACCGCATGCTCGAGCGCGTGGTGAACCGCCTCAATCAGATGGAGCGCAAGAGCTGGGACAGTTTGCGTGACGCGGTTGATGAGGCGGTGGAATTCGAGAACGGCCTGGAGGAGTTGACCCGGGAGGAGGTTGACTTGCTCGCGGCCTATGTCCGTCGGGATGTCTCCCACCTTATGCACTTCGTGGGTGAAACCGGCGAGGGGGTCGGGGAGTGGTTGCGGCTGGATCTGGCGCTGATCGAGCATCAATTGCTGGATCTGCTGTTTTCAGTGGCCGACAAGACCCGTCTGGATACCCTGGAGCTGGACCACAAGCTGCATCATCAGCCGGGACAATACATCAGTGGCGAGATCGCCACGGCCGGCGTGCTGCGTTGCGTGTCCTGCGGTCACATGGTCTGTCTGGTTGAAACCAGCCACATCAAGCCTTGTGAGGCGTGTGGCTCGCACTACTTCGAGCGGGTGACCGCGCGCTGGCCCCACGATCCGGAAGTCAGCGGCGATACGGCAGAATAGTCCTCGGAGCCTCAGCCGGCGTGGGTCTGGCGACTCGGCTCCGGTATGATCCGGGGCCGGGCAAACACCACCAGGATCATGGCCAGGATCAGGATCGGCCAGGAACCGGTCGTCATGAAAGGCGTGGCACCCGTCACTGGATAGATTTCCCCGCGCATAACCCCTTTCTTGAACTGTGGAATCCGATCAATGATCCGGCCGTGATCGTCGATGATGGCGGTCACGCCGTTATTGGTGCCACGCAGCACGAAACGACCGGTTTCCAATGCGCGCATCCGAGCAATCTGAAGATGCTGCAGCGGTCCGATGGAATGACCAAACCAGCCATCGTTGCTGATGGTGATCAGCAGGTCGGTGTCGGCGGCGTTGCGTGCCACGAAATCCGGATAGGCAATCTCGTAACAGATGAATGGCATCACCCGATGGCCATTGGCGATCAGCGGTTGCTGGTCGGACGGTCCCGGTGAAAAGCTCGACATAGGCAGGTCGAAGAAGCCGATCAGCCCGCGCAAGTATTGCTGCAGCGGGACGTATTCCCCGAAAGGCACCAGCTTCTGCTTGTAATACATGCCGTTGCCATTACCGATCGCCATGATGCTGTTGCGGAAGGTGAAGTCTTCCAGCTTGTCACTGAAACCGTACCAGGGAATGCCGGTGATCAGCGTGGATTGGGGCCCCAGTCGGCTCGCCAGGTTTTCGATCAACGGGCCGGCCTGGTCCTGGGTCACGGGGATGGCGGTTTCCGGCCAGAGGATCAGGTCCTGGTTCCAGTCGTCCTCGGTCAGATCCAGGTAAGTGACGATCTGTTTCTTGAGAAAGTTCGGGTCCCATTTGATCTGTTGCGGGATATTGCCCTGCACGGCGGTGATTCCCATCGGGGTGTCGTCCCGCTGGGTCCAGTTGAGCCCAGCCAGGGCCGGACCCGCGATCCAGGGCAGTATGGCCAGAACAGCGGTGACCGCGGCGGTGACCTTGCGACGGTGGGCCAGCACTACGCAGGCGCCGAACAGCGCTGTTGCCGAGGCGACAATCAGGAACGTCACTCCGTGCACGCCCGTCACCGGAGCATAGCCGGCGAGAGGGCCATCGACCTGTGCCGTGCCGAGGTAGAGCCAGGGGAAACCGGTCAACAGCCAGCTGCGGACCCAGTCGCCAATAACCCAGAAGGCGGGAAACAGAATCAGTCGACGGGCCGGGCGGTCACCGGCCAGCTTGCCCCAGGCCCAGAAGGTGAGGGCCGGAAATAGCGCCAGTCCGGCTGCGAACAGGGCCGTGAGCACCACTGCCAACGGCGCCGAGGTGTTGCCGTACTGGCTGATGGAAATATAGACCCAGGAGGCGCCACTGCCGAACAGGCCCAGCCCGAACAGCCAGCCTTTCAGGAGCAGCCGGTGCGGGCCGCCGGGCATGACGGCAGCAAGGATCAACAGGATCGACAGCGGTGCCAGCCACTCGTAGCCGAAGGGCGCAAACGTCAGCGTCTGTAGCCCGCCGGCCACCACCAGCGCCAGTAATCGGAGCATGCGCACGAGGGGGCTTGGGTCAGGACTCACGGCGGCGGACCTGAATCAGTCGTATGACACGATTGTCCGCGTTCAGGATGGTGAACTGGAAACCGCCAAACTCAATCTCTTCGCCGCGCCGGGGCAGGTGGCCGAACTCCCGGAGGACGAGGCCGCCAATGGTGTCGAACTCCTCTTCGTCCAGCTCCGTGTCGAAGAAGGCGTTGAAATCATCCACCGGCGTCATGGCCTTGACGGCATAGCTGCCATCGGCCCGGGCCTTGATGTGGGTCTCCTCGTCGAAATCGTGTTCGTCCTCGATCTCGCCGACGATCTGCTCCAGCACGTCCTCGATGGTGATCAGCCCGGCGGTACCGCCGTATTCATCCACCACGATGGCCATGTGGTTGCGGGTTTCCTTGAATTCCTTGAGCAACTGGTTGAGTCGCTTGCTCTCGGGCACGAACGTGGGCGGGCGCAGGATCTCGCGGATCTTGTTCCAGCTCAGGTCATTGTTCATCGCCAGCGGCAGCAGGTCCTTGGCCAGCAGGACGCCGATCACGTCGTCCTGGTTGTCGCCAATGACGGGAAAGCGGCTGTGGGCCGACTCGACGATGTCATTGAGGAACGTCTTGGGCTCGGCACTGGCCTTGACGGTGACCATCTGCGAGCGGGGGATCATGATTTCATCGGCGCGCATGTCGGTGACCTGCATGGCCCCTTCGATGATGCTCATGGCATCGGCGTCGATGATGTTTTCGGATTCGGCATCCCGCAGGACTTCCAGGATGTCGGTGATGGATTCCGGCTCGTTGGAAAAAGCCTGGGAAATGCGTTCCAGCCAGGACTTACCGCCCTGACTGCGACTCGAGTGATCGTCGCTCATGAGTCTTGATCCGTGTCCTCTGCAAGATAGGGGTTGCTGAAGCCCAGTTCCGCAAGCAGGCGGATCTCCAGGGTTTCCATGATTTCAGCATCCCGGTCATCGATATGATCATACCCCTGAAGGTGGAGCATGCCATGAATCACCATGTGTGCCCAGTGGGCGTCCAGAGTTTTGCCCTGTTCCGCGGCCTCGCGGGCCACGACGCCTGCGCAGACCACCAGATCGCCGGCCAGAGGAACGGTGATCCCCTCTGGCTGCTCAAACGGAAAAGACAGCACGTTGGTCGGGCGGTCTTTCTGGCGATACTGGCCATTCAGCGTGGCGCTCTCGTCCTCGTCGACGATGCGCAGCGTCACTTCGGACTCCTCCTGTCCCTGCCAGCCCTGGTTAGCCCAGCGGGTCAGGCTTTCGACGTCAGGAAGGCCCGATTGTTCCGAGGCGATCTGGATATCCACCGCCAATCGTGTCACGAGGTCTTGCCTCCGGCGGCGGCTTCATCGTGATCGTCATAGGCTTCCACGATCCGCTGGACCAGCGGGTGGCGCACCACATCCCGGGCATCGAAGCGGGTGAAGCCGATGCCTGTCACCTTGCTCAGCACGGCGGCCGCATGCACGAGGCCGGAGTGCTGGCCCCGGGGCAGGTCCACCTGAGTGGTGTCACCGGTAATCACCGCCGTTGAGCCGAAACCGATCCGGGTCAGGAACATTTTCATCTGCTCCCGGGTGGTGTTCTGGCTTTCGTCCAGGATGATGAACGCATTATTCAGGGTTCGGCCGCGCATGAAAGCCAGCGGCGCGATCTCGATCACGCTCTTCTCGATCAGCTTGGTGACCTGCTCGAAGCCGAGCATCTCATAAAGCGCGTCGTACAGGGGGCGCAGGTAAGGGTCCACTTTCTGCGCCAGGTCGCCGGGCAGGAAGCCCAGCTTCTCACCCGCTTCCACGGCCGGGCGCACCAGCAGGATTCGCTTGACCTGTTCGTCTTTCAGCGCTTCCACGGCACAGGCGACTGCCAGCCAGGTTTTACCGGTGCCGGCCGGCCCGATGCCGAAATTGACGTCGTGGGAACGGATGCTGTGCACGTAGCGCTGCTGGTTCTTGCCGCGAGGACGGGCCTGGAGCTTCGGCGTCTTGATGATAATCTGGCTGCCATCGAAGGCCTTCTCGTCCGGCAGGCGCTCAAATCCGGATTCCCGGATGTACAGGTGCACCATGTCCGGTGAGATATCGTCCAGCGCCTCGGTTTCCCGGTAAAGGTGACGCAGGACTTCAGCAGCGGCGTTGGCGTGCTCGGCTTCGCCTTCGACCCGGAAATGGTGGCCGCGGTAGCCGATGCGAACGCTCATGCGCCGCTCGATGTGTTTCAGGTGCTCGTCGAATTGGCCGCACAGGGTGGCCAGCCGGCGAGGATCGGCAGGTTTCAGATCAAACTGTTTCGCGTCGTCGCTATTCAAGCAGTCCTCACGGATAAAAATTGGAATGACCGCGCCGGAGTCACCGACGCGGATCGATCAGTACAACCGGTCGTCCACCGGTCTGCCCCTTAATGAATTGGGGAGCGCTTCGACAATTTCAACGTCGATGAAGTGGCCCACCACATCGGGATTGTCGGTGCGGAAGTTGACGATCCGGTTATTCTCGGTGCGCCCGGCGTATTCGCCCGGATCTTTCTTGGACAGGCCCGTCACCAGGATGCGCTGGGTCGAGCCCACCATACGGCGGCCGATGTCCTGCGCCTGCTGGTTGATCCGCTGCTGCAGGATGCTCAGGCGCTGCTTCTTGACGTCCATCGGCGTGTCGTCCGGCAGATCGGACGCCGGTGTGCCCGGGCGCTGGCTGTAAATAAAGCTGAAGGACACGTCGAAGCCGATGTCCTCAATCAGCTTCATGGTGGCCTCGAAGTCGCGGTCGGTCTCGCCGGGGAAGCCGATGATGAAGTCCGATGAAAAGCTGATGTCCGGCCGGATTTTGCGCAGGCGGCGCAGCTTGGATTTGTACTCCAGTGCCGTGTGTCCACGCTTCATGGCCGCCAGGATGCGATCGGAACCGCTCTGGACCGGCAGGTGCAGGTGGCTGACCAGCTCGGGTACGGTTTCGTAGACGTCGATCAGCGCATCGGAGAACTCCACCGGATGGGAGGTGGTGAAGCGGATGCGGTCGATGCCGTCGATGGTGGCAATCATGGTGATCAGCTCGGCCAGGTCGATCGTGTCGCCGTCGTAGGTTTCTCCCTGGTAGGCATTGACGTTCTGGCCCAGCAGGTTGACCTCACGCACACCCTGGGTGGCCAGGTGCGCCACTTCGGCAATCACGTCATCCACCGGACGGCTGACTTCCTCGCCGCGGGTGTAGGGTACTACGCAGAAGGTGCAGTACTTGGAGCAACCTTCCATGATCGACACGAACGCCGAGGCGCCTTCCGCTCCCGGTGAGGGCAGGTTGTCGAATTTCTCGATCTCCGGGAAGCTGACGTCCACCACGCCCACGCCGCCCTTGCGGGATTCCTGAATCAGTTCCGGAAGGCGGTGCAGGGTCTGCGGGCCGAACACCATGTCGACATAGGGCGCCCGGTCGATGATGGCCTGACCTTCCTGACTGGCCACGCAGCCGCCGACGCCGATCACCAGTTCCGGCTTGCGGGACTTGAGCTGCTTCCAGCGTCCCAACTGGTGAAACACCTTCTCCTGCGCCTTTTCGCGGATCGAGCAGGTGTTCAGCAGCAGGATGTCTGCATCGTCGGCGTTGTCGGTCATTTCGACGTCTTCGCCGGATTTCAGCAGGTCGGCCATACGGGATGAATCGTACTCGTTCATCTGGCAGCCGTGGGTCTTGATAAACAGCTTCTTGGTCATGGAACTCGACAGATCGTTGGATGAAGGTAAACGGGCTATTATAACGGTCTGATCAAACGGCAACCAGAGGCGACAGGGTGATTACGTACGGGCCCTGTCCGGGAAGCGCCCGTTGCCGCGGCATCGTGTTACCATACGCGCCCTTTTGTGGGCCCGAAAGTGGGCGTGAACATCGCCGGAGTTGTCTGAATGGTTGCCAAGAAGTGCTACAAGATCATTTTCTACAATCAGGACGAGGTCTTCGAGATCTACGCGGGGCACGTGTATCCCAGCGAAATGTTCGGCTTCCTGGAAGTGGAGGCGCTGACATTCGGTGAGCGCAGCCAGGTGCTGGTGGATCCTTCCCAGGAAAAGCTGCGGACCGAGTTCGAGGGTGTCCAGCGCACCTACATTCCCATGAACGCCATCGTGCGGATTGACGAAGTCGAACCCGAAGCGGCCGAGCATCCGCTGGGGCGGGTCAAGAGTGGCGTCACGCCGTTCCCCGGGAACCCTGGCCACAACCGCAACAAAGACTGAGCGACGCTGTCACCTGCCATGACCCCTGAAAGACTCGCCCGCATCAAGGGCACCCTCGAACGCCGTCAGCCGGACCTGCACGTGCTCACGGACCAGATCCACAAGCCACGCAACGTGTCCGCCATCATACGCTCCTGCGATGCCTTCGGCGTGGCCAACATGCACGCGGTCTGGCCGCGGGAAGGTTATCGCGCCTTTCGCAAGACCGCCGGCGGCAGCCACAACTGGGTGACCACGCATACCCATCCGGATATGGCGGCCGCAATCGGTGAGTTGCGCGGCAAAGGGCGACAGATCTATGCCGCACAGTTGTCCGAGCGAGCCATCGATTATCGGGATGTCGACTTCACAGTGCCTTGCGCGTTGGTGCTGGGCAATGAGCTGGATGGCGTGTCAGCAGAAGCGGCGGCTGAAGCGGACGAGCACATCGTGGTGCCGATGATGGGGATGGTGGAATCGCTGAACGTGTCGGCGGCGTGCGCCATTATCCTGGCAGAGGCCCAGCGTCAGCGTTCCGAAGCGGGTATGTTCGATCGCCGGCGGATGCCGGACGACGAATACGAGCGCCTGCTGTTCCGCTGGTGTCAGCCGCAAATCACCCGCTACTGCGACGACCGCAATCTGCCGTACCCGCCTTTTGACGTGGACACCGGGGAGTTGATCGACGGGGTGGGCTGGATGACCGAAGTCCGGGATATCCGGCGCAACCGGGAGCGGGCGCGGCCTGAAGATTTCGCCACGCCGCCCGGTAAATAATCCCTTATTCGCCTTTCTCTTCGCGGTTTTCCAGATACCGCTGCAGCTGTTCCCGCAGGGCTTTGGGCAGGCGCGTGATGGTCAGCGCGTCGCTATCCCGGTCGTAGTAAACCGCCTGGTTCACCAGATCCGACGAGAAGGACACGCTCATCCCACCGCCGGACCCGGAGATTCTCACCAGCTTCTTGACCTTGCGGTGATCCGGGTGCAGCACCGCATCGTTGGGGATTTCCTGGGTTTCCGACGCGAACTGGCGGAAGCGATCAGGCTGCTCTTCGTCCAGGTAGCCTGACAGGGCATCGATGGCTACCGGCTCGCCCAGGGCGTGTTGCTCCTTGCAGAATTCATAGGCCTTGGAACGGACCTGGCCGGCTTTCTCCGGCTCCTCGGTCTGCGCGGCGAAGGCCTCGACGGCGTTCAGGAACGTCGTGGTTTCCTTCTCGACGTCCACCTGGTTGGTGAAGCCGCCCAGGCGGATGAACAGTTCCCCCGGCTCAGCCGTGCCCCGGGCATGGACCAGCGTCAGGAAGTTTTCCGAAGGATGGTCCCCAAGCCAGTCGTCCACTTCCAGGCGCAGGGCCAGGTTCAGGCGTGACAGGCTCAGCACGTCCATGGCGTCCAGGTTCTGCTCGTGATCCAGGCGCAGGGCGCTGTCGCTCTCCAATGCAAACAGGTAGATCACTTCGCCGTCGGCCAGGGCTTCGTGGACCAGCATCAGGTGACCGAAGTATTCCTCCTGACAACCGGTCAGCAGTTCCTGCCACTGGCCGAACAGCTTGTCGGTCAGACTTTCGAAGGTCTGCTTGCCCTCGAGGTAATCCCGAAACCAGGCGCTGGCCGGGCTGGTGCCAATATCGTCGGTAAAACGGCCGTATTTCTTGCCGGGTTTGGCGTTGAACAGCCGTTTGAGCTGTTTATGAAGGCCCTCGTAATCGCCGCCGGGCTCGGACAGGGTTTTGCCGGGGCGCACCTGGGCCTCGTGTCCGGGTTGCATCTGGCTGGCAAAGGTAATTCGCAGCTGTTTAATCGCCATGGCTGTCCTCTGGAAACGCAAAACGGCCATGACCCGTCGTAACCGGTCATGGCCGTGTTCAGTGTTGTCTGGGGCGAGAGCTTATCAGATCCGCTGCTTGCCGATCAGCTCCTGGACCAGTTTGTCGGCGGTGTCGGCAACATCACTGTCCGCTTCAGCATTCGCACCGACGGCCGCGATGTCGTCGCCAATGTTGACGGCAATGGCAATCAGGCCGTGTGCGGTGAGGACCTGGGCGCCGCGGCGACGATCGTCGGCGTTGCCCGCATTGTCTTCCGTCAGCACGACACTGGTTTTGCCCAGGTCGAACAGTTTGCGTTCGATGGCCCGTGCCAGTTCCGGCGCCTGAGTGCCAGTGCAGCCGATGATCAGCGGCTTCTGGGACAGGCGACGTTCACGCTCCTCGGCCGTGACCGGTTGCAGGGCGTCTTCGCTGGACTTGGACAGTCCGCTGATCATGCCTGCACCAATGGTGACGTTGGTCAGGCGGTCGATGATGATGAACGCCCCGGTCGCGCGGTTGCGCGGATACGGATCGAACGCCACCGGCTGGCTCAGGGTGACTTCGCACAGGCCAATTTCGTTCAGTTCCAGGTTGTCGCGGTCGCTGTCCTTGTCGAGCGTGTTGACATCGATCTGATGGTGCACGGACGTGACCGAGCCGGACGTGAAATTCGGTCCCAGCTTGATGTCGTAGAGGCGGTTCTGGGCCATCGGCTGGTCGATCATCCACACGATATGGGCGTCGAACTTGTTGCTGACCAGCGGTTCATCGCCCGGCTTGACCAGCATGTCGCCACGGCTGACGTCGATTTCATCTTCCAGGGTCAGGGTCACGGCCTGATCAATGTAGGCGCTGTCCAGGTTGCCGTCGAAGGTGACGATTTCCTTGACCTTGCTGGTACGGCGTGAGGGCAGGGCCATGATGTCGTCGCCCGGGCGAATCACGCCGGAGGCGATGGTGCCGCTGAATCCGCGGAAGTTCAGGTTGGGTCGGTTGACGTACTGCACCGGGAACCGGAAGTGCTCCATGTTCTTGTCGCGGGAGACTTCCACGGTTTCCAGGATTTCCATCAGCGGCTGGCCGGTGAACCAGGGGGTGTTTTCGCTGCGGTTGACGACATTGTCGCCTTCCAGCGCGGAAATCGGCACGAACCGGATGTCCTGCAGGCCCAGCTTTTCGGCGAATTCGAGATAGTCCTTCTTGATTTCCTCGAACCGCTCTTCGCTGAAGTCCACCAGGTCCATCTTGTTGATGGCGACCACGATGTGCTTGATGCCCTGAAGGGATGCGATGAACGAGTGGCGGCGCGTCTGGGTCAGGACCCCGTGACGGGCGTCGATCATCACCACGGCCAGCTGCGCGGTGGAGGCGCCGGTCGCCATGTTCCGGGTGTACTGCTCGTGGCCCGGGGTGTCGGCGATGATGAACTTGCGCTTGTCGGTGGAGAAATAGCGGTAGGCCACATCGATGGTGATGCCCTGTTCCCGCTCGGCCTGAAGCCCGTCCACCAGCAGGGCGAGGTCCAGCTTCTCGCCGGTGGTGCCCAGCTTGGCGCTGTCTGCCTTGAGGCTGGCCATGTGATCTTCGTAGATCATCTTGGTGTCGTGGAGCAGGCGACCGATCAGGGTGCTCTTGCCGTCATCCACACTGCCGCAGGTCAGCAGGCGCAGCAGCTCTTTCTCTTCGTGCTGTTTCAGGTACGCGTGAATATCTTCAGCAATCAATTCAGACTGGTGTGACATGGTTCTTTTCCCGTAGATGCTGTCTGGCTGTCGGCGTTTGGCTTAGAAGTAACCTTCGCGTTTCTTCTGCTCCATGGAGCCCGCGGAATCGTGATCGATCACACGGCCCTGGCGTTCGGAGCTCTTCGCCAGCAGCATTTCCTGGATGATGTCGGTCAGGGTGTCGGCCTTGGACTCGATGGCGCCGGTCAACGGGTAGCAACCCAGGGTCCGGAAGCGCACCGATTTCATCATCGGCTTCTCGCCCTCTTTCAGCGGCATGCGGTCGTCGTCCACCATGATCAGGGTGCCGTCGCGCTCGACGACGGGGCGTTCGGCGGCGTAGTACAGCGGAACAAGCTCGATGTTTTCGAGATAGATGTACTGCCAGATATCCAGCTCAGTCCAGTTGGACAGCGGGAAAACCCGGATGCTTTCACCCTTGTTGATCTTGCCGTTGTAGATGTTCCACAGCTCGGGACGCTGGTTTTTGGGATCCCAGCGATGGTACTCGTCCCGGAAGGAGTAGACCCGCTCCTTGGCGCGGGATTTCTCCTCGTCGCGACGAGCGCCCCCGAAAGCGGCATCGAACTTGTACTTGTTCAGGGCCTGCTTCAGGGACTGGGTTTTCATCACGTCGGTGTGCTTGGCACTGCCGTGGGTGAACGGTCCGATGCCGGCATCAACGCCTTCCTGGTTGATGTGGACGATCAGATCCAGATCGTACTTTTTGGCCTGCTCGTCCCGGAACTTGATCATTTCCTTGAACTTCCAGGTCGTGTCTACGTGCATCAGCTTGAACGGGATCTTGCCCGGATAGAACGCCTTGCGTGCCAGGTGCAGCATCACAGACGAGTCCTTGCCGATGGAGTAGAGCATGACCGGGTTATCGAATTCAGCGGCCACTTCCCGAATGATGTGGATGCTTTCAGCTTCCAGTTGCTTGAGATGCGTCAGGTTATAGGTGGTCATGATCCAGTTACCGGTTGCATGGGATGCCATTGATGATATGCGATTCGGGACGTCATTCGACGACCGCGGGCCAGGTTCCCGCTTTTCGCTGGAACAGGCGCGCCGTGTGGGCCGGGTATTCCGGGAGCGGATGCGTCCAATCTTGGAGCGAAACTATACCAGAGGTGAGGTCGCTATAAGAAGGCGGGGGATTATAGTTTAGAGATATAACAATATGCCCGTTGGCGAGCTGTCATCCCGGGAAAAGCGATGGCTGAACCGAATCAGTCGTCGGCCAGTTTGCGGCTGACAAACTGGTCCACGTAGTCGTGCCCGTTGCCTTCAAAATGGCTGAATTGCAGTCCCAGGTGGAAAAGCTTGCGGGAGATCCGGCGCAGGTGCACCACATGGCAGCGGGCGGCCACGTTCACGGATTGCACGGTGACGACCGGGACGGAGAAATGGACGTCCAGAGCCACGGGATCCTTTGGGGCAATGGTTCGGTGGTCGCTGATGAGGGCATCAATCCGGTCGCTTTCACACTCGACCATCATGCCGGCCCGGGACAGGTTGGCCGTTTGGCAGGTCAGGCTGTTGCCTTCCTCATTGGTGACGGTGACGGACAGCCGGGTTGATATGCGTTGCTGTTGTCTCAGGTTTGGTTTGCCACCCATGGTTTTTAGCCCGCCAAGTGTGGACGGAAATGGATCTAGTGCACTGCCCATAATGCGCTCTGAATTCCGGATCGACGTGCGGACCGATCTCTGTCGTCTTTGCATGTCATCTTATTTTACAAGTCGTCGCTAACAGCCTGAAAGCATAGACCGGTCTGCAAAATTGGGCAAGAAGTGTGTCGTGAACGCCGTCGCATTTGCGAGTGCGCAAGGCCCGCCCGGTTGAGCGGGCCTGCGGCTCAGCCTTCCAGCTTTTTCTGCAGGATTTCGTTAAGCAACTTGGGGTTGCCCTGGCCTTTGGAGGCCTTCATTAGCGGGCCCATGAAGCCGCCCATCAGTTTCTTGCGCTTCTTGGGATCGTCTTCGGCGCGATACTGGGCGATCTGGTCGCCCATGTCGGCCAGCACGCTGTCCACCAACTTTTCCAGTTCGCCGGTATCGGACACCTGTTTCAGGCCTTCCCGATCGATGATGGTGTCGACGTCGGCCTCATCGCCGTTCCAGAGCGCTTCGAAGACCTTCTTGGCACCGGATGAGGACAGGGTGTTGTCGGCAATGCGCTGCACCAGCGTGCCGAGGCGTTCGGCGGATACCGGGCTCTGTTTGATGTTCAGTTCGGCAGCATTGAGCCGCGCGCTGAGCTCACCCAATATCCAGTTGGCGGCCAGTTTGGCGTCACCGCCGGTCTTGGCCGTTGCCTCGAAGTAATCGGCCGTCGCGGCGTTGTTACTCAGCAGGCCGGCATCGTAGTCGGAGAGGCCGTAGTCTGCCTTGAAGCGAGCTTCCTTGGCGTCCGGCAGTTCCGGCATGGCCGAGCGGAGGCTGTCGATGAAGGCGTCGTCGATCTCCACCGGCAGCAGGTCAGGGCAGGGGAAGTAACGATAGTCGTTGGCTTCTTCCTTGGTCCGCATGGAGCGGCTTTCGTCCCGGTCGCCATTATAGAGCCGGGTCTCCTGTACGATTTCGCCGCCGTCTTCGAGGATATCGATCTGGCGTTCGACTTCGTGATGGATCGCGGCTTCCATGAACCGGAACGAGTTCAGGTTCTTGGTCTCCGTACGGGTGCCCAGTTGATCGGTGCCCTGCGGTCGAATCGAGACGTTCACGTCGAAACGCATTGAGCCCTGGGACATATCGCCGTCGCAAATACCCAGCGAGGTCACCAGACCATGCAGTTTGCGGGCGAAGGCGACCGCCTCTTCGGCAGAGCGCATATCCGGCTCGGTGACGATCTCGATCAGCGGTGTGCCAGCCCGGTTGAGGTCGATGCCGGTCATGCCGTGGTAATCCTCGTGCAGGGACTTGCCGGCGTCCTCTTCCAGGTGCGCGTGGTGGATGCGAACCCGCTTCTCGGCGCCGTTTTCCAGGCGGATGTCCACGTGGCCCGGCCCGACGATGGGCTGTGCCAGCTGAGTGGTCTGGTAGCCTTTGGGCAGGTCCGGGTAGAAGTAGTTTTTCCGTTCGAACACGGAGCGGCGGTTGATCTCGGCATCGATGGCCAGGCCGAACATGGTGGCGTAGCGGAAGGCCTGCTCGTTGGCGACCGGCAGGGTGCCTGGCATTGCCAGGTCAACGGCGCTGGCTTGGGTGTTGGGCGCCGCGCCATAAGCGGTGCTGGTGCCGGAGAAGATCTTGGTCTGGGTGGCGAGCTGAACGTGGATTTCCAGCCCGATCACAACTTCCCATTGCATGATGTGTCGTCCTTCCTTCTGGTTCAGCCCGCAGGCGTCAGGGTGTGCCAGTCAGTGGCTTGCTGGAACTGATGGGCGGCGTTGAGCAGGCGAGCCTCATCGAAGTAGTTGCCGATCAGTTGCAGGCCCACCGGCAATCCATCGATCTGGCCGGCCGGCACCGACATGGCCGGCACGCCAGCCAGGTTGATGGCGATGGTGTAGATGTCCTCCAGGTACATCTTGACCGGGTCGTCGGTCTTGGAGCCGATGCCGAACGCCGGGGTCGGCGCCGCAGGGCCCATAATAATGTCGACGGACTTGAACGCTTCGATGAAGTCCTGCTGGATCAGGCGACGGACTTTCTGTGCCTTGAGGTAGTAGGCGTCGTAGTAGCCGGCAGACAAGGCGTAGGTGCCGACGAGGATCCGGCGCTTGACCTCTTCCCCGAAGCCTTCGGCGCGGGTGCGGGTGTAGAGGTCCATCAGGTCCTTGGGAGCCTCGCAGCGATACCCGTAGCGCACGCCGTCAAAGCGCGACAGGTTGGCGGAGGCTTCGGCGGGCGCAATGATGTAGTAGGCGGCGATTGCCAGGTGCGTGTTGGGCAGGGAAATTTCCTGCACAGTGGCGCCCAGCTTTTCGTATTCGGCGATGGCGGCGCGTACCTGCCCGGCCATCCTGTCGTCCAGCTGATCCGTGAAGTATTCCTTCGGGAGACCGACTTTCAGGCCCTTGAGTGGCTCGTTCAGGTTTGCCGTGTAGTCCGGCACCGGACGATCGATGCAAGTGGAGTCCTTGGGGTCGAAGCCGGCCATCACGTTCAGCATCAGGGCGTTGTCTTCGGCCGTGCGGGCCATGGTGCCGCCCTGGTCCAGACTTGAGGCGAAGGCGATCATGCCGTAGCGCGAAACGCGGCCGTAGGTCGGTTTGAGACCGGTGATGCCACACATGGCCGCCGGCTGGCGAATGGAGCCGCCAGTATCGGTGCCGGTCGCCGCGGGCACGAGTCGCGCCGCAACAGCCGCGGCGGAGCCACCGGAAGACCCACCCGGAACCAGGTTGTCCCCCCAGGGGTTTACCGTGGCGCCGTAGTAGCTGCTTTCGGTGGAGGAGCCCATGGCGAACTCGTCCATGTTGGTCTTGCCCAGGCACACGGCGCCGGCGTCTCGGAAGCGGGCGGTGACCGTGGCGTCGTAAGGCGGAACAAAATTCTCCAGCATGCGCGAGCCGCAGGTGGTGCGAACGCCGTCGGTGCAGAAGATGTCCTTGTGGGCAAAGGGTATCCCGGTCCAGGGTGTGGCCTCGCCCCGGGCGCGACGGTCGTCGGCCGCCTTGGCGTCTTTCAGCGCTTCGTCTTCGGTGACCGTAATAAAGCTGTTATAGCGGGTATCGTCCTGGCGGATCCGATCGAGGAAATGCCGGGTCAGTTCGACGCTGGAAACGGTGCCCTGCTCGAGGTCGCGGGCCAGTTCAGCAACAGTTTTGTCGTGCATAAAAGGTGTCCGTAACAGTCTGAGTCGTCATTCGGCTGGCAATGGGCTGCGCATCACTCGATCACGCGGGGCACCAGGTACAGGCCGTCCTCGGTCGCCGGGGCGATGCGCTGGAAGGCGTCGCGCTGGTCGTGTTCGGTGACTTCATCCGCGCGCAGTCGCTGGGTGGCTTCCAGCGGGTGAGCCAGCGGTTCGACCGACGAGGTGTCGGCGGACTGTAGCTGGTCCACCAGATTCAGGATGTTGCCCACGTCCTTCTCCAGGGCGCCGACCTGGTTGTCTTCCAGGCGGATGCGTGCCAGCAGGGCGACTTTTTCAATCTCCTCGCGGGATATGGCCACGTAACGTCTCCACTTAACGGTGAACTTATGGATGCTGAACCGGTCCAGGGACTCTGGTTGCGCGCCCCGGTCTGGTTCAGGCGTTTGTTTGATGGCGCAGTATGGTAACAGATTGCGGCGCGTTCGGGAGGCGGTGAGCGGCAGATTCCGGTGATGCGACAGGCAGTGGGGAGCATGCAGTAATCCAGATATGACGCTGCTTCCGGCCTGTTATGAGCCTTGCCTGTATACCGGCCCACTGCTAAAGTTGCCGCATTCATTTCGCGACTGTTTGTCTCAGGTTGAAAATACGCTAATGCTCATCAAGAAAATTCGTGGTCTTTTTTCCAGTGATTTATCCATCGATCTGGGGACGGCCAACACCCTTATTTATGTCCGTGACCGCGGTATTGTCCTGAACGAACCGTCTGTAGTGGCGATTCGCACCAATAATGCCCAGAAGATGGTTGCTGCCGTTGGTGGCGAGGCCAAGCGCATGCTGGGCCGTACACCGGGCAACATTACCGCCATCCGACCGTTGAAAGATGGCGTGATTGCCGACTTCGTGGTCACCGAAAAAATGCTGCAGCACTTTATCCACAAAGTGCACGAAAACAGCTTTATCACACCGAGCCCGCGAGTTCTGGTCTGTGTGCCGAGCAAATCGACCCAGGTGGAGCGTAAGGCCATTCGCGAATCTGCCATGGGCGCCGGCGCACGAGAAGTGTTCCTGATTGAGGAGCCGATGGCCGCGGCCATCGGCGCCGGCCTGCCGGTGGAAGAGGCCAGCGGTTCCATGATTGTCGACATCGGCGGCGGCACCACGGAAATTGCCATCATCTCCCTGAACGGCATCGTGTATGCGGAATCCGTTCGGGTGGGTGGTGACAAGTTCGACGAAGCGATCGTCACCTACGTGCGCCGCAACTACGGCAGCCTGATCGGCGACTCCACCGCCGAGCGCATCAAGCACGAGATCGGGTGCGCTTACGAAGGCGTCGAGATCCGAGAGATCGACGTGCGCGGCCGCAACCTGGCCGAGGGCGTGCCCCGGGCCTTTACCCTGAACAGTGAGGAAATCCTGGAAGCCCTGCAGGAGTCCCTGGCGCAGATCGTCCAGACCGTGAAAAGTGCGCTGGAACAGTCTCCGCCGGAACTGGCGTCGGATATTGCCGAGCGTGGTATCGTCCTCACGGGTGGCGGCGCCCTGTTGCGCGGCCTGGATAAGCTCCTGAGCGAGGAGACCGGCCTGCCGGTGATTGTCGCCGAAGATCCGTTGACCTGCGTGGCTCGGGGCGGCGGCAAGGCGCTTGAGGTGATCGACCGGGGCGGCATTGGCATGTTTTCACACGAAGGCTGATACAGCCTTCGCGAACAGATATTAGCGATGCGATGAGGCATCGCCTCTGGCCGCCGCTGTCGATTCGTCGCAGCGGCGGTTGTCGTTTTAAGCGGGGAGAATTGAGCTATCAAGACGCTGTTTGCAAGGGGGCCCATCCCGGGATTCCGGTTGTTGCTGGTGGTGGTTCTGTCGCTGGTGCTTGTGGTTCTGGATTCCCGCTTCGGGCGGGTCGACGAGCTGCGAAGCTGGCTCAGTTCCGCTTTGACGCCGGTGGTATGGCTGGGCCACGTTCCAGACAGTCTCTCGGACTGGGGGGCTGATGTTTTCACCAGTCGGGATGACCTGATCGAGGAAAACGAATCCCTGCGTGCCCGCTTGCTGGTACTCGAACGGCGCTCCATCAAGTATGCGTCCCTGGCTGCAGACAACATTGAACTGCGCAGTCTCAACGGCGTGGCCACACAGCTGGATGAGCGGGTTGTGGTGGCCGACGTCATTGGCGTCTCTCCCGACCCCTTCTCCCATGAACTGATCATCAACAAGGGATCCCGCGACGGGGTCACCGAAGGTCAGGCCATCCTGGATGCCAATGGTCTGATGGGGCAGGTTATCCAGACCAGCCGCTTTACATCCCGGGTGCTGTTGGTGTCTGACAGCAGCCACGCTGTGCCCGTGGAAGTCCTGCGCAGCGGCGTCAGGGCGATCCTGCTGGGCACCGGAAATCCCGATACACTCGATCTGGTGCATGTCCCCGACACGGCGGATATCCGCGAGGGCGATGAGCTGGTCAGCTCCGGCCTGGGCGGTCGGTTCCCGAAGGGGTACCCGGTTGCCACAGTCACTCGTATCCACAGCGAGCCCGGCGAACCCTTTGCCGATATCCAGGCTGAACCCAAAGCCAAACTGAATCAGAGTGACCTGGTGTTGGTGGTGTTCCAACCGCAGGTGCGCCATGGCGACGACGACTGCTCCCCGGGTGAGGTTGACTGCGCCCAGGCGGCTGCCGAAGCGGAATCCGGAAGTGCTTCAGACAGTGAGGGGAGCGAATGAGTCTATCCGTCATCAGTTACCCCGTGTTTGCGATCAGCGTCCTGATCTCCCTGGTCCTGAGCATTTCCCTGTTTCCGGTGGACTGGCTGGTCTATCGCCCTGAATGGTTAGGGCTGATGGTGTTCTACTGGACATTCAGGGCCCCCAGCCGGTTTGGTGTGCTGGTGGCGTGGGTGCTGGGGCTGTTCCTGGATGTGCTTGAGGCCAGCACACTCGGCATTAACGCTCTTGCCATGGCACTGGTGGCCTTTCTGGTGCTGACCACCCATCAGCGGCTGCGTATGTTTCCGATGCCACAACAGTGTCTGATGGTGTTTCTTCTGCTGGGCATCAACCAGATGTTCGTGCACTTCGTGAACCAGTTATTGGGCGCCGACAATCCGGGCTTTACCTATTTGCTGCCGGCGGTGACCAGCACCCTCGTATGGCCGTTTGTCTGTGGCATTCTTGATCGACTGAATCTGAAGCTGGCATAGCGCGAGGACACCATGAGCACGACGCGGCCCGTTATTCTGGCATCTGCATCACCCCGCCGCCGGGAACTGCTGGCGCAGATCGGACTCTCATTTTCGGTATGCCCGGTGGATCTCGATGAAACCTGCCTTCCTGGCGAGCGCCCCGAGCATTACGTGGAGCGCCTGGCCCGGGAAAAGGCCGAGGCGGGGCTGGCCCAGGCCGACGATCCGGCCAGTCTGGTCATTGGTTCGGACACCACAGTGGTCCGCGAAGACCGGATCATGGGCAAACCGACCAATGCGGCCGAGGCGGCGGACATGCTCCGCCATCTTTCCGGTTGCACGCACAAGGTGATGACCGCAGTGGCGCTGGCGGGCGAGTTTGGCTGCTACGCCCGGCTGGCGGTGACAGAAGTCCGCTTCAGGGCATTGAGCGACGAAGAAATTCATGCCTACTGGCAGACCGGTGAGCCCCGGGACAAAGCCGGAGGTTACGGTATTCAGGGCAGGGGAGCCGTTTTCGTTGACGGCCTATGGGGTAGCTACAGCGCCGTAGTCGGCCTGCCCCTGCAGGAAACTGCGGAATTGTTTGCAGAAGCAGGACAGCCGGTCTGGAAGACCTGGCTGCCGTCGGCGGAGAAGTCGGTATGAGTGAGGAAATCCTGATCAACGTGACGCCGGTCGAGACCCGGGTGGCCCTGGTCGAGAACGGCATGTTGCAGGAAACCTATATTGAGCGCACCAGCCGCAAAGGAATCGTTGGCAACATCTACAAAGGCAAGGTGGTCCGGGTCCTGCCCGGGATGGAGGCCGCGTTTGTCGATATTGGCCTGGAGCGGGCCGCTTTTATCCACGCTTCCGACGTTCTGGTGGTGGGCAACGGCGAGGAGTCCGCTTCCGACACGCCCAAGGCGGTGCCGGACATTCGCTCACTGCTGCGCGAAGGTCAGTCGTTGGTGGTCCAGGTCACCAAGGATCCGATCGGCACCAAAGGCGCGCGTCTGACCACGCAGCTGTCGATTCCCTCCCGTTATCTGGTGTTCATGCCAGAAGTCCAGCACGTCGGCATTTCCCAGCGGATTGAAGACGACACCGAGCGCGAGCGCCTGCGTAGCCTGGTCCAGGAAGGCGCGGAAGCGCTGGAGGCCAGTGGCGGCTACATTATCCGGACGGCGGCAGAAGGTGCCTCCCGCGACGATCTTCTGGGGGACATGACCTACCTGCACCGCCTGCACCAGTCGGTTGTGGAGCGCAACGCCACCGGTAAAGCGCCTTCGGTCATTTATCAGGACCTGCCGCTGTTTATCCGTACCATCCGGGACCTGGTGCGCCCGCAGACCGAAAAGGTGCGCATCGACTCCCGGGAGAGCTACCAGCGGGTGATGGAATTCGTGGAGGAGTTTGTCACCGAGTTCTCCGACAAGGTGGAGTACTACCCGGGCGAGCGGCCGATTTTCGATCTGTACAGCGTCGAGGACGAAATCCAGAAAGCCCTGAGCCGCAAGGTGCAGCTCAAGTCCGGCGGCTACGTCATCATCGACCAGACCGAGGCGATGACGACGATCGATATCAATACCGGTGCCTTTGTGGGGCATCGTAATCTGGAAGAAACCATCTTCAAGACCAACCTGGAGGCGGCCCGCGCAATCAGCCGCCAGCTGCGGCTGCGCAACCTGGGTGGGATCATCATCATCGATTTCATCGACATGGAAGACACCGAGCATCAGCGCCAGGTCCACCGGATGCTGGAGAAAATGCTCGAGCGGGACCACGCCAAGACCAAGATCACTGGCGTGTCGGAGCTCGGGCTGGTGGAAATGACACGCAAGCGGACTACCGAAAGCCTGGGCCAGGTGCTGTGCGAATCCTGCCCGATCTGTGACGGGCGTGGCTTCCTGAAAACCCCTGAAACGGTCTGCTATGAGGTGTTCCGCGAGATCATGCGGGTCAACCGGGCCTATGAGGCTGAAAGCTACCTGGTCATGGCCTCCCAGTCCGTGGTTGATCGCCTGCTGGACGAGGAATCCGACAACGTCGCGGATCTGGAAACGTTCATTGGCAAGAGCATTCGCTTCCAGGTCGAACCCTTTTACAGTCAGGAACAGTACGATGTGGTCCTGCTGTAACGTGTACCGCCGTCGCTGCTACCTCCCGACGGCGTTTTCCCCGGTTCAGGACTAGGCCGGCGGGCATTGCATGGACGTATCTGACCCGAAAGCCCGTCGCCGGGAAACGCCTCCCGACACCTCCCTGCCATTGCGCTGGCTGATCCGCCTGGCCAATCTGGTCTGGATGGCCGTGTTGGCTATCCTGATCGTCATCGCGCTCTATGTGGTGATCGGCCGGCAATTGATGCACGCCGTCGATCGCTATCAGGCGCAGATCGAAGCGGTGCTCTCCGAGCGCCTGGGCCAACCGGTGCACATCGATCAGTTGCACGGGCAATGGAAGGGCATGGATCCGGTGCTGGATCTTTCGGGCATGGAGATCCGCGATCCGAAACAACCGGAGAAGGTCATTGCCCGGGTCGAGCGCGTGGACATCCGGCTCGATTCGGTGGCTTCGCTGGTGCGACAGCGCCTGGTCTTCAATGACCTGGTCGCCAGCGGCATGGACCTGACGCTCGAGCAAAGCCCGTCAGGGGCCATTACTATCGAGGGACTGACATTGCCCCAGGCCGACGCCTCTGACGCCGAGGGAGACGAATCCGGGCCCCGAGCCTGGATCAATCGCCTGGGAGAGGTGCTGTCCGATCCTTCCGTCCAGCTCAACCAGGTGCACCTGGGCCTCAAGGTGCCTGACGAACCGCGTCGGACGTTCTTCATTCCACAAGTGGACCTGCGCTACTGGCGTGGCACCTTCAGTGCTTCCGGCCGTGCGATGCAGCCCGGCTCCACGACCCAGCTGGCCCGTTTCTATCTTGAGGGAGAGCACTTCTTCCGTGGCGATTTCGACGGCACGCTGTTTGTCGATGTGGATTCCGGTCGCCTGTTTGATGCCTTCCTGCAGCGTTATCAGTGGCAGAACCGTTTGATCGACAGCGTGGATGCCGGTGGTCAGGCGTGGTTGCGCTTCGCCGGTGGTGAGCTGGAGCGAGTCAATGCCCGCTTGTCGGTGCCGCACGTACAGATTCGGGCCGACGGCGAGACCCAGGCGCCGGTTGAATCGGTCCAGGCTCAGGTGGGCTGGCAGCGAACGGGGGACGACCGCTGGCGTCTGGATGTTCAGGGTCTGGGCTGGGATTGGGCCGGGCAATCGGCGCGTAACATCGACTTGCGCATCATCCGCGATGACGGCTGGAGCGTGGTCGCCTCAAAAGTCCCGTTGGGCATGTTGTCCGGCATGGCGCAGGCCATTGCACCGCTGGATGACGAGCTGCGCAACGCACTGGCGCATTACCAGCCCGGGGGCGAACTGCATGACCTGGCACTCCGGGTGCCGGAAACGGCCGATGATTTCCAGCTGACGGGGCGCTTGGCAGATGTGTCCGTACAGGCCTTCGATGGCGCGCCGGGCGTGCAGGGATTGAATGGCCGTCTGACCCTGTCCCGCTCAGCCGGTCAGGTGTCCGTGGACACCGACGATGTGACGCTGGGATTCCCGCAGGAATTCGCGCATGCCTGGATACTGGCGCACCTGCGGACCCAGGTTCATTGGCAGATTGATGGCCCCCACAAGCGCATCTGGTCTGACCGTATTGATATCCAGTATCAGGGTAAGACGAGACTTGCCGGCGCTTTCGATCTGAAGCTGCAGGAGCCGGGCGAGGACACGCTATCCATGCGGGTCGAAGCCTGGGATGCAACGGCGCCGATGCTGGCGGATTTCGTGCCGGGCAAGGTCGTGGATCCCGCTTTCTACGACTGGATCACCAGCGCTGTTGAAAGCGCAGACATTGACCACGGCGTCTTTTACGGTCACGGGCAGGTGAACAAGGGGTCTCCGCCGGGCAGTTTTACCACCAGCCAGCAATATCAGTTTACTGACGCCCGAATCCAATACGACGAGCGCTGGCCTGTAGTCACGGGCGCGTCTGGGCAAGTGGTGGTTCAGGGGGCAAAAGCTCGTATCCAGGTGGAGCAGGGCACAACCGGAGGCCTGACCCTCGAACCCACAACGGTGCGTGTGGACGGCGATGCCGAGCCGGCAGTGTTGCAGGTGCATACGGCGGCGCCTTTCAAGGGGGAGCAGGTGGCTGACTGGCTGGATCAGTCACCGCTGGGTGAGTTCGCCGGTTCCGCCGCCACGGCGCTGAATATCGGTGGCCAGTATCATCTGGATCTCGATCTGGATATCGGGCTGGCCGATGATGCGAAAACGCACGTCAAAGCGGATCTGAAAGCAGAAGACGGGCGCATTGCCTACAACGACTCGTCAGCAGTCTGGGAACAGTTGAACGGCACTGTGCACTACGATTCTGAATCCGGTTTTTCCGGCAAGCCGCTGTCCGCCCGCTTCCTGGACAGCCCTGTTGAACTGTCCCTGGCGCGGGATGGGGCCGACGCGCCGCTGAAACTGATCCAGACCGGGCGCATGAACCTGGATGACCTGGCGACCCGTTTTGGGATCGGCAACCTGCCAGGGATTGAAGGTCGTGCCGGCTATCGGGCGGAAATGGGGGTGTCTTCGGCGGGGGCGTCGTCCCTGAGGTTGACGTCGTCGCTCTCGAACGTTTCGATCGATTGGCCGGAACCTTTGCACAAGGCCATGGGCCAGCCGGTTCCCCTCAGTATGGTGATCAGTTGGGGCGACGATGGGGGCCTGATGCTGTCGGGTCACTGGTCGGATCGACTGGCTTTCCGTTTGCGTTGGCTGGACCAGGTGTTTGACCGGGGGCGGATTGAGTTGGGTGCCCAGTCCACGTCAGTGTCCGGTGCCGCGGGACTGGAGATTACCGGCCACCTGGCTCAACTGGATGCAGAGATTTGGCAAGATGCCCTGGAGAGCCACAACCTGGGTTCGGCGGGGGCCAGCTCCGGGGCGGGCAAGCAATGGCTGAATCGGGTGGCGTTGTCGGTCGATCGCCTTCAGGCCGCCGGTCAGTCGTTCAGCAAGGCACAGGTCACGGCGGTCGCGGATACTGAGGGGTGGCGCGTTACGTTCGACGGCCCTGACCTTGCCGGCCAATTGCGGCTGCCGTCCGGGAATGATCCCCTGACCGTGGATCTGGATCACATTGTCCTGGCGACCGGGGAGGACGACGGCGCAGCGGATCAGGCGCCGGTGTCGTTTGCCGAACGCGGCGTCGGGCAGTGGTCCGATGCGGACGTCACCATCGACAGCGTGCAGGTCGACGGCCGGGATTATGGCCAGTGGTCGTTCCTGCTGAGGCCGGCTGCCCGGGCCCTGAGCGTTGACAAGATCAAAGGCCAGGTCGGTAGTTTGGCGTTTGACGGCAGCCTGATCTGGTCAGCCGGAGAGAACGGCGAACAAACCCAGATCAATGGTGTGCTGGCCGGTAAAAACCTGGCGGACATCAGTCCCTGGATTGAGGGCAGTGTCCCGCTGCGCAGTAACAAGACCCGCGTGGAAATCGATCTGGGCTGGGATGGGCCGCCAGAAGCGGGCTCGCTGGAGACGGTCAAAGGAACGTTGGGATTCCGTATCGATGACGGTGTGATTCTCGAGCGCAGTAACACCGCCCAGATTTTCCGAGTGTTTGGCATTCTCAATTCGGACACCTTGCTGCGCCGTTTGAAACTCGATTTCTCGGATCTTTACGAGGCGGGCGTGGCGTTTGATGCCATTTCCGGAACGGCGCGCCTGGCGTCGGGAACGCTGACCTGGGATCCGGAACTGCAGATCGTCGGTCCGTCGGGTGCCTTCAAACTCACCGGCTCCGCGGATCTGGTAAAGGAAATGCTGGATATGCGCTTGGTGGTGGTGCTGCCGCTGACCCAAAACCTGCCGTTGGCCGCGATCCTGATGGGGGCTTCGGCGCCGATCGGCGGCGCACTGTTCGTCCTGGACAAGGTGCTGGGCGATCCACTGAGCCGTCTAACCAGCGCGACCTATTCCGTCACCGGGTCTTGGGGCGATCCCAAGGTCGAACTGCGCAACGTGTTCGACACCGGAAAGTGACCGAAGCTTGACGGCCCCCGGGTTTTCACGGTTTATTCAGGGCAGGTTGATCGTCGTCGTTGACGAGACGTCGACATGGAAAACGCCTCAGGAGGCAGCGCTATGACTCAAGAAAACCGCGTCGCGGTATTGCAGATGGTCAGTGGACACGATCTGGACCAGAACCTGGCGGATACCCGGGAGCTTCTGCAGCAGGCCAGCGACAAGGGCGCCCGGATTGCCGTGTTGCCGGAAAACTTTGCGGTGCTGAGTACCCGTCAGATGATGGAGCGGGGCCTGCTGGAGCGCGACGCGTCCGGACCTATCCGTTCATTTCTCGCCGAACAGGCCCGGCGCCTGGGCATCTGGATCGTTGGTGGCTCCCTGCCGATTGCCGCCCGCCCGGACGGAACCGAACTGGACAGCCGCGTGCGGGCCGCCTGCGTGGTGTTCAATGATCAGGGTGAGGAAGTGGCCCGTTACGACAAGATCCACCTCTTCGACGCGCAGGTAGAGGATGCCCAGGGCAGTTATCGCGAGTCCGATACGTTCGAGCCCGGCGAGGCGGTTGTGGTGGTGGATACGCCGGTCGGCAAGCTGGGATTGGCCATCTGTTATGACCTGCGCTTCCCGGAGCTGTTCCGACAGTTGCGAGGCAAGGGGGCTGAGTGGGTGACCTTGCCCAGTGCCTTTACCTACCAGACCGGGTTGGCTCATTGGCACCCATTGGTGCGGGCCCGCGCGATCGAGAACCAGTTCTGGATGGTCGCAGCAGGCCAGGGCGGTGAGCATGATTCCAAGCGGCGGACCTACGGGCATTCCATGGTGGTGGATCCGTGGGGTGCTGTGGTGACCGAACTCAGTGAGGGAATGACTCTGACGACCGCCGATCTGGACCCGAGTAAGCTCTCACTGACCCGGGATCGCATGCCCGTGTGGTCTCACCGGCGGCTCTAGTCGTGAATGTTTCGGGCGTCGCTCAGGCGCCCGGCGTTTCCTGCTGATCCACACACTCGCGCAGGTAACGAAACAGTTTCCGGGCGTGGCCGGTGTTCTTGTCTTTCTGCGCGTCCCGGCGGGCATTGCGGGCGAGGTTGCGCAGGTGCTGGATATCGGCTTCCGGGCAGTAGCCGAGAAATTCGCCCACTGCCGAATCACCTTCTTCCACCATGCGGTCACGCCAGCGCTCTGCCAGGTGATGGCGACGGGTATGTTCCGCACTGCCGGTATCGAACGCTTCGATGGCCCGGATGACCTCCTCTAGCTGATCCTCCTGACGCATCACCTTGCCAATGTACTGCAGATGACGACGCCGGGCTTCGTGCTGGCGAATGCGCTTGGATTCCTCAATTGCGGCACGTAACCGGTCACTGATGGGGAGGGGGTCGACCTGATCGGGCGTCAGTTCCAGCAGGCGTTTGCCGATGTCCTGAAGCGCATGCATCTCTCGCTTGAGTTCGGACTTGCTTTTGTAGTCCTCGTCATCCTGGTAGTCGTCGTCAGTGATCATGGTCTTTTCCGGGTTGTTGCAGATCGCCCTGGCGTGGCCATCAGGCGTATATCACGGTGGCCAGTCCCAGGAAGGACAGGAAACCCACCACATCGGTTACGGTTGTCAGTATCACGCCCCCGGCCAGGGCCGGGTCGATGTTCCTCGATTTAAGAAACAGCGGCAACAAGGTGCCGGCCAGTGCCGCCGCGATCAGGTTGATGATCAGGGCCGCGGCAATGATAACGCCGATCATCGGATCCCGGAACCAGATTGTGGCCGCGATCGAGACCACGACAGCCCAGAGGAGCCCGTTGAGCACCCCGGCCATGAATTCCCGGTTCAGCAGCCAGCGTACGTTGGCGCCGCTGATCTGGCCCACCGCCATGCCGCGAATGACGAGGGTCAACGTCTGGCTGCCGGCGATCCCGCCCATGCTGGCCACGATGGGCATCAGGACCGCCAGGGCCACGACCTTGGCAATGGTGCCTTCGAACATGCCGATCACGGATGATGCAATAAACGCCGTAATCAGGTTGATGCCCAGCCAGACCGCCCGGCGTTTGGTGGTCTTCATAACCGGCGCGAAGGTATCTTCGTCCTCGTCCAGACCGGCCATGCTCATCAGCGAGTGGTCCGCGTCTTCACGAATAACGTCGACCACGTCATCAATGGTGATCCGGCCCAGCAGCTTGCCTTCTTCGCTGACTACCGGCGAGGAGATCAGGTCGTAGCGTTCGAACAGGGTGGCGACCTGGGTGTCGGACAGGTTGACCGGGATCGGCTCGATGTCGGTGTCCATCACCTCCCGCACGGTGGCGCTGGGACTGGATACCAACATCTTGGTAATCGGCATGACGCCAATGTATTCGTCGCGGCGGTTAACCACGATCAGGCTGTCGGTCATCGGCGGCAGGGAGCGGTGGCGGCGAAGATACCGCAACACCACGTCGATGCTGAGATCCGGACGCACCGTGATGGTGTCCGTATTCATCAGGCCGCCGGCGGTGTCTTCCGGGTAAGCGAGGACTTCCTCCACCCGTTGGCGATCCTGGTCGTCCATGGTGTCGAGGACTTCCTGGATCACCGTGTCCGGCAGCTGCTGCAGCAGGTCGGCCAGGTCGTCCGACTCGAAGTCTTCGATAATGGACGCCAGTTCCTGGGCGTTCAGCTTGCTCAGGAAGTAGCTTCGGATGTCGTCGCTGAGGTACTGGAGGACTTCCCCTTCCAGGCTCTTGTCGACCAGGTTCCAGAGCAGGGCACGTTGGCGCGGCGGAGAGGATTCCAGCAGGTGAGCAATATCGCTGGGGCTCAGGCCACCATTGAGGATGCGCGCGACCTGCTGCAGGGCACCGCTGTCCAGCGCCTCGCCCAGGGTGCGGAGGCGCTGCCGGGCCTGGCTGTTTTCGACTGCGTCTGACATGACTTACCCATGAATCCGGATCAGGACGATCGGCGCGTCCTGCGGCTGATTCTCTGGCGGGCAATCCGGGGATTGCTGCGCCATCCTGTCTCGTTTTGTGGGATTCCTGGATAAGTCCTGAAATGTCTCGTCACCGAGCCGAGTGAAAGTGGACGGCCATGATCACCCTGAGGCGCTCCAGGACTTATTCAGAAGTTCCTAAGTATAGCGGACTTACGTTGCAGACGTGAGAATTCAGTGTAGGTGAATTCCACCGGCTTTGGGGTCACGTCGAGAGGGGCGTGCAGCGATCATCGCGAACCCTTATTCGCCTTCACCGAAGTAATCGTCGATCAGCGCTACCAGGGCGTCCCGGGCCGCCTGCTCGTCGGGCCCGTCCAGCACCAGCTCGATTTCGGTGCCGCAGCTGGCGGCCAACATCATGACGGACATGATGCTCTTGCCGTCGACCTCGCGGCCCTCCTTAGCAATCAGCACCTGGCTGTCGAAATCCGACGCCGTGCTGACCAGCTTGGCCGCCGCCCGGGCATGCAGTCCGAGCTTGTTGATGATGGTGATCGGCTGGCGAATCATGACGGATCGTCAGTCGACGCTGGATGAAGGTGCGGGAGCTCGGTGTGGCGAACCTGGACATTGCTGTACTTCTGGTTGAAGTAGCGGCCCAGTTGATCGCACATGTAAACCGAGCGGTGCTGGCCACCGGTACAGCCAATGGAAATGGTCATGTAGCTGCGATTGCTGGCCTGGAACGAGGGCAGCCAGGTTTCCAGGAAACGGGTGAGGGTATCCAGCATCTCCCGGGTTTCCGGCTGGCTCTCCAGGAACGTCTGCACTTCTGGATCGACACCGGTGAATTTACGCAGGTTGGCGTCCCAGTAGGGGTTGGGCAGGCAGCGCACGTCGAAAACGTAGTCGGAGTCGACCGGTACGCCGTGTTTGAAGCCGAAGGACTGGAACAGCAACGCCAGCTCCTGTTCCCGGCGGCCGACGATGCGCTGCTTGATCATGTCCCGCAGCTCGTACATCGACAGCTCGGTCGTGTCGATATACAGGTCGGCCAGCTGGGCCAGCGGCTCAAGCAGGTGTTTTTCGTCCGTGATCGCCTCGCGCAATGACGTCCGCCCATCGCTGAGAGGGTGCTTGCGCCGGGTGGCGTGGAAGCGTTGCAGCAGAGCCTGGTCGGTGGCATCGAGGAAGACGATTTCGACCTTCATGCCGCAGGTGGATAGGCGCTCGTGGATGGCCTCGAAGTTGGCGATCTCATCGGACAGGTTGCGCGCGTCGATGCTCGCTGCAATGTTGCGCAACTTGTTGGGCGAGGCGTTGCCCGCCTCCTCGACCAGGGGAAACAACAGGCCGATGGGCAGATTGTCGATGCAATAGTAGCCCAGGTCTTCCAGAACGTGCAGGGCCGTACTCTTGCCGGAGCCGGAGCGCCCGCTGACTATAATCAGTTTCATGCAGTGCCTTCGCCGATCAGCAGATGATTCACTCTGATTGCGTCATGACCTCAAACAGCTGCGACGCATCCTCACAGCGTCGCAGACGCTCGCAGAAAGAGCGGTCATTGAACTTCTCGGCCAGCTGGCTGAGAAGCTCCAGGTGTTCACTGGTGGCTTCCTTGGGAACGATCAGCACGAACAGGAGATCGACCGGCTGGTTGTCGATGGCATCGAAAGCCACGCCTTCTTCCAGGGTCAGGAGGGCGCCGACCACCTGATGACAGCCTTCCAGCCGGCAATGGGGGATGGCAATGCCCTGTCCGATCCCGGTGCTGCCGAGCCGCTCGCGGGACACCAGGTTGTTGAAAATCTGGGTCTCGTCGAGTTCCGGATAGCGCCGGGCGACGTTCTCGGCGATCAGTTCCAGGATGCGTTTCTTACTGGTTCCCGGCACACCACAGAGGGTGAGCTCGGGAACCAGGATGGATTGAATGGTTAGTGGACTTTCCGTCATGGATGGAATGCTTTCCCTTTATGAACCGCTAGCGGCTGGTCGCGCCGTGCATTCGATCAACCGTCTTTTCCTTGTGTTTCAGGATCTGGCGGTCGAGTTTGTCTAGGAGTCCGTCAATGGCCGCGTACATATCTTCGTTTTCAGCCTTTGCATGAATTTCACCACCAATAACGTGCAGGGTGGCCTCGGCCGTCTGGCGAAGCTTCTGCACGGACAGGGTCACCTGACAGTTGCTGATGTGGTCGAAATGGCGTTCGAGTTTTTCGAACTTTTCGGAAACATAGGTTTTCAGAGCGGGAGTCAATTCGACATGGTGACCTGACATATTGATTTGCATAGGCTTCTCCTATTGTCGACATGCCCGGATAACGTCTCCGTTTCCGGCGTTGAGCCCGTCGCGTGCGGCGGACGCTTGAAAATCCTGCTCTTCCGTCCCTCCGACGATTACACCAACCGCTTGCGCTCGTTGGAAGGCGGAATATGCATGGCTTCCCGATACTTGGCCACGGTGCGTCGTGCGACCTGGATCCCCTGGTCACCCAGCAAAGCGGCAATCTTGCTGTCACTGAGTGGCTTCTTCGGTGTTTCGGCGGCAACCAGTTTCTTGATCATGGCACGAATTGCCGTAGACGAACACTCGCCGCCTTCGTTCGTGCTGACATGACTTGAGAAGAAATACTTGAGCTCGAAGATGCCACGCGGTGTGTGCATGTACTTCTGAGTGGTCACCCGCGAGATGGTGGATTCGTGCATCCCGACGGCCTGGGCGATGTCAGACAGAATCAGCGGCTTCATCGCTTCTTCGCCCTGGTCGAGGAATCCCTGCTGATGCTCGACAATGCGTGTGGCGACCTTGAGCAGGGTTTCGTTACGACTCTGCAGACTTTTGATGAACCACTTGGCTTCCTGCAGCTGATCGCGCAAATAGTTGTTGTCGGCGCTGTTGTCGGCACGTCGGATCAGCGCTGCGTAACCCGCGTTGACGCGAATGCGCGGTGCGATCTCCGGGTTCAGCTCCACGCGCCAGCGGCCCTTGATCTTGGACACCACCACATCAGGCACCACGTAGTCCGGTTCAGCGCGATCGAGTGAGTCGCCGGGGCGTGGATTGAGGGTCTGGATCAGGGCCAGCACGGATTTGAGCTGTTCTTCCGAGAGGCGGCTGCGCCGCAGCAGCTGGGCGTAGTCCCGGTTCCCCAGCAGGTTGATGTAGTGACTGACCACCAGTCTGGCCTGTGGCAACCAGGGAGTGTCCGGAGGCAGCTGGTTGAGCTGGATCAGCAGGCATTCCTGCAGATCACGGGCGAAGACGCCGGGCGGATCAAAATGCTGAAGGCGACGCAGGACCGCCTCGACCTCGTCCATTTCCAGGGGATCTTCGTCCGCCTCATCAAGCAGGCCGGTGTGAATGTCGTCCAGGGACGTCACCAGGTAGCCACGCGGGTCCACCGAATCGAGCAGGGCATGGGCAATGGCACGGTCCCGATCGCCCATGGGCGTCAGGTTCAACTGCCAGAGGAGGTGATCCTGCAGGGTTTCGGTGGGGGAGTTGCGGGACTCGAAATCGGTGTCGTCCTCGTCTTCCCCGCGTGAGGCGGGAGCGGGTGCGGACTGGTAGATGTCGTCCCAGGCCGTGTCGACGGGCAGGTCGTCCGGAATGTCCTGGTTGGTTTCGGTGTTCCAGTCCGGTTCGTCAGCGGGCTCGTCCCAGCTGGTGTCTTCCTGCGACGCGTCGGAGTCGCTTTGCTCTTTGGAGTTGCTGTCGTCGGTATCGCCGTCGTTCTCGGCGGAGTCGTTACCGTCCTCCTCCTCGGAGGTCTCCAGCATGGGATTGGATTCGAGCGCCTGCTGGATTTCCTGTTGCAGGTCCAGCGTGGACAGTTGCAGCAGGCGAATGGCCTGTTGCAACTGGGGTGTCATGGTGAGCTGTTGACCCAGCTTCAGCTGAAGCGAAGCTTTCATTACCATCGATTTAGTCCCGTCACCCTATGCCTGTCGGCTGTACTTTTGTTGCCTGGTTTTCGCGAATCACGCCACGCCCGATATCGATAGGGCCTTGAAACTTAACATGTCGAATGACAATTTGGCGCGACAAGCAAATTCTTTGCCGAAGTTTACTGCTATGGGTGTCCAGATGACAACGTTTTGACCGTCAGGGCGAGTGGTTCGCCGTTCGGTCCTGCTTTTGAGTTTAGCGTCTCGGGGCGATTATGCGATAGCCCGGGGCGCACTTTGGCCGGATTTGTGACCGTTTTTCACAATCGGAACTCGTTGCCGAGGTAGACCTCCTTGACCTGCTGGTTGGCCAGGATGTCGTCGGCGTGACCGGAGGCAATGATGTGCCCACCACTCACGATGTAAGCATTCTCGCAGATATCCAGGGTCTCTCGCACGTTGTGATCGGTAATCAGCACGCCGATCCCTTTGTCCCGCAAGTGCCGGATGATCTGTTTGATGTCGCTCACCGAGATCGGGTCGACGCCGGCAAACGGTTCGTCCAGCAGAATGAACGCCGGTTCCATCGCCAGCGCCCGGGCGATTTCCACCCGGCGCCGCTCGCCACCGGATAACGCCATACCCAGGCTGTCCCGGATATGGGTGATGTGAAACTCTTCCAGCAGGCTTTCCAGTTGCGTCTCGCGCTCGGCCTTGCTCAGTTTCTTGCGCGTTTCCAGGATCGCCATGATGTTGTCTCGGACACTGAGCTTGCGGAACACGGACGCTTCCTGCGGCAGGTAGCCGATACCGGCGCGCGCCCGGCCATGCATGGGCAACGGCGTGATGTCCCGTTCGTCGATGGTGACGCGGCCGTTATCGGCCGGCACCAGGCCGACGATCATGTAGAAGCAGGTGGTCTTGCCGGCGCCATTGGGTCCCAGCAGTCCGACGATCTCGCCGCTGCGGATTTCCAGGGACACATCCTTGACGACCTTGATCTGCTTGTAGCTCTTGGCCAGGTTATTTGCGCGCAGGATCGCCATCAGTTGCCGCTCTCCCCGCCGGTTTTCTGGCGCGGCTGAATGACCATCTCGACCCGGCCGTCCTGATCGTTACCGTCGCGGCTGCCGCTGGCGGTGACCACGCGGGTGGCGGTGTCGTAGTTGATTTCCTCACCCTTGAAGACGTTGCCGTCCTGGTGAATCACGGCCTTCTCAATGAAGGTGATCCGGTTCTCGCCGGCGGCATAGATGATGGTCATGGCCTCGGCATCGGTCTTGGCCGTATCGGCGGTCTTGGGCTGGGTGTAATGGGCCGGTTTGCCGTGCGCCTCGATGCGGTTCAGTGCGCCTTGCTCCCGATACAGGACGACCTTGTCGGCGGTCAGTTCGGTGCCGTCCTGGCGGACCACCACGTCACCGGTGTAGATCGCGGTGCCCTTGGCGTCGTCGAGGCGTGCCTGGTCCGCGCTGACCTTGATGGGGCTGTCGGAATTGAGGTCGAAAGCCTGGGCTTGGGATGCCAGCACCAGCAGGGCGGCGCCTGCGATGCGTCGCAATAGGCGGGACTTATTGCGAAGATGACAATTCATACTGTCCTTCCACCTGTGATTGGAGTTGCACGATCCGTTGGTCGATCCAGGCTTTCATGCCGGTGGCCCGGGTGGTGCCGCGCGGATCCCGGAGCAGCACCGGGGCGTCAGTGTGCACAATGCGCTTTTGGTTATCCAGTGTCAGATGCGTGGTTTCCAGACTGCCTTCGGATCCCGAGGCCAGCACGCGGCTGATGACCACGTTGCCGGACAGGTCAATCACATCGCGATTGGTGCGGTAGTTGCCCTCGTCGGCACGCATGTGCCAGGGCTGGCCGGAGTCCGCATCGATCATGGTGGCCCGGGGCTGCTGCATGTGGGCCCGGTTCTGTGCGTCAAACTGTTCGATGCGGGGGCTACTGATCACGGTGGTCAGCTTGCCCTGTTCGTCGAAGGACCGGTATTCGCCATTGACCACAAAGCTGTCCGGCTCATCCGGGCCGCGCAGTTCCTGGCCGATGGAGGGGCCACCCTGGTCGTCGCTGCGCCATAGCAGGCCGATCAGGACCGCCGACAGGATGGCCAGGGCCAGGAAGCGCAGACGCGGATGGTTCAGGCGGCTCAGCAACATCAGGCGCCCCGTGCGTGATAGGTGAGGTGCAGGTCCGCCAGCTTGTTCTGGGCCTGCAGGATGAGGTCGCAGATTTCCCGGACGGCGCCTTCACCGCCGGCCGTTTCGGTCGTGTAATCGGCCTGCTCGCGGACATACCAGTGGCCGTTGGGCACGGACAGTCCCAGGCCGGCGTGCATGATGGCGCCCAGGTCCGGCAGGTCATCGCCCATGTAGGCGGACTGCTCGGCGGGCAGGTTGAGTTCCTGCAGGAGTTCGCGCAAGGCGGTTTCCTTGTCTTCTCGGCCCTGTTGCAGGTGCTTTATGCCCAGATCGCGCGCTCGTCTTGCGGTGAGTGGTGAATTGCGACCGGTTATGATGGCGACGTCGACTCCGGCCCGCTGGAGCTGTTTGATGCCGTGCCCATCGAGGATGTTAAAGGCCTTCATCTCGTCACCCTGGGCTGTGAAATACAGACGGCCATCGGTGAGGACGCCGTCCACATCCAGGGCCAGCAGGCGAATGCCGGCGGCTTTGCTGATCAGGTCGTCGGGCAGCGGACGTTCCATGAAGGGTTCCTTTAACATCACTTTCAGGTTAACGGGTTCTGGCGCCTCAGAGTACGCCGGCGCGCAACAGGTCGTGCATATTGATTGCGCCCACCAGGTCGCCGTTGCGGTCGGTGACCGGCAACGCGGTGATCTTGACCTCGTCCATGATTTTCAGCGCCTCGGCGGCGAGCTGTTCTTCGCAGATGCGTTTGCCGCCTACCGTCATTACATCGCGGACGGGCGTGATGTGAACGTCCAGGTTGCGATCGAGTGTGCGGCGCAGGTCCCCGTCGGTGAAGACGCCGATCATCTGACCGTTGTCGTCCACGACGGTGGTCATGCCCAGCCCCTTGCCGGAGATTTCCAGCAGCGCCTCGCTGAGCAGGGTGTCCGGAGACACGCGTGGAACGCGATCGCCGGTGTGCATGATGTCGGACACGCGCAGCAGCAGGCGCCGTCCAAGGCTGCCGCCCGGATGCGAAAAGGCAAAGTCCTCGGCGCTGAAACCCCGGGCCTCAAGCAGGGCGACAGCGAGCGCATCGCCCATCACCAGCGTTGCTGTAGTGCTGCTGGTAGGCGCGAGGCCCAGTGGGCAGGCTTCCCTGGGAACACTGACGTCCAGGTTGGCTTCGGCCTCCCGGGCGAGTACGGAATCCGGCTCGCCGGTCATGCTGATCAGCGGGGCACCCATGCGCTTGATGAGTGGCAGTATGGTCAGCACTTCAGCGGTCTGGCCGGAGTTGGAGATCGCCAGGACCACGTCGTCGCCCGTGATCATGCCCAGGTCGCCGTGACTGGCTTCGCCGGGGTGGACGAAAAAAGACGGAGTGCCTGTACTGGCCAGGGTGGCCGCAATCTTCTTACCGATATGGCCGGATTTGCCCATGCCGGTCACTACAACCCGACCGTTGCACTGCATCACCAGTTCGCAGGCTTTCTCAAAGGTGTGGTCGATGCGATCGGTGAGAGCGTCGATGGCCTCGCGCTCAATGGCGATGGCCTGGCGGGCCGATTCGATAAAGGAACTTCTCATGGGCCGGGTGATCCTTAACGTGCTGCGTGGTAGAGCACGACGGTGTATGCAATGTATCCGGCCAGCAGTATACCACCTTCAAAGCGCGCCAGTTTTCCCTTTTTCTGCATGCCGTAAGCGAAGGCGGCAAGCAGCAGGGTCAGCCCGGTCATGGTGCCGTAATCCCGGTAAAGGACATCGCTGTCGATGGCCAGCGGGTTGAGCAGGGCCGGCATCGCCAGTACGGCCAGGAGGTTGAACAGGTTGGAGCCGACGATGTTGCCCAGCGCCACGTCATGGTGGCCCTTGAGGGCACTGGCGACCGAGGCGGCCAGCTCGGGCAGGCTGGTGCCGATGGCGACGATGGTCAGGCCGATGATCAGCTCGCTGACGCCGAGAGACAGTGCCATTTCGGTGGCGCCCCAGACCAGAACCCGTGAGCTGAGGATCAGCGCGGCGAGGCCCACGACGAACCAGATCGTGGCCCGCTTCGTACTCATGACCGGCATCTCCTCCAACTCTTCAAGGAATTCCGGTGCTTCCCCCGGTTTGTTGCCGCGGCTCATCAGGAAAAGCGACAGGGCCAGCATGGCCAGGAAGATGAGACCGTCGGTGGGCGAGAGTTCGCCATCGAGCAGGAGCGGGAACACCAGGATGGTCACGCCCAGCAAGACCGGGAATTCGCGGAACAGGACGGTGCGCTTGAGCGGAATCGGCGCTATCAGCGTGGTGATGCCCAGGACCAGGCCAATGTTGGCGATGTTGGAGCCCAGCGCGTTACCCACGGCCAGCGCCGGTGCGTCGGTGAGGGCTGCCGTGGCGGACACCAGCATCTCCGGCGCCGAGGTGCCGAAGGCGACGATGGTCAGACCGATCATCATCGGCGACATACCCAGGGTGCGGGCCATGGCCACGGCACCTTCGACAAAGCGGTCGGCACTCCAGATCAGGAGAACAAGGCCGGCGATGATGGCGCCGATGTAGGGAAGCAGAGACATAAAGTCATTCCATGGATCGCTGAACAAGGCGGGAAATTGTGATGGAGTTGCGGGGCGGTCGCAACCGGGAATGGTGCAGGTGTATGGATCGTCAGGAATAATTGATACGTCGCATTGGTGCGGGCTGCATTTGAGCTTCCCGCCAAGTTGTCATACTGTAGCGCCCTTTGTGGTCGACCGTGTCCGCAGGGACGTCAGATTTTTCGGTGTGGCATGGATTTAACGACACATTAATGTGTCCGACGTGAATATCTGGAACAATGCCGTGCAGACAGGGATGAAGACGATTGCCGAAGGGCAAGCGGTCCTCCCGGCAAAGAGCCGGTGCGGCGCCCCGCTATCCCGGTTGTCAGGGTGCCTCCAACAGGAAAGGTCTCGATGACATCAGAGTCCACTTTTATCGATATCCAGAACCTCGTTTTTCTGCGGGGCGAGCGTCGCATCTTCGATGGTCTGTCGTTGCAGATCCCCCGGGGGAAGGTGACGGCGATTATGGGGCCGAGTGGGACCGGCAAGACCACTCTGCTCAAGCTGATCGGCGGTCAGTTGCGCCCCGAAAGTGGCCGCATCACCGTGGACGGCATCTGTGTGCATAAACTGCGGCGCTCAGCGCTGTACGACCTGCGCAAGCGGATGGGTATGCTGTTCCAGAGTGGTGCCCTGTTTTCAGACATCAGCACCTACGAGAATGTGGCGTTTCCGCTGCGGGTACACACCAAGCTTCCGGAAGACATGATCCGCGATATCGTGCTGATGAAGCTGGAAGCCGTCGGGTTGCGTGGTGCGCGGGATCTGATGCCATCTGAATTGTCCGGCGGGATGACCCGGCGTGTGGCACTGGCCCGCAGTATCGCCCTGGATCCTGAACTGATCATGTACGACGAACCGTTCACGGGGCAGGATCCGATCGCCAAGGGCGTTCTGGTAGAAATGATCAGTAAGCTCAATCGTTCGATGGGCCTCACCAGTGTGCTGGTGTCTCACGATGTTCCCGAATCCCTGAGCATCTGCGATTACGCCTGTATCGTGTCCAATGGGCAGGTGATCGGTGCGGGTACACCGGAGGAGTTACAGGACAATCCATCCGAGCGCGTGCAGCAATTCCTGCAGGGTAAGCCCGACGGCCCTGTTCCTTTCCATTATCCGGCGGAGCCGATCGCCGAGGATCTGGCAGGTGGGGCACAACGATGATTGATCGTCTCGCAACGATCGGACGTGGCACTTTTGATATCCTGGCCTCCCTGGGGCGGTCCAGTGAATTTCTCGTGCGCAGCCTGATTGCCGTGCCGCGGCCAGCGACGGGCTTGCCGCTGCTGTTCAAGCAAATCTACGCGGTCGGCGTGCTGTCGCTGGCCATCATCGTGGTCTCGGGGCTGTTTATCGGCATGGTGCTGGGGCTGCAGGGCTACAACATCCTGACCGACTATGGCTCGGAGCAGGCGATCGGTCAGATGGTGGCCCTGACCCTGGTGCGTGAACTGGGGCCGGTGGTGACGGCGCTGCTGTTTGCCGGTCGGGCCGGTTCCGCCCTGACGGCGGAAATTGGTTTGATGAAAGCCACCGAACAGTTGTCCAGCATGGAGATGATGGGGGTGGATCCGCTGCGCCGGGTCATCGCGCCGCGGTTCTGGGCCGGATTCATTACCATGCCGCTGCTGGCGATGATCTTCTCCGTTGTGGGTATCTGGGGCGGCATGCTGGTCGGCGTTGACTGGCTGGGCGTATTCGAAGGGTCTTACTGGGCCAACATGCAATCGTCGGTCGATTTCGGCGAAGACGTCCTCAACGGTGTGATCAAAAGTATTGTGTTTGGTTTTGTCTGCACCTGGATCGCGGTTTACCAGGGCTACGACAGTGTGCCGACCTCCGAGGGGATCAGCTCGGCGACCACCAAGACCGTGGTCTACTCCTCGCTGGCGGTACTCGGTCTTGATTTCATTCTCACTGCAGTGATGTTCGGAGATATCTGATGCGTCAGAGAACAATGGAAATAGTGGTGGGTGCGTTTGTGCTTGCCGGATGTGGCGCCCTGCTGTTCCTGGCGCTCCAGGTCAGCGGCCTCACGCCGCAGGCGGCGGAACCGACCTACAAGGTCTACGCCAACTTCAACGACGTCGGCGGTCTGGCGGTGCGGGGGCAGGTGTCGATGGCCGGGGTTACGATTGGCCGGGTCACGGGCATCACGCTCGATCCCAAGACCTACCAGGCGCGCGTCGAAATGGAAATCAACACGTCCGCGGAAATCATTCCGACCGACAGTTCGGCGATTATCCGCACCGCCGGTCTGCTGGGCGAGAAATACGTGGATGTATCCGTTGGCGCCGATCCGTCGTACATGAAAGATGGCGACACCTTTTACGGCACCCAGTCGGCGCTCAACATTGAACGTTTAATCAGTAACTTTGCCTCAGGGAAGTAAGAGGCCAATTCAGTCAGGAGCCGGGTTATGAAAGCAGTCCGACAGGTCTGGGGCAGTCTTATGGCAATGCTGCTGGTCGTAGCGGCGATGCCGGCCTCAGCAGACAGCGATTCGCTGCGTCAGTACGTGGATGACAACACGCAGGCGCTGGTCCAGGAGCTCAACGAAAAACGGGGGCTCTACAACTCGGATCGTGAGGCGTTTTACGAGCAGATGGAATCGGCGCTTTCGAACTTCGTCGATTTTCGCCGCATCGCGGCCCGGGTCATGGGCCGTTACGCGCGGCAGGCGTCACCGGAGCAGCGGGATGCTTTCGTCGAGAAATTCAAGCGCAGCCTGTTCGACAGTTATGCCAAGGCCCTTGTCGAAGCCGACAACTTTACCATCAGCGTGGGCGATGCCACGATCAATCCGAACAACGATGAGCGGGCGTCCGTGGAACTGCAGGTCACCACGGCCTCCGGCAATCGTTATCCGGTGGTCTATTCGATGTACCTCAACGACAACGACCGCTGGATGATGGAAAACGTGATTGTCGAAGGGGTGAACATCGGCCTGGCGTTCCGTGATCGTTTTACGCAGGAAATGGAAGAAAACCGCAACAACGTGCAGGCGGTGATCGACGGCTGGACGGATACGGTCAAGGAACTGGATCTGGACAAGAAGGTGGATCAGTCGTGACCGGGCAGGCTCAGGCTCAAGCTGTCAACGCGGCCGGTGACTCGCTGCCCACGTTCCAGTTGGCTCCTGAGCTGCTGGACCGGGATGTCCTTGCGCTGCGCAAGCTGGGCGAGGGCTTCCTGGCCGAGCAGGGCGGCAGTGCCTGTCGTATGGACCTGGCCGGCATCGATCGGGCCAGCAGCGTGCTGGTGTCTCTGATGCTCTGTTGGAAGCGTCAGGCCGAGAAACAGGGGGCTGCGCTCGAGTTCACGGGTGTCAGCGATCGTCTCGTCGACCTGGCCCGAATGGGCAGCGTGGCCGATTATCTCGGGCTCGTCGGCTGACCCACCGGAATGGGGCGGCCGCTCCAATCACATCCATTGGCCGCTTTCATCCATCCGTTGTTTAGCCTTCCGCCGGAATTCGATACAATTCCGCTTCTGAAATTTCGATGCTTGCCGGAGACCCTTGCTTCGGGAGCTTAGTAGATTGGAGTCGCCGGACGGCTCGCATTCCCCAAACGATTGAGGTACGCACATGCAGGCGGAGGACGTGGCAGAGCTGGTTCGTAAAGAGCTGCCCGACTGTGAGATCCAGGTCCAGAATGACGGCAACCACTATCTGGTTGTGGCCATCGGTGATCGATTCGAAGGCATGTCGCCGGTCAAGAAGCAGCAGCTGATCTACGCTGCGCTCAACCCGCAGTTGTCTGACGGTACTATACACGCCCTGACCATCAAGGCATTCACTCCGGCTCAATGGCAGGCCCGCCAGGGCTGATCCGGTGGGGTGGCCTGATGCCGTTCAGGCCCCGACCGGGACCCTGCGACCCACATTAACAGGACAAGATTCGTGGACAAATTGCTCATCCGCGGCCGTAAGCCGCTAGACGGGGAAATCCGGATTTCCGGCGCCAAGAACTCCGCGCTGCCGATTCTGGCTTCGACACTGCTGGCTGACGAGCCGGTGACCGTTGGCAACCTGCCGCACCTGAACGACATCACCACCATGATCGAGCTGCTGGGCCGCATGGGCATTGAGCTGATGATCGACGAGAAGATGAGCGTCGAGGTGCACGCCAACACCATCAAGGAATTCCACGCGCCGTACGAGCTGGTCAAAACCATGCGTGCGTCGATCCTGGTGCTGGGTCCGCTGGTGGCTCACTTCGGCCAGGCGGAAGTCTCCCTGCCGGGTGGGTGTGCGATCGGCAGCCGGCCGGTCAACCTGCATATCCAGGGGCTGGAGCAGATGGGCGCCGAAGTGAAGGTCGAGAACGGCTACATCAAGGCGCGCAGCAATGGCCGTCTGAAGGGCGCCCACATCTTCCTCGACACCGTCACCGTGACCGGCACCGAGAACCTGATGATGGCGGCTGCGCTGGCGGACGGCAAAACCATCCTGGAAAACGCGGCGCGTGAGCCGGAAGTCGTGGACCTGGCCGAGTGTCTGATTGCCATGGGCGCAGACATCAAGGGTGCGGGTACGGCGACCATCGAGATCAACGGGGTTGAGCGCCTGCACGGCTGTCATTACGACGTACTGCCGGACCGCGTCGAGACCGGCACCTACCTGGTGGCGGCGGCAGCGACCGGCGGTCGGGTCAAGCTGAAGGACACCCGCGAAGATCTGCTGGAAGCCGTCCTGCTGAAGCTCAGCGAAACCGGGGCGCACATCTCCACCGGCAAGGACTGGATCGAACTCGACATGAAGGGCAACCGCCCGCGCGCGGTCAGCTTGCGGACGGCGCCATATCCGGCTTTCCCGACCGATATGCAGGCCCAGTTTGCCGCCATGAATGCCGTGGCCGAGGGCAGTGGCGCGATTACCGAAACGGTGTTCGAAAACCGCTTCATGCACATCCAGGAACTGAGCCGGATGGGTGCGGACATCACCCTGGAAGGCAACACCGCGATCATTCGCGGCGTGGAAAAGCTGAACGGTGCGCCCGTTATGGCAACGGACCTGCGGGCATCGGCCAGCCTGGTCATCGCCGGTCTGGTCGCCGATGGCGACACCATCGTCGACCGCATCTACCACATCGACCGTGGTTACGAATGCATTGAAGAAAAGCTGCAGTTGCTTGGGGCCAGTATCCGCCGACTGCCTGCCTGATCCCGGAATTTGGACAGACTATGACAGACAGCATCACCATCGCACTTTCCAAGGGGCGGATCCTCAAGGAAACCCTGCCATTACTGGCGGAGGCGGGCATTGAGCCGGTCGACGACATCGACCGCTCCCGCAAACTGGTCTTCCCCACGACCGATCCGGCCGTGCGCCTGCTGATTATCCGCGCGACCGACGTGCCGACCTACGTCCAGTACGGCGGCGCCGATCTGGGCGTGACCGGTAAGGACGTCCTGATGGAGCACGGCGGCGCCGGTCTGTATGAACCGCTGGACCTGAACATTGCCCGCTGCAAGCTGATGACCGCCGGTCCGGTCGGGCAGACATCCCCCGAGGGGCGCGTGCGGGTGGCGACAAAGTTCGTCAATCTGGCGCGTCAGTACTACGCCTCACAGGGCCGCCAGGCGGATATCATCAAGCTGTATGGGGCTATGGAGCTGGCGCCCATTCTCAATCTGGCGGATGAGATCGTGGACATTGTCGACACCGGTAATACCCTCAAGGCCAATGGTCTGGAGCCACGCGAACTGATTACCCACATCAGCACCCGTCTGGTGGCTAACCGCGCTTCCATGAAGATGAAGCACCGGGTCCTGCACCCTATCATTGAAAAACTGGGTGAGGCGGTCGACCGTCGTCGCGAGGCCTGACGGCCGCCACGCCCCTGCCAAACCCAACCAGTCTTTGTCCGTATCCCGAGAGGATGTGTTATGACCGAGGTTACCGTAAAACGCCTGTCCGCCAATGCGGCGGATTTCGATGTCACCCTAGATCGCCTGCTGGCGTGGGATGACAGCGTCGATCATCAGGTCAACGAGTCGGTCCGGCATATCCTGCATGAAGTGCGCACCCGGGGTGACGCGGCGCTGCTGGAATTCACCGAGCGCTTCGATCGCGTCACGGCAACCGGCGTGGCTGAACTGGAAGTCTCCAAAGCGCGCATGGCCGAAGCGGTCGACTCGATTCCTGACGCCCAGCGTGAGGCGCTGGAGTCCGCCGCGGCCCGTGTTCGCGATTACCACGAACGCCAAAAGGCGCCGTCCTGGCAGTACGAAGAAGCGGACGGCACCGTCCTGGGCCAGAAAGTGACCGCACTGGATCGGGCCGGGCTTTACGTGCCCGGCGGCAAGGCTGCCTATCCGTCATCCGTTTTGATGAATGCCATTCCGGCAAAAGTGGCCGGCGTGGGTGAAGTGGTGATGGTCGTGCCTACGCCCGGTGGAACGGTGAATGAGCTGGTCCTGGCTGCGGCTGGTATCGCCGGCGTGGACCGGGTTTTCACCATCGGCGGCGCCCAGGCGGTAGCCGCGCTGGCGTATGGCACCGAAACCGTGCCGCGGGTCGACAAGATCGTCGGTCCCGGCAACATCTTTGTCGCCACCGCCAAGCGCGAAGTGTTCGGCACCGTGGGGATCGACATGATTGCGGGCCCGTCGGAGATTCTGGTGATCTGCGACGGCCAGACCGATCCGGACTGGATCGCCATGGACCTGTTCTCCCAGGCCGAGCACGATGAACAGGCCCAGTCGATCCTGATCAGCCCGGACGCTGACTTCCTCGACCGGGTCGAAGCCAGTATCCGCAAGCTCCTGCCCACCATGGAACGGGCCGAGATTATCGCCACATCAATTTCCGATCGCGCGGCGCTGATCCATGTCGACGACCTGGCCCAGGCCGCTGCGGTCAGCAACCGCATTGCGCCGGAACACCTGGAGTTGTCGGTAGCGGATCCCGAAGGCTTGCTGCCGTCCATCCGGCACGCCGGCGCCATCTTTATGGGGCGCTTCACGGCGGAAGCCCTGGGCGATTACTGCGCCGGCCCCAATCACGTACTGCCGACATCCGGCACGGCGCGCTTCTCGTCGCCACTGGGCGTCTACGACTTCCAGAAACGCTCATCCATCATCGGCTTCTCTGCGGAAGGTGCGAGCGAAATGGGGAAAGTCGCTTCCGTATTGGCCCGTGGCGAGGGGCTGACAGCGCATGCGCAATCCGCTGAGTACCGTATCCGGGATAAGAATGGGGAGGCATCATGAGCCGATTCTGGAGCCCCCGGGTCAAGGAACTGACTCCCTATGTGCCCGGCGAACAGCCCAAACTCAAGGATCTGGTGAAGCTCAATACCAACGAGCACCCCCTGGGCCCGTCCCCGAAAGTGCTGGAAGCCATTCGTGCCGAGGCGGGCGACAACCTGCGTCTCTACCCGGACCCCAATGGTGATGTCCTTAAGGCCAAGCTGGCGGATTACCACGGGGTGTCGACAAAACAGGTGTTCCTGGGCAACGGGTCCGACGAAGTACTGGCGCACATCTTCTTCGGCCTGTTCCAGCACGGCAAGCCGGTCCTGTTTCCGGACATCACCTACAGTTTTTATCCGGTCTATTGCGGTATCTACCACATCGAGGCCCGGGCGATCCCGGTGGCGGAGGATTTCTCGATCCGTCCGGAGGATTACGCTGGCGATTGTGGCGGTATCATCTTTCCCAATCCCAATGCGCCTTCCGGTCGGGCACTGGCCTTATCCGACGTCGAGCGGATTGTGGCGGGCAACCCGGATGTGGTCGTGGTGATTGATGAAGCCTACGTGGATTTCGGGGCTGAGAGCGCCATAAAGCTGGTGGATCGTTATCCCAACCTGCTGGTGACGCAGACGCTGTCCAAGTCACGCTCGCTGGCCGGTCTGCGAGTGGGTTTCGCCGTGGGTCATGAGGACTTGATCGAGGCGTTGGAGCGCGTGAAGAACAGCTTCAACTCCTACCCGCTGGATCGTCTGGCACTGGTTGGGGCCGTCGCCGCCTACGACGACGAAGACTATTTCCGCCACGCGACCGACTATGTGATCCGCGAGCGCCAGCGGGTGACGGCCGGACTGGAACAGTTGGGCTTCGACGTGGTGCCGTCAGCCGCCAATTTCGTGCTGGCTCGCCATCCCGGCCACGCCGGTGCAGACCTGGCTGCGGCATTGCGGGAGCGCAGCATCATCGTGCGCCACTTCAGCAAGCCGCGTATCGAGGACCACCTGCGCATTACCATCGGTTCCGAAGCCCAGAACGACGCCCTGCTCGGGGCCCTGCCTGATATCGTGTAAGAACGAGGCCGGCGGTCTCTCGGGTCGCCGGCCTGTCATTTTTTCAAGCATCCACTCCGGAGGTCTCCCATGACGACGAGCACGACCCGTGACAAAGTGGTCAGCCTTGTAGAATCGTGGCTTGAACCCGGTCGATTCCAGGATTACTGCCCCAATGGCCTGCAGGTCGAGGGGCGTGATTCGGTGGCGCATGTGGTCACCGGCGTCACCGCATCCCAGGCGTTTATCGATGCTGCGATCGAGGCGGGCGCCGACTTGCTGCTGGTGCACCACGGCTACTTCTGGAAGGGTGAAGACCAGCGCATTCGCGGCATGAAAAAGCGGCGTTTGCAGACCCTGTTGCGTGAGGACGTCAGTCTGCTGGCCTATCATCTGCCGCTCGATGATCACGCAGAGCTGGGTAATAACCGGCAGCTGGCCGAGGTGCTGGATCTGCGCAACGCCACACCGTTGCAGGCGGGTAGCCTGGTATGGACCGGCGACCTGGAATCACCGATGACAGCGACCGAGCTGTCCGGTCTGCTGGAAGAGCGGTTGCGCCGAACGCCCCTGCACGTAGGGCATGGCGCCGACCTAATTCGTCGGGTGGCCTGGTGTACCGGGGCTGCTCAAGGGTTCATCAATCAGGCTTTGGACGCTGGAGCGGACGCCTTTATCAGCGGTGAGATTTCCGAGCCCACCGTGCATACCGCACGTGAAGATGGCATTCACTATTTCTCGGCAGGTCATCACGCGACGGAGCGTTACGGCGTTCAGGCGGTGGGTGAGCGTCTGGCCCGGGAGCTGGGAATTCGTCACACCTTCATCGATATCGATAATCCGGTGTAGGGAAGGGCGGTGGCAACCGGTTGTCGGGTTGCCACCGTCTGGCCACGTCGGAACGTAGCCGTCTTATTCGGTCTTGCTTTTCTCGCGCAGGCCGTAGTCTTCGGCCAGTGTGCCTTTCTCTTTGGGGTCGCTTTTGGGCGCATAGTCCCGGGGCGGCTCAAAACCGGAGTCGCCTGACTTGGCGTCCCCCAGGCGGGCGGTGTCGTCTTTCTTCTCCAGCTCATGGAGCCAGTCTTCATCGTGGCACAGCCGGTTGGCGCCGCGGGCCATGTGCTGGCTGACGTCCCGGTAGACATCGTTGAGCCGGCGCATCAGATGAGCAGATTCCATGAAGTGCTCGTTGACCTGGGCCTGGTACCGGGTATATTCGCTGCGCAACTCGTCGATCTGCTGCTCCAGACGGCGCTGGCGCAAGCTGGTGCTCTGGCCTGAGCGGCCGACCAGTACGCCGACAACGAGCCCGATGACGAGGGTGGCTAAACCGATGAGAATGAGTTGCGTCATACTGTCCCTGACCCTGAATTCGAGAATGAGTATCAAGACGCCGATGGTGGCGTCCCGGTGCCTTTGTGGCGGTTGATTACCCTGACTGCCCAGTCTTGCACCCTGGCGGCGCTCACTGGTTGGAGACGCATCGCAGGGTATTAACGCGGGCATCCTAAGTATACCGGCTGACCGGTATATCGCCCATGCCTGTTCGGCCCTCCAATCGTCGCATAGACCATCGATGGACCGGTATCGCCTGTAACGGGCGCGGTCTTGCCGCGTGCGAGCCGACACAATGGAGAAAAGGGACAAAATCAGCGACAATACGCCGCTTTATTGACCAGTATTATCCAGCGAGACAAGAGCAACGCATGACCCCGTGGGAACGCTATCAGCAAGACCTCCAGAAAGACGGTTTCGAGAAGGATGCCGCTCAGGCGGACGCGGTACAGCGTCTTCAGGCACTGTACGACAAACTGGTGGAATCCGAAAGCCAGCGACAAAAGACATTCACCAAGCTGCGGCGTAAGCTGCGTGGCGGCCGGGAGGAGCCCATTACGGGCCTGTACTTCTGGGGCGGAGTCGGTCGGGGCAAGACGTACCTGATGGACACGTTTTTCGAATCGCTGCCGTTCGAGCGCAAGATGCGGGTTCATTTCCATCGCTTTATGCAGCGGGTGCATAACGAACTCAAGACGCTCAAGGGAACCAAGAATCCCCTGGAAACCGTCGGCGAGCGCTTTGCCGAAGAAACGGCCGTCATCTGCTTCGATGAGTTTTTCGTGTCGGACATTGGTGATGCCATGATCCTGGCTACGCTGCTCGATACGCTGTTCAGCCACGGCGTCACCCTGGTCTGCACCTCGAACATCGTGCCGGACGGCCTCTACAAGGACGGCCTCCAGCGCGCCCGATTCCTGCCGGCGATTGACCTGGTCAAGAAGTATACGGACGTCGTCAACGTCGATGGCGGCGTCGACTATCGTCTTCGGACGCTGGAGCAGGCTCGCCTGTTCCACACGCCACTGGGCGCTGAGGCTACCGAGAGCCTGCAGTCCAGTTTCGACCGGCTGTCGGTGGACTCCACCGGTCACTCCCTGAATCTGGAAGTGAACGGCCGCAAGATCCCGGCCATCGGTCACGCCGACGATGTCGTCTGGTTCGACTTCAAGGCCCTGTGCGACGGGCCGCGCAGCCAGAACGACTACATCGAGCTGGCGCGGGAGTTCCATGCGGTGATTGTCAGCGATGTGCCGGTTCTCGGCCGCGAGAAAGACGATCAGGCCCGGCGCTTCATCAACATGATCGATGAATTCTACGACCGCCACGTCAAAGTCATCATTTCGGCTGAGGCCCCCATCCACGAACTCTACGCCGGCGGCCGGTTGGGTTTCGAGTTCGAGCGGACCGAATCGCGTCTGCTGGAAATGCAGTCGAAAGAATACCTCCAGGCACCGCATAAGCCCTGACCCGGCGGGCGGAGCCGACGAAACACCAATAACAAGCCCGTGCCTTACAATAAAACGGGCTCGACCACAGATGAGGAAATACCATGAGCAACGATAACGTCGTCATCGTCAGCGGTGCCCGCACGCCGATGGGCGGTTTCCAGGGGAGCCTTGCGGCGGTCAGTGCCGTCGAGCTGGGTGCGCTGACCATTGCCGAGGCCGTGCGCCGCGCCAAGCTGCAACCGGAAGACGTGCAGGAAGTCATCATGGGTAACGTGTTGCCCGCCGGCCTCAAGCAGGGGCCCGCGCGTCAGGCGATGCGTCAGGCGGGCCTGCCTGACGGCACCGGCGCTACAACGATCAATAAGCTGTGCGGCTCGGGCATGAAAGCCGCCATGCTGGCCCACGATCTGATCAAGGCCGGCACCAATGACATCATGGTGGCCGGTGGCATGGAAAGCATGTCCAACGCGCCCTATGTGCTGCTTGGTGCACGCCAGGGCTATCGGATGGGACCGGGTCAGGCGCCGCAGGACCACATGTTCCTGGATGGACTGGAAGACGCGGAAACCGGTCGTCTGATGGGCGCATTCGCCCAGGATATGGCCGACAAGAAGGGCTACACCCGTGAGGAGATGGACGATTACGCCATCAACTCGCTCAAGCGGGCCCAGCAGGCGATCAAGGACGGCGTGCTGAAAGACGAGATCATTCCGGTTACCGTCAAGACCCGCAAGGGCGAAACGGTGGTCGAGGATGACGAGCAGCCCATGACGGCAAACCTGGAGAAGATCCCCACGCTGCGGCCTGCCTTCAAGAAGGATGGTACGGTGACGGCAGCCAACGCGTCCTCCATTTCCGATGGTGCTTCCGCGCTTCTTTTGATGCGTGAGTCCGAAGCGGAGCGTCGCGGTCTCCAGCCCATGGCACGGATCGTCGCCCATTCGACTCATTCCCAGCATCCCTCGGAATTTACCTGTGCGCCGGTTGGTGCGATCAAGACGCTGTTCGAGAAAACCGGCTGGGCGAAGGATGACGTGGATCTGTTCGAGATCAATGAGGCGTTCGCGATGGTGGCGATGATGCCGATTCGGGAACTGGAGCTGGATCCGGCCAAGGTCAACGTTCACGGGGGCGCGTGCGCCCAGGGTCACCCGGTTGGCTCGACCGGTTCCCGCCTTGTCGTGACGCTGATGCATGCGCTCAAACGCCAGGGCAAGTCCCGGGGTATCGCTGCACTGTGTATCGGTGGGGGCGAAGCCACCGCCATGGCCATCGAAATGCTTTAATCACGGCCTCTGCGGGTTCTTAACCGGCAGAGTGTTGTTCCAAGCCCGGGCGTTGGTCGTGCCCGGGCTTGCCAAATTCCCACCTGACCGATTCCGTTCCCTTGCAGTCCATCACAAATATCCTGCCGTCGTGCCTGAAACCGGTTTGCCTGCGCTGGTTGCCCCCTGTTTTACCGTCTATATTGAGGGTGCGTTGCGAGAAGTCTTTACCGGGCGCTGGCGTCCGGCTGTGGCGAGCAGGCATTTTTCGGCGTTTTGGGCCGGCCAGGACAGAAAACCGGCATGCAGCACAAAAAGGGTGATCCGCAGGGGGCGGTGCCGCGATGGCATCACGGGAGACCCGGCGGTGAGGGGGCCGCAAAATCATACTTTTGATCGATCAAAGCGTCCCGGAGCCTTAGCTATAGTGCCATCATCACGAGCACTGTGCGTGGAGTCTCCGACATCGTGAAAACAAATAACTAGAGCGCGACTCAGAACAACAATGGAGTAGCTTTCCAATGACAAGAAAAATCCAACAGCGGCAACAGTGGGTCAAACTGCCCCTGGCAGCAGCCATTACGGCCGCACTGTCGACACCTGCCGCCGCCTTCCAGTTCTATCTGGGCGACGTTGAAGCTTCCTTTGACACCACACTGACAGCCGGTGCGGGCTGGCGTGTAGAAGACCGGGACAAGCGTCTGATTGCGCAGGGTAACCTGGGGCCGTCCTACGCGCCGGGTGGCGCCAACGCCAACATTGGTGCGTCGACCAACAACTATGACGACGGCAACCTGAACTTCGAAAAGGGCGACACCTACAGCAAGATCGTCAAGGGCACCAGTGAGTTGTACCTCAACTACAACGTGGACAGTGAATACCTGACCCGTGTCGGCGGTTTCCTGCGTGGCCGTTACTGGTACGACTTCGAACTGAAGGATGAATCCCGCGCGACCGACTACGTCGGCCAGCAGCGTGAACTGAACGATGAGGCTAAAGACAACGCTTCCGGTGGCGAGTTCCTGGACGCGTACGTTTTCAGTGACTGGTACTTCGGCGAGACGCCGGTCAGTGTCCGTTATGGCAAACAGGTCCTGAGCTGGGGTGAAAGTACCTTCATCCAGGGCGGCATCAACGTCATCAACCCGGTCGACGTTAACGCCATCCGGGCACCCGGTGCGGAACTGAAAGACGCACTGCTGCCGGTCGAGATGCTGTATTCCTCCATTGGTCTGACCGAGAACGTCACCCTGGAAGCCTTCCTGCAGACGGACTGGGAAAAGGTCCGTCCGGATGACTGTGGTACGTTCTTCTCCACCAACGACTTTGCAGCTGATGGCTGCGGGCCGGTCCTGCTGGCCGGCCAGCTGCCCGACTCCCAGGCCTATGCTCAGGGCTTTATCTCGCCGCGTGTTGGCGACAAGGAACCGGACGACCGTGACCAGTTCGGTGCTGCCATTCGCTGGTACGTGCCGGCGCTGAACGATTCCGAACTGGGCTTCTACTACATTCGTTACCACAGCCGTCTGCCATACGTGAGTGGCGTCGTGAACGACGAGGACAACGGCAAGCAGTTCCCGAGCTACTACATCGAGTATCCGGAAGGCATCAACCTGTACGGTGTCAGTATCAACACCACGATTCCGGGTGGCTGGTCACTGGGGGCTGAGTACAGCTTCCGTGACAACATGCCGCTTCAGTGGAACGCCTTTGAGCTGATCTACGGTGGTCTGCAGCTGGATAACCCGGAAACCGGCGAGGCGGCCAGTTTGCTGCAGCAGCAGCGTGAGGCGGAAGCCAACGGTGCGGATCTGTCCGGTTCCGAGGTAAAAGGTTATGACCGCTTCAAGGTTTCCCAGGCGCAGTTCACCCTGATCAAGTTCTTCGATCAGGTGATGGGCGCGAGCCGTCTGACCTTCGTCGGCGAAGTGGGCGCAACCTACGTTCACGGTCTGCCTGACTACGACGAAGCCCGTTACGGCCGTTCCGGTACCTACGGTATCGGTCAGCTGCCCGGCGGTGCCTGTGACGGTTCCGGTTCAACCGGTGCGGCGCTCAACATCAACACCAACTACTGCAACAACGAAGGTTTCACCACATCCTTCTCCTGGGGCTACCGCACCCGTTTCGTGTGGGACTACCCGAACGTGTTTGCCGGTGTGAACCTGAGCCCGCAGCTGGCCTTCTCTCACGACGTACAGGGTTACGCGCCGTCGCCCGGCGGTAACTTCCTGGAAGGCCGCAAGGCGATTGGTCTGTCGCTGACCGGTGTCTACCAGAACCGCTACAGCGCGAACGTTGGCTACACGAACTATTTCGGCGGTAAACCGTACAACGAACTGACCGACCGGGATTTTGTCAGTGCCAGCGTATCGGTCTCCTTCTGATCGGGCCTGAATTCGTATTACGAGGTATAACAATGAAACTGAACAAGACACTAATCGCCACCGGCATTCTGGCTGCGTCTCTCTACGGGGGAGCCGCCAGTGCCGCTGTTTCTGCTCAGGAAGCGGCGAAGCTCGGAGACACGCTCACGCCGATCGGTGCCGAGAAGGCCGGTAACGGCGGCGCCATCCCTGCGTGGGACGGCGGCCTGCAGACCATTCCGGCGGGCTACAAAGGCGATGGTATCTACGTCAATCCGTACCCGGATGACAAGGAGGAGTTCCGCATCGACCAGAGTAACGTCGATCAGTATGCGGACAAGCTGTCTCCCGGCCAGGTGAAGATGATCAAGAAGTACGACGATTACTTCATCCCGGTCTATCCGACCCATCGTCCGGCGGCGTACCCGCAGGACATTTACGATGTGACCAAGCAGAACGCCACCCAGACCAAACTGATCCCCAGCGGCAACGGAATGGAGAACTACACCAACGGTGTGCCGTTCCCCATTCCGCAAAACGGTCTGGAAGTCATCTGGAACCACATCACGCGATATCGTGGTGGCTCGGTGACTCGCCACGTTGGTCAGGTGACTCCAACGGCGGATGGCAACTTCAGCGTTGTCCATTTCCAGGACGAGCTGACCTGGCGTGCGGCGCTGGAGGATTTTGATCCGAAAGAAGACCAGAACGTCCTGTTCTACTTCAAGCAGGCGATCACCGGTCCGGCCCGTCTGGCCGGTAACGTCCTGCTGGTTCACGAGACCATCAACCAGGTTCAGGAGCCGCGCCGGGCCTGGGTTTACAATGCGGGTCAACGCCGGGTTCGCCGGGCACCGCAGGTGGCCTATGACGGTCCGGGTACCGCTGCCGACGGTCTGCGTACGTCCGACAACTTCGACATGTACAACGGCTCGCCTGACCGCTACGACTGGGAACTGATCGGTAAGCAGGAAATGTACATTCCGTACGACTCCTACAAGCTGGTCGACCGTGACCTGGACTACAACCAGATCATCAAGGCCGGTCATATCAACCAGGCGCTGACCCGGTATGAACTGCACCGCGTGTGGCACGTGCGGGCGACCCTGAAGAAAGGGGAGCGCCACGTCTACGCCCGTCGTGACTTCTACATTGACGAAGACACCTGGCAGGCGTCCGTCATCGACCATTACGACGGTCGTGGCGAACTTTGGCGGGTAGCTGAAGCCCACAGCATGTACTTCTATGACCACAAGGTGCCCTGGTACGCCATCGAGGTGCTGTACGATACCCTCTCCGGTCGTTATCTGGCCCTGGGTCTGACCAACGAAGAACAGGATCCGTACGAGTTCGGTACCAAGCGCAACTCTCGCGAATACACGCCGGCCGCACTGCGCCGCGCAGGTACTCGCTAAGAGCGGATATCGTTCTGGAAAAGCCCCGGCCCTGGCCGGGGCTTTTTTGTTTACGGCGTCGTAAATGGGTCCAATGGCTCTGCCATGCGTAACAAATTGTATCCAGCACGCTGAAATTACGAGATTTTTGCCCTTATGGTCCAAACTGTATTAATCTAGTCGCTAAGCAGAACCGGGCACTTTCAGTGCGATATAACCGGTCGGAGACAACAAGAAAAACAGGGAGAACAACAACAGGAGTCTCTGGACAATGCGTGGATGATGACAGTCCGCTGTCATCGGGAGCATGGGACAGAAGACCAGACGCAACACCACACCCGCGATTGGCCTGGATCGCGACGTTTGATTGGGGCACATCTTGAAAACAATTCTCGACGTACAGGCGGCGAACGACGATTTCGCCGATCAGGCCCGTGCCGTGCCGTCCGGCGAGCTGATCCGGGATCTGCTCGGTCACCGGATCAAGGTACCGGCTGCACCCACTGACTTCCTGGCTCGACCTGGCCTGCAACAAACGATTGCGGAAGCGCTGCAGCCCGGCAGAACCCTGTTGCTTGAAGCGCCCGCCGGCTATGGGAAAACGCAGGCGTTACGGGAATGGGTCGTGGCCGCTGAGGCTGACCGGGTGGCCTGGCTCAGCATCGAATCACGAGACAACGACCCCCGGCGCCTGATGGCCCTGTTGGGTCTCGCCCTGGGACAGGATCAGCGGCAGGCCCAGGGGGCATTGCAGCGTGATCTTTATCCTGACCTTCTCAGTCTCTTGTTGCAGCGTTATGCCCGGGAATTTGACAAGAATCCTGCCAAGCTGCCGACCTGCATCGTTCTCGACAACGTACACTGGCTGGCCCATCCAGATGCCCGGGATCTGATTGAGCAGCTGGTCGCCGAGTTGCCGGATACGCTCGCACTGGTGCTTGTTTCCCGAGAACAGGTCACTTTCTCCACGCATAGTGCAGCTCTGAGCGGCCGGCTGACGCGGCTGGGTGCCGAGCATCTTCGTCTTTCTCTGGCCGAAACCGAGGCCCTGTTTGCCGGGGAACTGCAACAGGAACGCATCCGCCCGGCGGACGTCGAGCAGGTGCATCATCTCAGTGAGGGCTGGATGACGCCGTTGCAGTTGTTCCGGATGGAGCTGCAGGGCGACTCTGATACCCCGCGAACCATATTGGAAAGCCCGTCGGTTGCCCGTTTCTTTCGCGACGGTCTTCTGAGCGGTTCCAGCACCGTCGCCCAGGTGATGTTGTTCCACATGGCTGAGCCGGAACTCATCAGCGACGCGCTGCTACAGTCCCTTAATGAGGCGCTATTTGATCTGGAGCTTACGCCTTCCATGGCCTGCCAAAAGGGGCTGCCGATCTGGCCGGTCTCCGGTCAGGGGCGCTGGTATCGATTCAATCCCCTGTTCCGCGACTGGCTCCTGGGCAGGGAGCTGCATGGCCGGCAGGCGAGGGCATTGCGTGCCAGTCACTGGTTCGAAGCCCGGGGTGACCGCACCGAAGCACTGACACACGCGTTACGAGCCCAGGACGCCGACCGGGCCCTGGAGATAGCCGCCAGCGGGTCTGAAGCCTTGTTGGCCGGTCAGAACACCGGCGAGTTATTGAGCTGGCGCCAGCAGTTGCCGGCTCACCTGGTTGATAAGAGTCCTCGTCTGCGTCTGGTTTACGGCTGGGTGCATGCGATTGGTGGGCAGTTCAGTCAGGCCGAGAAGTTGATCGATGGCCTGCCGGAAGCCGAACGCGATGCGTTGGGCGGCCGCCTGATGACGTTGCGTGCGTTTATCCTGCGCGGGCGTGGTGCGATCGAACCGGCGCTTACGGTCGTGGATCAGGCCCTGGCCGATGCCGCGTTGTCTGATCACGCCCGACTGATGGCGTTGTGGATCCGCTCCAGTGCCCTTTGCGCCGGTGAGCGCTATGCCGAAGCGCGCAGTGCCAATCGACATGCGGCGCGGCTGGCCCGTGAATCCGGTGATCCGGGCAGCGAAATCCTGGCGGTTTACGATCATGCCCGGATTGAACTGGGCAAAGGCTATCTCAAGCGCGCCGAGACCCTGATTCGTCGCGGTATGGACGTTGCGCTCAACGCACCGTACCAACCTCCGCGAGTTGGCGAGAGCCGTTTGCAGCTCAGCTTGGCCCTGCTGCTCTGGCACCAGGGCCGCTGGCAGGAGGCCGAAGCCTGCCTGGTGCGCGCCGCGCGTCAGGCCGAGCACTGTCGCGATCTCGGGTTGCTGATGAACCTGGCATTGCGTGCGTTGATTGCCAAGTCCCGCGGCGAGCTGGAACAGGCTTTCAGCTGGATCGGGCAGGCCGAGCGCACCATGCAATTGTGGCAGGTGGATGATGTGGCCTACCGTCCGGTTCTGGAAGCGTTGAAGCTGTCCTGTTGGCTGCAGGGTGACCAACTGCAGCGCGTGGATTCCGCTCTGGGTTCTCTCGCGGTTGAGGGCCAGGAACCCTGCGTGCCCGAGCTGTTCCCCATGCTGCCCGGTTTGGTGGAAACCCTGCGGATTCGTCAGGAGATTGCCCGGGGAGACCTGGCCGCAGCCCAGGATCGCCTGTCGGCCTACAGCCAGGCGGTCGACGGTCTCGAGTTGCCGCTGGGACGGCTGATATACGGGCGAATTCTCCAGTCCCTGATCCACGACAAGGCCGGCAAACCGGACAAGGCCCTCGTCGCTCTGCGCGAAGCATTGCAAGAGGCGGCACGCGAGGAATACGTCAGTCCGTTCATCGAGATGGAGAGCGCGCTGCGCGAACTGCTGCCCAAGGTCCTGGCGTCTGCAGGCGAATCGCCCTTCTTTGATCGGCTACGGGCCTATTTCCGGGTCGAGAAACACCAGGCGTCGAAAGCCGGTGGCGAACTGGCTGAACCCATCAGTGATCGTGAACGAGGTGTGCTCGAGCTGATTGCCATCGGCCTGTCCAACCAGGACATTGCCGATCGGCTGCATATCTCGCTGCACACGGTAAAAACCCACGCAAGGCGACTCAACGCCAAACTGGGCGTGCGGTCAAGGACCCAGGCCATCGTCCGCGCGCGGGAGTTGGGTGTGCTCTAATATCGTCGGTTGGGCTGACGCAGGAAGCCCAACGATAAGCGGGCACTGGGTATTCCCTTAATCGTGGACCTGTTGGAAATGTGGGGTCTCAAAATCCGGTTTGGCGGCCATTGGATTGGATGAGATTGGCCGCAACCCGGTTTGTTGGGCTTCCTGCGTCAGCCCAACCTACGCTCGTTGCGCGCCGGAGTAGCCACTGGGGGTGTGGCACTGAAGCAAGATCAAACGAGCGTCGCCTCTTTCTTCGGAATCGCCGTATCCGAACCGGCATGCCCCATTAATCGGTCGATTCTGCGATCCTTCGCCAGCCACAGGTCATCGACCCAGGCCTGGAATTCCTTTCTCAGCTGCTCGTCACTGGTGTAGTCCATACCCAGGAAATGAGCCGGTATCTCAATGGTCCGAACGTCAACGATCACGCGCTTGATCCGGCCACAAAGATAGTCCCAGAACCCGTGTCGTCGATCGGGATAGACAATGGTGACGTCCAGCAGCGTGTGCAGTGTTTCGCCCATCGCGCCGAGTACGAAGGCCGTACCGCCGGCCCGGGGCCTCAGCAGGTGCTTATAAGGCGACTGTTGGGCATCGTGCTTGGCCTGGGTGAAACGAGTGCCTTCCATGAAATTGAAGACAGTCACCGGCGTGTAGTGAAACTTCTCGCAGGCGGCGCGGGTGGTTTCAAGGTCTTTGCCTTTCAGGCTCGGGTTTTTGGCCACCTGTTCCTTGGTGTAACGGCGCATGAAGGGGAAATCCAGAGCCCACCAGGCCACGCCCAGCAGGGGCACCCAGATCAACGCCTGCTTGAGGAAGAACTTGAGCAATGGAATGCGGTCGTTCAGGACGTACTGGATGACCGGAATGTCCGCCCAGGATTGGTGGTTGCACGTCACCAGATACCAATCGTCCTGCGACAGCGCGTCAACGCCCTCAACCTGCCACTCAATCCGATGGAATAGGTCGGCCAGACGGTTGTTGAAGCCAATCCAGAGGTAGGCGATCCAGCTCAGCACCACCGTGCAGCCGGCACGAACCGGGCGGATGGGAACGATCAGCTTGATGAACGCAAACAGCAGCAGTACCGGGAACAGGACCAGCGTGTCTGCGAGTATCAAAAGGGCAGCCAGGCACCCTTTGAGTGTCGCAGGCAGAAAGTTCAGCATGACATTGTCTCGTTGGCGATCAGAGCGAATCCTGAGGGATGTCTGGCTTTCTGGACTCGCCCATCAACTGGTTGGTTTTCGCGCGGGCCTGGTCGCGGATTGCCGGTGTGACATGGACACCGAGCGCGGCGAGTGCAGCCAACATGACTGAAATATCGTCTGTGTAACCCAGAACCGGTGTGAGGTCGGGGATGGCATCCACCAGGCTGATGAAATAGCCCAGGCTGCCGGAAATGACCGTCTTGCACCACAGCGGTGTCCCGGGTGCCCGCATTGTATAGAAGAGCGTCAGCCCCAGCTCCAACGGCTTTCGCCCGAGGTTGTAGGCGCCACGCCGCAATTTATCGCGAAACCCGGTTTCCGAGTAGTGTCCGGACCACTCGGCGATCCGGCTGCTTTCCGGTTGTGTCGTCACAGGTCAGCCCTCGCTTTTTGCAATGCCTCCCGGCGTAAACGCCGACTTGTCGCCGGTCGCCAGCTGAAGCAGTTCCGGCAGCGTATTGCTACTGCCAATCAATGCTTTGTATTCCTTGTCGTAGTATCCAAGGTTGTTGTGCCGGATCATAGCCTGGATTTCCTCGACGTAGGCCGCTCCGCGCTCGGAGTAGCCAATCAGCCCCTGAGCCAGTGCGATGCCGCCAGGGAAGCGATCCTTCGTGCGGGCCTGCTCGCGGGTGTTGCGCAGGGCCTGATAGCTGTCGTGACGATTGAGATTGGTGATGTAGGCCCGGATCGACTCATAGGGAGACGGGAACGCGGCGACCTCGTGCGTCGCACCCTCTACACGGCTGCGGGGCACCAGTCCGCAGCCTTTGGTGAAACACCACTGGCCGAACAGGTTATTCCCCTGGGTAGCAAAGCGTGAGGTGCCCCAGGCCGATTCGTTGGCCGCCTGGGCCAGAATCAGCGACGGCGGGATGACATCGAGGCGGCGGTTAAGCTTGTCGTACATTTCGGGTGAGGCGACCTCAGCGTCCACCCGCAGGCGCTTGGCCTGACGCTTCAGCCAGGCGCTTTCCTGATCGGTCAGCTCCGATTTGCCTTCCAGGATTTCCAGGTTGTCACGCAGCATCAGGACGCGCGTGTTGGCGAGAACAATGCGTGGATACAAGAAGGAGAAGAACGCGGCTTTCTTTTCGGCGGTGTCGTGATACCCGGAGAAGTCCGGCAGGTCCGCCATGGCCCAGTCCGGCAGCGGTGGCAATGCGTCCAGGGTCGCGTTGTCCTGGTCGTATTCCGGCTGGTAGTCGGCGGGCTTGTGGAATGCGCCCCATCCAAAAGCCAGGACCAGCGTAGCGGCCATGGCTGTCAGTTTTACACCTGCTGACATCACGTTCTCCCATTACTGCAGTATGACGCGTATTGTAACAGGTTACGTTTGGGGCACTGTTTGGTTCAGTTACAGTGGGTATATAGAGCGTTGTAAAGGCATCGCGAGTGACGCCCAGAATCTGTAGGTTGGGCTGACGCAGGAAGCCCAACAAACCAGGTTTGCGGCCAAACTCATCCAGCTCAATGGTTGCCAAATCGGTTTTTGAGCACCCATGATTCATGCATATCCGCGCTAACGGGAGCTTCCGGTGCTCACTTATTGTTGGGCTTCCTGCGTCAGCCCAACCTACGCTCTGGGGCTATTGTAGCGCTCTGTGTGCGTTCTTCTACTCCGGTTCCCGGGCACCCAGTAGCAGGCCGATGTACTCCTCGCCGGAGGCCTTCGTTTCACGGTACCGCAGCACCATAAATTCGCGGTCGCTGGACAGGTAGCCGTCCAGGGTGACCGAGCCGTCGCTGCTGTCGAACGTCAGCCGGTCATCGGATCGAGTGTAGGTCAGATCGATATTGGCGTCGCTGACCGACGTCGGTGTTTGTTGGCTTGTGGTGCTGATGGATTCCCTGATCTGGAAACCGGCCAGCGACACGGTGGCTTCCTCTGCTGAGACATCAATGATCGACAGCCGGCCACCATCCACCTGTCGCAGATACTGCTCGTCGTCGCCCAGGCCGGCGATGGTGCCAGACAGTCGGTACGTTGCTTCTTCTGGACCGCTGCTGCCTTTTTCCAGGGCAAACAGGATGCCTTGTCCATTCACTGGGTTGTCCAGGTTGAACGCCAACAGGCTGGCATCGGGATTGCTGGCGCCAATTCCTTCAACGCCGTAGAAACCGGTGGTGCTGCCATACAGCAGGTTAAGTCGGCCGGTATTGGCTTCACCGGCATTCAGTTGGGACGTGCGGTTGCCGACACTCGCGTTTTCGTCCCGGTTGGGTGCGGTCGTGTCGATGGCACCGCTGGCGTCCCTGCGAATGGCCTCTGCGGTGGCCGTCTGGTTGTAGTCGCCATTGCCCGAACCGCTCCAGTCGCCAATAAACGATTCGGCGCGGAAGGGGTAAGTACTGTCACCGAGTTGGGCGGAAAAGCTGATGACGTTGTAGCTGGAGTGCAGGGTACCTGTATCAAAATCATCACTTTGAGCGAGGCCCACGTCAAACGCGGACACGAAATAGCTTTCCAGTTCATCCTGGCGCTGATAGTTGCCGTCATTGTCCTGTTCCAGTTCGATGGCTTTGCCGGCACTGAAGTAGTTGGCCAGGAGCGTGTCCGGGTAGTCGTCGTCAGACAGCAGGATGTGCGCGTCCAGGAAGTAAGGATTGCGAGTCCAGCCCACGGGCAGAGCGCCGGTTTTGTCGGTGATGCTCTGGTAGAGCGAGGAGCCGGCCAGCAGCCGGTCCTGGTTGACGATGCTGGCGGCGCTGGGAGAGGTGGCATGGCTGTTGATTTCCCAGAAGCCCCGGCCCTTGGTGTCATAGAGACCGTTGTCGTATCGATCGAGGGTGGCGCGTTCGTAAGGGTAGTCGCTCGCCATCGAGGTCACGTTGATGCCGAAGACCGAGAAGGACGTCATGCTTAAACTGGAGTAAACATAAGAAACGCCGTTGCTCTCAAGGCGCTCCTCATAAGCACGCTGCGTGGCCCACTGTGCTGCGGTGCCGCTGGAAAAACGACTGCTGCGGCCCAGTTCCAGCCCGAAATAGACACCGTTCATATTGACCGAGTCGGCCGAAATGGCGCTGGTGGACACGGGGGACACCTGGGCCAGTTCCGCCATCCGTTCGACGTAGTTGGCCAGGTCTGTACGATTGGCCAGCAGGCTGACAGCGCCTTCCAGTGAGGTGCCGTCGGGAATGTTGATCTCGAAGTCCTGGATCTGGTCGGCCAGGGTCGACCAGACAAATTTGTTGATGCACAGACCTTCGCTGTCGGTGGACTCGACACAGTCCATGACGGCTGCAAATTCACTGCTGTTGTACCCGCCCAGTCCGTAGCGGACCACGTATTCGGAAAACGGGTTTACCTTGACGTCGCGATCGCGGTCCGTAGCAAAGGCCCGGATGCGGGTGCTGCCGTATTCCACCTCAATCAGCACGTCGGGGCCGACCGGCTGACCGTCCGGGAAATTAATGATGGTGTAGCCGTCGTCGTCCTGGCGCTGCTCCGTTTCGACGGTGCTGATTTTGGTCAACGTCTGGTTGGTTTTATAGACACTGACGCTGTCGGGTTGCACCAGATGCAGGTTGCGGCGAGACAACGGGGCATTGGGAGCCAGCGATTGAGGCACTTCCACCGTGATCCGGACCTCGCTCTTGGCCAGGCCTGATGAATTGTTCGAGTCACCCGTGCTGGATTCGGTGAAGTCTTCAGCGGGGTTTTTCTCGCCCGAGAAACTGTTGGGGCGGTCGCCGGCCCCCTGGACCGCGTCGTCTCCCCCGCCGCCACAGGCGGTCAGCAGGGTGGTGAGGGTAATGAAACTCAGCAGGCGCAGGGCAACAGACATAGAAATCGGGCATCCAGGATTTTTGAGTTCCCGGCAGATTAGCAGGACCGTTAACCCGAAAAAGTGAGGTTTGGCACGGAACGGAGAGGAAGGCTTATTTCGGCGTGTTGTGCGTTAGCGGGGGGAGATCGATAAGCCGAGAAATAAAAAACGGGATTCATCCGGAATCCCGTTTCTTGCTGAAAGCGCTCTGACGTTCGGGTTTTAGAAGTAGAGCTTCATACCGGCCATGGCGCCTTCATCCAGATCGATGTCGCCGCGGGGGTCGAGATCGGTGTTCAGGTAGCGGTAGCCAGCGAACAGTTCGGCGTTGCGGATGACCCGATAGCTGACCCGTCCTTCGAAACTGGTCATATCGTCGGAGTCCCCGAAGGACAGGATGCTGGGTGCATAGTGCAGGGCGCCGGTCACCGACAGGCCAGGAACGTTGGGGATGTTCATGGTGGCGAAACCACCGATGCCCACCGCGCCGCCATCAAAGTCGTCATCATCCCAGCCAATACCCTGAACGCCGATACCGGCGGTCGTTGGCAGGTTGCCCAGTGCCGTGCGGCCTTGCGCGTGCAGGTCCAGGTTGACGATGTGGCGGCTGCCTTCGTGGTAGGTGTAGCCGGCGCCGGCCTGGAGATCGGCGGTGTTCGGCATGAAGTCGATCTGGCCTTTGGCGGAATCGTTGGTCAGGCTGAGATCAAAATCGGCGGCCAGCGCCGGTGTGGCGGCCACGGACAGTGCCAGAATGGAAAGGCGGCAATATTTCATGGATTTACCCTTATCGTTCGTTGGTTCTGCGGCCCATAGTAGCCATGGGCTAAGGGCCTCTCAACTTAACATCTGGTCATTCAGCCGGGTCTTCCATGACGCCGATCAATGGGTTGCAGACGTATTAGTCTGAATCCCGATTGAGTCGTTCAGTGCTTCGGAAAGTCGTGCTCGTTGTCAGCGTCCGGAAATTCACCCGGGTCGGCGTCTTCAGCAGGGATTCGGAATTCCTCGTTGGCCCAGGCGCCCAGGTCAATCAGCTTGCAGCGCTCGCAGCAGAATGGCCGATAAGGATTGTTGACGTCCCACTCGACGTCGTTTTTGCAGGTTGGGCAGGTGACAAGCATGGATCTCTGACTACCGGTTGAGATTGCCCGTTCGCGTTGGGGAAATGTGTTCAACGCTTGGACGGGATGGACCAGACAAGCGCAACGAACTGATTTAACTGGCTATCTATTCGTTGTGCTCTGAGGTCTATGGTAACCGGCTCAGACGTCGATTGCACTCCGGCAGAACTGTTCGATCACGGCACGGAGCATCTCCATGTTCACGGGTTTGGCAACGAAGGCGTCCATACCCGCCCGGCGACAGCGCTCTTCGTCCTTTTCCATCGCGCTGGCGGTCAGCGCGATCACCGGCACGGCCGGCTGGTTGAGAGTGCGTTCGCGCTCACGCAGACGCCGGGTGGCTTCGTAACCATCGACCCGTGGCATCACGCAGTCCATGAAGATGATGTCGAATTCGTGCCACTGGATCAGGCCCAAGGCGGCTTCGCCATCGTTGGCTGTGGTGACCTCACACCCCAGCTTCTCCAAAAGTCGGCGGGTCAGTGTGCGGTTGACCGGATTGTCCTCGACCAGCAGAACGCGCATACGCTGGCTGGGCAATGGGTGCGGACTGCGCTGTTCCGGGCTGGGCTGCAGGGAGAATCGGGTCAGGAACGCGCGCTCGCCGCTGGCGCGATCGCTGAACATCTGGTGCAGGATCGGGGTCAGGCAGGATTCTCGTAGCGACTTGCTGAGGAAGCCGTCCGCGCCGGCCTGTCGGAAGTGTTCCGCGTCTCCGCGCTGCGGGTTGGAGGACAGCACAAGGATACGGGTATCCTTCCAGTCGGGATTTTCACGCACCTGCTGGCACAGGAGATCGCTGTCCATATCCGGGACGAAGCCGTCCAGGATCATGGCATCGAAGGGGACGCCGCTGTCACTGCTCTGGCGCAGGGTCAGCAGGGCTTCGGCGGCGGAGTGGACGGCTTCGATCTCCACCTCGTTGCGGGACAGCATCTCCAGGGTGATTTTGCGGGATAGCGCGTAGGAATCCACTACCAGCAGGCGTTTACCGCGGATCATGCGGGTGTCCGGGCGTACACGGGTGGTGCCTTCCGGCGCGGTGGCCAGGTCCAGTTCGATCCAGAATGTGGAGCCTTCGCCGGGGCAGCTCTGGACATCCAGGTGCCCGCCCATCAGTCCAATCAACTGCCGGCAGATGGTCAGCCCCAGGCCGGCTCCCGGCAACTGCCGGCGAAAACGTTGTCCCAACTGGACGTAGGGTTCATAGACCAGCGGCAGATCTTCAGCGTGGATGCCCACCCCGGTGTCTTCAACGGCAATGCGGAGCTGAATGCGGTCGTCCTTGTGGCCGAGCACTTCCAGATTGACCAGGACATGGCCTGAATCGGTGAACTTGATGGCGTTGGAGGTCAGGTTCAGCAGGATCTGGCGCAGGCGGATCGGATCCCCCCGCAGGGCGCTGGGCAGGTTCTCATCGACGCGCAACTCCAGCGCCAACCCTTTCTCCCGCGCCCGCTCGCCGAGCATGACCACCAGGTCATTCAGGGTGTCGCGCAGGTCGAACGGAATGTCCTCAAGCACCAGCTTGCCCGCTTCCATGCTGGAAATGTCCAGCAGGTCGTTGATGATGGCGGACAGGCTCTCGGCGGAGTTTTGCAGGGTTTTGACGAAATCCCGTTGCTCGTCGTCAAGTTGCGTATCTTCGAGCAGGCTGGCATAGCCCAGTACGGATTGCAGGGGCGTACGCAATTCATGGCTGACGTTGGCCAGGAACAGGTTCTTGGCATGGTTGGCCCGTACCGCTTCATCCCGTTCGTCCCTTGAGCGCAGGCTGGATTGGCGCAGGTCGCGTGCTTCTTCCAGCAGCTGGGCGCGCATGATGTTCAGTGCATGCTCGACTTCGCTGAGTTCATCGGCCCGGCGTGGTGGACGGCGTCGAAGCTTGAGCGGGGCGATCAGGGCATCGAAGTTGAGTCGTTTGATGTAATCGGAAATGGTTTCCAGGTGCCGGGTCAGGGTCAGGCGCACGATGACCAGCAGGCCCAGGGTGCCCAGCATCGCGATCATGCTCTGGAACAGCAGCAAAATCAGGCCGCGGCTGATCACCTCCTGGTAGACCGTGCTCAGGGACGAGCTGATGGTCAGCGTGCCCAGCTGTTGCCCCTGGTGTTCGCCGTCGCTCATCTTGATCGGGTAGGTCTGCTCAATGCGATCGTGATCGACCGGCTGGCCCGCGCGAAAGACATCGCCGGTTTCGGAACGGACTTCGGCGTACTGCATCGACGGGAAGGCGAGCAGTCCATCAAGACTGGTTTCCACGGCCTTGAAATCGAGCATCCAGAGATTGCTGCTCAGCACCGGTTGCAACATCTCCGCGGCGCGGTTCTGGACTTCCTGCAACTCACTCTTGCGACGGCCGAATTCACCCAGCATCTGGGCGCCCGTGGCGACAATGGAGAGCAGGAAACTGAAAATCAGGACGTAGACCAGCAGGCGTGCCGCGAGTGGCCGGACACCGAATTTCTTGAGGGATGTTCGTAATGCCACGCTACCGTTTCCCTGGTGAAGTGATGCGACTACGGCAAACCTGAGGCACCTGTGTCATGCCGGTGGCCCCTTTCTATACCCCGAATGCCCGGGTGTGTTCCGAGGCTACTTTATTACAGATGTCTTCTGCAGCCCTGTTCTGGCTGAAATCTCAGTCTAGCAGACTTATCGTCAAAACGGTCACGCCTGACTCGGTGAAGCGGAAGCGGACATTGTGGTCGTACAGATGCGCGCCATAGATCCGGTCCTCGATGCGCCCACGGCGAAATGACGGGCGCGGATCATAGGCCACCACATCTTCGATCAATGCGCGAAACTCAGGGTAGTGCTCGGGATCCAAAGCATTCAATTGGTCCTCGGCTTCTGCCGCAAACTCGACTGGCAAACGTTCGGTGGGCGGCGCTGAGGCCCATGGAATTTCCGCATCCGAGACCGCATCGGCAAACGGCAGGTAGGGCTTGATGTCGAGGATGGGCGTTCCCTCAATCAGGTCATGCTCCCGAATGCGCAGCACCAAATCGCCGTTATGCCGGCGTAGCCCTTCGTTGCGCACGACGGACAGGCCCAGGCTGTTGGGGCGGAAGGGCGAGCGGCTGGCAAACACGCCGACTTTTTTGTTGCCGCCGAGCCGGGGTGGGCGAATTGTCGGCCGCCATTCGGCTCTCACGGCTTCATGGAACTGGAACGTCAGCCAGAGATGGGAGCAGTCTTCGAGGCCCCGGAAGGCGTCTTCCCGATTGTAGGGCGGCTGGATGACCAGATCCGCCCAGGCGTGTCGGGTGAGGCCCGGCTGGCGGGGGACGCCGAACTTGTCCTGGAAGCAGGAGCGGGTGATCGCAATCGGTTCAAGCGTCAGGGCGTCCTGTGCCGGTCGGGATGGATGTCGGCTCATCGGATACTTCCGGCAAAATACATTTCGATACGAAAGGTGATGGACGTGGTTTCGCCGAAATTGTCGTCTCGGTAAAAGTTCACGGCCGGGATGGCCTCGCCATAAAGCCAGGTGCTGTAAAGACGATAACGGTAGGTGAAATCAACGAAGTATTCCGTCGGACGCCATGAGGGCTGGCTCTCGCCGAGGACGCCCATGCGGGGATTCAGTTCGGCCCGATTGTTGGGCCGACTGTAGAGGCTGAAGATCTCGGAAAACTCGAAATTCCGGTCGGAATGTACCCAGCGCAATTCAGAGGCGCTCCGGAACCGCCACTCTCCGTACAACCTGGAAAATCCCAGCCAGGTGCTTTCGCCCCAGCCGTCCTGGTGAAAATAATAAACCCGCTGGTCGATATCCAGGTCCCAGTCGTCGGCGAGGTCGAACCGCCCGCGGGAGCGTGCCCGCCAGAACGCATCCGGCGGCAGTCGCAGCCGGGCACCCACGTCGTTGGTCAGGTTCAATGTGTCCGTCAGATCCGTGATATAGCGCAAGGCACCGGTGGCCTCGGAGTCACTGCGTTCGTCTTCGGTCAGCTGGCGATCCCGATCCCGCTCAGACAGGGATTTTGTCTCCTCGCTGTCACTTTCCACGACCAGACGCAGTTTTTCTTCAACGGTGGGCAGATCCAGCTTGAAGCGGGCTTCCGGCTGGATTTGGGCCAAATTGCCGGTTTCCGAGCGGGTAGCGAAACCGATCCGCAGGTAGCTCTGGTTGTCTGGAAGGGCGAGCTGATCACCGGCCAGTGTCTGGTCGGCCCACGCGCCCATGTTCTGGACTTGTTTGGAGCGTTCTTCGTGCTGGCGGATGATCCACTCTGACGTATCCAGCCACCAGGAGTCCTGCGGCTGCGTGTAACGCTGGTCCTCAGTGTAGGTAAAAAAATCCGCATCAAGCGCGTCCATTCGCAAAGGAGAAACGAACGGCTCTTCCCGATCCGCCATGCTGCCCAGGGCGGCCAAGGGTAGGGTGGTGAGGCAAAGAAAGAGCGTCTTGGTGTAGCTGGTTGGACGCACTCTATTCCTGGAAACGATCCATTTCATGCCGAAGCGCTTCCGCCTGTTGTTGCAATACCGCTGGCTTCTGGCGAGGACCGAACAAGCCAGTCACGTGCAGCAGAAGACGTCCCATGGATTTCAGGTTGTCCCGGGATTCCCGGGGAATGACGTGGATATGAGCATGCGGCACCGTCTGGTTTGCTGCCTTGCCATCGTTCAGGAGAATATGGGTTCCCTTCAGTCCCCAACCGAGTTGGCGTTGTGCCTTGAGTACCCGGCGAGCAACCTGGAACAGTCGATCCTGAAAAGCACCGTCCAGCTCGGTTATCTGAACCGCATGTTGTTTCGGAATAACAAGAACGTGGCCCCGTCCAAGCGGATGGATATCCATGAAAGCGCTGCATTCAGCATCTTCGTAGACCAGGGCGTGGGGCGCTTCATTGGCCGCGATCTGGCAAAAAATGCAGGGCTTGCTCATGAATGTTGATCCACAGAATTCGCGTCCAGCAATGCGTGAAGCGCCTTGACCTCGTCTTCGACCACCGCGAGAGGTTGGGTGTTATCAACCACGTGATCGGCTTTCTGGAGTCGATCCTCCCGGGGCATCTGTGCGGCAATGATGCGCTCCACCTGGTCTCGATTGTTCTGATCGCGACTCATGGTGCGTTCGATCTGGGTTTCAACAGGCACGTCCACCACAATCACCTCATCCGTCAACTGATGCTGATCGGTTTCCAGGAGCAGCGGAGAAACCAGCAGGACATACTGGTGAGGATAGTCCGACGGAGCGGGTTCATCATCCAGCCAGAGCTGGCGTCTGATTTCGTTTCGAATGATGGGATGGAGCAGATTCTCCAGCCATTCCCGCTCGGCTGGCGCTTCAAACACGATCTGCCGCAAGGCCGCGCGATCCAATGCTCCTTCGGACGTCAGGATATTCTTGCCAAAGTGCTCAGCAATCCGGGCCAGCGCCTGCGTTCCGGGCTCCACGACTTCACGAGCAACAATGTCGGCATCCACGGCGTGGACACCCAACTCCTGGAAGAAACGAGCGACCGTGGATTTGCCACTGCCAATACCGCCCGTCAGACCGATGACTCTCAATGGATAGACCTGTTGTTATACTTTGAGGAAGTTGACCCAGGCTGCCGTCATCTCCGGACCGAACCAGAGTGCAAGCAGGCCGGCGATCGCCAGATAGGGCCCAAACGGAATCGGTACCTCGCGCCCATGGCCACGGAAAACGATCAGACTGATGCCGATGACGGCACCCACCACGGACGATAGCAGAATCACCGCTGGCAGCAATTGCCATCCCAGCCAGGCCCCCAGGGCGCCTAACAGCTTGAAGTCACCATGCCCCATGCCCTCCTTGCCTGTTACCAGCTTGAACAGCCAGTAGATGGACCAGAGGGATAGATAACCAAAGATCGCCCCCCAGAAGGCGCTGCTGAAATCGGTCAGTACTCCGAAGTAGTTGAGAATAAGACCCAGCCAGAGCAGGGGAAGGGTGATGCTGTCCGGTAGAAGCTGGGTATCGAAATCGATCACGGTCAGGGCGATCAATGCCCACACCAGAACCAGCGCCCAAAGCCCCTTCTCGCCGGCGCCCAGCCAGGCCACGGTAAAGACCGACAGAATGGCAGTGGCGGCTTCAATAAGCGGATAGCGAATCGAAATCGGTGCTTTGCAGGAGGCGCACTTGCCACCAAGGAACAGGTAGCTGATGACCGGGATGTTTTCCCAGGGCTTGATCTCGTGCCCGCATTTTGGGCAGGTTGAGTTTGGAGAGGAAAGGGTGAATTTCTTCTCCGGCTTTCGCTCGCCTTCTGGAATTTCCAAAAACTCCTCGCATTGGCAGCGCCAGTCCTGCTCCATCATTTTGGGGAGGCGGAGGATGACGACGTTTAGGAAGGAGCCGATGCAGAGGGAGAGAAAGATCAGGATCGGGTAGAGATAGGCTGGATAATCAAGTAGTGCTACGAGGGTGGGCATGAACGGCCTTGGTTTACAGGTTCCGAGTATCTTGACAGCTCACAAGAGTCGCCCGGCAATGATAGTCCTGCCGGGCGGTTCTGGCTTCAGCGTTATAAAGCGTTAGACAACTTGGCCCATTTGGAATATTGGCAGGTACATGCCAACTATTAGACCGCCCACTAGCACGCCTAGAACTGACATGATAAGTGGCTCCATGAGAGACGTAAGGTTGTCAACCATATCATCAACCACTGCTTCGTAGTGTTCTGCAACTTTACCTAACATGGCATCCAAATTGCCCGACTCTTCGCCGATGGAAGTTAACTGAATTGCCATCACGGGAAAGACACCGACTGATCTCATTGCCGCTTGTAGCTGAGTACCGCTCGAAACCTCACTCTGTATTTTGAGAATTGCATCTCTGTAAACAGCATTGCCTGTCGCTCCTGCAACTGATTCCAGTGCGTCGACAAGCGGAACACCGGCGGCAAAAGTGGTCGACAACACTCTCCCAAATTTTGCTACCGCAGATTTATCTATGATTTCACCCACAACCGGGATCCGTAATAAATACTTTTCTACGGCGTCAGAAAACTTTTGAGAACGACGCTTAGCTTCCTTGAACAGATAGATTGAGGAAGCAGCCGCCAATAATATAATGAACCACCATGATTGCATCCATTCTGACAAGTTCACAATAAACTGTGTGAACATTGGAAGTTCCGCGCCAAATCCTTCGAAAAGGCTCTGGAACTGAGGCACAACTTTCACCAGAAGGATCCCGGTGACGACAATAGCTACAGCTACTACGGCGGCTGGATATGTCATCGCCTTTTTTACTTTCTTCTTTAATAGTTCTGTCTTTTCCAAGTATGTGGCCACACGGTCAAGCATATGTTCCAGTGCGCCGGATTTCTCACCAGAATCAATTAGATTGCAGTAAAGGTCATCAAAATATTTTGGGTGCTTTCTGAGTGAACTAGCAAAGCCCGTACCCGCAGCAATATCGTTCCTAATGGCTAATACCAGATCTTGCAGCGACTTATGCTCCATGCCTTCTGCAACAATATCAAAGCTTTGCACTAATGGAACGCCTGCTTTCATCATGGTTGCAAGTTGACGTGTTAGTAGAGCAATATCGAATGGGGATATTTTTTTTCCGCTCCCAAACAAAGGCTTCGGCTTCTTTTTTACCTTGTCAGGAACAATGCCTTGTTTTCGAAGCTGAGCCTTCACCAGAGCTATGCTCGGGCCGGATAATTCTCCATTAACTTTGTTCCCACGGCGATCTTTGCCATGCCAGACAAAAGTTGCTAATTTCTGTGCGTTCGCTGCCATTGTCAATCCTTCGTCACGCGGTTCGCTTCCTCGAGGCTTGTCACGCCATCCATGACCTTCTTGAGGCCGGACTGCCTGAGGTTCGCGAAGCCTTCCGCCTGCGCTTGTTTTGCGATCTTAATCGAACTCGCCTCTTCCATAATCATGTTGGCGAGGTTGTCGGTGACCTTGACGACTTCGTAGATGCCGACGCGGCCTTTATACCCACCATTGCATTTATCACAGCCCTTGGGGCGGTACAAAGTAAAGCCTGTTTCAATTTGTTGCTCTGTGAAGCCTTCCTTCAATAGCACGTCTTTCGGAATGTCGGCCGGCTCCTTGCAACTACAGAGGCGGCGAGCCAGCCGCTGGGCGATGATCAGACTGACGGAGGTGGCGATGTTAAAGGCGGGAACTCCCATGTTCATCATGCGGGTGAGGGTTTCCGGTGCGCTATTCGTGTGCAGTGTGGATAGAACCAAGTGGCCAGTCTGGGCGGCCTTGATTGCGATGTTCGCGGTTTCGAGATCCCGAATCTCGCCAACCATGATGACATCCGGATCCTGCCTCAGGAACGCGCGCAGCGCTTCAGCGAAGCCTAGGCCAACCTTATTATTGACGTTAACCTGGTTGATGCCCTCCAGATTGATTTCTGCTGGGTCTTCAGCTGTGGAAATGTTGCGCTCTTGCGTATTCAGGATGTTCAGGCCTGTGTAAAGGGATACCGTTTTACCGGAGCCGGTTGGGCCAGTTACCAAAATCATACCCTGAGGCTGTTCGAGGGCCTCCATATACATCTGCTTTTGCTCGTCCTCGTAGCCCAGAGCATCAATCCCCAGTTTCGCCGAACTTGGATCAAGGATACGAAGGACGATTTTCTCGCCCCAAAGCGTCGGAAGCGTATTGACCCGAAAATCGATGGCCTTGGTCTTGGACAGCTTCATCTTGATCCGACCGTCCTGCGGCACCCGACGCTCGGAAATATCGAGCTGGGCCATGATCTTTACACGAGCCGCGATTTTCGGGGCCAGCTTTATGGATGGTTTGGAGACTTCTTTGAGGATGCCGTCTGTCCGCGTTCTTACGCGATAAACTTTTTCATAGGGTTCGAAGTGAATGTCAGATGCACCGCCTCGAATAGCATCCAAGAGAACCTTATTGACGTATTTTACAATAGGTGCGTCATCGACATCCGATGCGGCAACCGCAGCGTCGTCGTTATCCTCTTCGCCCCCTTCAATATCGATGTCTTCAAGGTCCCCATCTTCCAGGTCTCCCATGGATGTCTCATGGGATTCCAGGTAGCGGTCGATCAACTCCCGAAGCTTGGCATCATCAACCAGGATGGCATCCGTGCTTAGCCCCGTATTGAACTTGATCTCATCCAGCGCCTGGATGTTGGTGGGGTCGGATACGGCTATAAACAGCCGCTTGCCTCGCTTGTAGAGGGGGAGAGCGTTGTGCTTGCGAACCAGCTTTTCGTCGACAATCTTCTCAGGAAGCATCTCCGGGGAGAATGAGCTTAGGTCGAGAACAGAAACTCCGAATTCCATTGCGGCTGAGAATGCGAGCCCCCGACTATCAGCCAGGTTGTTCTGGACCAGATAGGTGATCAGCGGGATTTTGTTGTTGGAAGCTTGAATAAAGGCATCGCGCGCCGCAGCTTCATCCAGGAGACCGTCCTCGACAAATCGGCGAGCGAGTCCGGTCAGGGTAACGTTTTGATTGCTTGGAGGCATAAATTTGAGTGCTGTCGACAGGTTGCTGAATGTTTCTGACGCTCAAGTTTAGATCGGACCTAAATGTTTTGAAAGGTTCGTTTGTAGTCATGTCAGCCCTCTCGGTCGCAAATTTATCAGGGTGACAAAAAACGTCAGTAGTCGGCGCCGTATGTCACTGCCATCCAAGGGTCGTGGCACAGTTTTAGGGTTTTTGTTTTAAAATAAATTGATTTTATTGAATTTTATTGGTGTGGCATGGTTCGTGCTTTATTTTGCGCAGGCTTCCCCGACCGGGGCGTCAAATGAAAGAGATAATGCGGAGATTTATATGAAGCGCGTACAACAGGGTTTTACTTTGATTGAATTGATGATCGTTGTTGCGATTATCGGTATTCTGGCCGCGGTGGCGATCCCTGCCTATCAGGATTACACCCAGCGCTCAGAGGTCGCTGGTGCGGCAGGTGGTATTGCAGGTGTTAAAACTGCTGTTGCACTCTGCTTTCAGCAGGAAGGTGCACTTGGAACATGTGATAATGGGTATAATAATAACGAGATTCCCCCCGCGATCACGGCGGGTAATGACGGCGCAACTATTAATTATATAGACGCCATGAGTGTTACCGATGGAGTGATTTCAATAACAACAACGGCTACTGATGCAGGCGGAATTAACCTGACTCTCTTGTGGACTCCAATGCCGTTTGATTCCACAAATGGTACAGCTCCAACCGGTGCTATTCAGTGGGTGATGTCAGGCACAGGTTGTCGTGATGATGTTGCTGCTGTTGCGGGGGTTGGCAACAACCCGGCTGTTGCTGCGACTACTGGTACTGCGGGTCGTGGCATTGATTGTACTGGCAATTGATAGTGGCAAGCTTGGTTTGATTGAGTAGATACTGTTAATCATGCTCTAAGCTGAAATGTATTAGTCATATTTAGCAAGCCAATGCCAAGCTTGGACTGGGAACCTCTCGCTGCAAAGGTGAGGGGTTCTTTTCGTGGTGGCAAGCTAATCCTTGGTAGTATTTTAAGGTCTTCCTCAGCGACAACAGGTGAAATGCCGTCGTTGAACCCATGGGGTCGTTGCCGGTGTAGTAGTCCATCAGATAGCCACCAACATCCTTTTTAGCCTCGGGCAGGTTCCGATATCCAAAGGCCGGTATCCATTCCGATTTCAGACTCCGGAACAGCCTCTTCATCGGAGGATTGTCCCAGCAGTTGCCGCGCCGGCTCATGCTTTGCGTCATTCGATAGCGCCAGAGCCGCTGACGGAACTTGCGGCTGGCGTACTGACTGCCCTGGTCCGAGTGGAACATGACTTTCTCCGGTCGACCACGCTGTTCCCAGGCGTGGTCCAGAGCTTTGACAACCAGGTCGGCATCAGGACTGGATGACATGGCCCAACCAACAACCCGGCGGGCATACAGATCCAGCACCACAGCCAGATAACTCCATCGCTGGCCGCTCCAGATGTAAGTGATATCACCGCACCAGACCTCGTTAGGCCGTTCTGCTGCAAACTCACGATCCAGATGGTTCGGGATATCCGGTCGCTCAACGGTCGCCTGCGTGTAGGCGTGAGGCCCCGGCTGCTTACAGATCAGCCCCAGCTCACTCATCAATCGTCGAACCTTGAAGCGCCCGATGACAACGCCGTCGTCATTGAGCATGCCCTTGATCGTTCTACTGCCGGCAGAGCTGCGGCTCTTGTTAAACAGGCGGTTGACCTGAGCCTTCAGGGCCAAGCGTTCTACATCCACACGGTTCCGCCGTTGGCGGTATTCGTAGTAGCTGGAACGGCTGACTTCAAACGCTTCACAGACCCGTTCAATCGACTCCTGCTCTCCCAACCGGTCTATCAGCGCGTACGATTCATGTCGTCCGACATCAAGAGAGCTGTGGTGAGTTCAACCGGTCAACGCAAATATGCTTTGCAGCTTCTCCACAGGTGTCAGGTAGTCGAGTGTTTTCCTCGGTCGTTCATTCAGCTTCCTTGCAAATTCATTTAACTGCTTCTGGGAATAGC